>NZ_GG665951.1:190632-208188 GCF_000156555.1 Acinetobacter sp. ATCC 27244
TTGGCTCGATTTAAAGTTTTTTCCACTTCAGCAACCGAAACTCGCCCTGCAGCCAAACGTAACAATAATGCATTTTTTACCTGATTATTTTTTTCAAACAAATCATAAACAGAAGGCGTTAATTTTTCCTTTAATTGATCAACAAGATCAGGTTTAACTAAAAATTGAGACAAAAGAATTGGGTAAAATCTAGACAAGATATCATTTTTTTCATTTACCAAGCTGGTTTGATCATTGACGATCACCGCTGATACTTTTTGTTTAAGTAACTCCATTGGATTTGTAGACATTGTATTAACTCCAACAATTCAAATGACTTATATCTCTTTTTTATAATTTTATGCAAAGTAAATCTCATTTCATTGATACTTTAATCTATTTTTTATCGTTTTCATGGGTTTTTAAAAAATTCAATACAATATAAACATATCAGCTACAGACTGCGGAATAGAGCTTTAAGCCAAAACTCTATTCCACTCAACAACTTGGACTAAATCTTAGGCAAATGTATGAACAACCTTACCAGTAAGCTGTTGTCCCAATAATGGCGTATTTTTGCCTTGAGAGAGGATGCTCTCTTTCGATACCGTCCATTGTTGTTCTGGATCAAGCAACACCCATCCCGCCTCTTGCAACCAACGCTCACGCATATTAGCAACCTCAGCAGGAATGATAGTCACTTTTTCAACCCATTCCAAAGGCTCAAATACACCTTCTTGAATCAGTTGAACACCCAGAGCAACATAGGTATCAAATGCTGTAATTCCTGATTGCGTTTCTTCAAATGGGGCGATTTTAGCAGAGCTGCTTAATGGTTCATGATGGGTACAAATCGCATCAATTACGCCTTCTTTTAAACCTTGGCGCAGTAATGCTTTATCCTGTTCTGAACGCAAAGGTGGACGTACATGCGCTAATGAATTAAAGCCATCAATTAAATGTTCTGTTAAATGTAATTGATGCATAGCAACATCCGCTGTAACAGGCAAACCTTTGGCTTTTGCCATACGAATCAACTCAACTGACGCGCCACATGACAATAGACCAAAATGAGCTTTCACCCCAGTGGCTTCAATCATCAAAAGATATTTAGCAATCGCAACTGTTTCTGCAATTGCAGGAATCATTGGTAAGCCTTGGCGTGATGCAATAAAGCCTTCATGCACACAGCCATCTTTCGCAATTTGAGCCTCTTCCGCATAAAACACAACTGTCAGACCCAAACCAGCAGCATATTCGAGTGTACGGATCACGACATCATCATTTTCAAAAGCGGCATTGGCATTGGAAACTGCGGTACAACCACCTTTTTTTAGACCAGCCATATTTGCAGGTTGTTTGCCATTCAAGGCTTGGGTTTGCGCACCGATGATTTGCATATAAATGCCGCCATCCAACCATGCTTTTTCGATTAAACCATGAATCAAGGCGCCATTGTCTTGAACAATTGGCTTAGAATCTGGTGGAGTAATAACGTGAAGAATACCATTGGCACGAGCTGCTTTACCTTCAGATTTTAAGGTACCGTGTTGTTGTTGTCCTGGTTCGCGTAGGCGTGCACAAAGATCAACCATGGTCGGCATTAACCATTTACCCTGACCATTGATAACTTCATCAACATGCTCAACAGCATCGATTAACTTGCCGTTTTCGATATAAACCGTTTTGACTTGATCAGTTTTTTGAATTGGATCGAGCACACGGACATTTTCAATTTTTACAATACTCATGTGATCTATCCTTTACAGTGCAATCGCTTCAATTAAACCTTGTTCTTGTAACTGCCCTTGCATCGCAAGTGCAAGTACCGCCATTCGAACTGCAATACCATTGGTCACTTGTTTTAAAATCACCGATTGATCTCCATCAGCGACACTCGAATCTATCTCCACACCACGATTCATAGGGCCAGGATGCATCACGATACAATCAGGTTTAGCCAATGCTAAACGCTCTTTGTTTAAGCCATACATTTTATAAAATTCAGCTTGTGATGATAAGGCTGGCGAGTCAATGCGTTCATTTTGAATACGCAATGCGATAATCACATCACAGTCTTTCACGCCCTGATCCATTTTATTAAACAAACGAACATGTTCACCGTATTCATCAAAGCCCACTGGCAATAATGTATTCGGCGCAATCACACGAATATCCTTACAGCCGAGAGTTTGTAGTGCTGCAACATTTGAGCGTGCGACACGTGAATGTTTAATATCACCAATAATGGCAACCGATAACGCTTCAAAAGGTTTTTTAGTTTCGCGACGAATGGTCAACATATCCAACATCGCTTGAGTTGGATGTGCGTGACGACCATCCCCAGCATTGATAATCGCAACATTGGGACAAACATCTTTGGCAATAAAATGCGCTGCACCAGATGACGAGTGGCGTACCACAAAAATATCAGCAGCCATCGCTTCCAAATTCCAAAGTGTATCTCGTAAGGTTTCACCTTTGGACGTACTAGAACGCGCAATATCGATATTCAAGACATTGGCAGATAAGCGTTTCGCTGCTGCTTCAAATGTAGTGCGAGTACGAGTAGAGTTTTCAAAAAAAGATTCATTACCGTTAATCCCTCCAGTAAGGGACGGTTAATCAAATTATTATTTTCATCTAAAAAGCTTTGCGCAGTATCTAAAATTTTGGTCAGGCTTTCCTTGGAAAGACCCTCAATTGTTAAAAAGTGTTTTAAATTTCCTTGTTGATTCAATTGAACCTGACTCGGTTGATGCAGGGCTGCAATATGCATAATGGATTCCTATGGGTCGAATCACCAAAACTTGCATAGTGTAGCCCAATTCTTTTATTTTAGTAGCACAACTTTTCATCGATATGTTGCAATAAATTAGAGCTTTGCAACAAAATCCCGCTATCGTAATGCACCAATATAGTGATGATGCACTTGAGCCTGATAAATCTCTTCTTCTGTAACCTCTGTTGAATAGAGCTCTGACACCTCTGGCTGTTCGACTTTTTCAGTTTTTGCTGCTTTCTCTACACTGTTTTCAGGCAACAAATCAATTAATGAACTTAAGCGAGCAACATATCGCTCTAATTCCTGATCTTCAGTTGCCAAAGCAAGGTCTGCAATATGTCGAGCGTAATCTTTATTATGCACTAAATACATCACATCAATAACTCGACCTGATACACGCCGCATACGAACATACATTTGAGTTGCGATCGCAAAAGCATCTGCATTGACAACCACATCATTATTCAGATTATCTTTCATAATTCCCCCACTAAATTTCTTTAATTTCATCAACTTTAAGAAAAATAATTTTCTGATGAACAATGTTACTGTTAGCAAAATATGTACCAACTATTAAAATTATTATCCAAAATGCTTTTCTAACTGATAGCTCGCTCAGCTATCAGATATTCAAAAAAGTCGTTAATCGATGATAAAGCTGACAATCAAACAAATAAGCACCGACAGAATTGATAAAAATCAGTTAAAATAGCCGATTGCTGAACTGCTTTTTTGGAAATGTGCATGAATTCTACACAACGTCTGACAAACTATTGGGTGACCTGTGCGGATGGACTTGAAACCTTATTACAACAAGAATTGGAAAATTTAGGGATTCAAAACATTCAACGCTTCGCTGGACGTTTGGTATTTAAAGGCACGCTTGAAAATGCATACCGTATTTGCATGTGGTCACGTCTTGCTTCTCGCGTACTTTTACCGATTCATACTCATGAGCTTGAACATACCCATGACGCACGTGATGTGGCTGAAGAACTTTATGAAGGTGCGATCAGCTTTGACTGGTCGCTTATCTTTGCGCCACAAAGCACATTTGCAGTACGCCTACATGTCGAACGTGAAATTAAGGTCAATACTCAATTCGCAACCTTACGTGTTAAAGATGGTGTTGTCGATTCATTTATGGAAGCTGCGGGTAAACGGCCAAGCATTGATATTAAACAACCAGAAATTACGCTCTATGTTTTGGCTGGTAAGACAGAACACACTTACTGCTTAGATTTATCTGGCGATTCACTACATAAACGTGGCTATCGTCGCTTCATGACCGATGCTCCTATTAAAGAAAATCTTGCAGCAGCAATTTTACAAAAAGCAGAATTAGCCGAATATCAACCTGATATTATCCTTGATCCTATGTGTGGTTCAGGTACATTTATCATCGAAGCCCTGATGATATTGACTGATCGCGCTCCAGGTCTAGTTAGACGTTTCGGTTTTAACGGTTGGCATGGACATGACCGTGAGCTTTGGTTATCACTAAAAGCAGAGGCTGCGGAACGCCATGAACAGGCATTAGAACGCCCCTTACCAAAACTATATGCTTATGATGCTGACTGGGAAGCTGTTAAAGCCACTCGTCAAAACATCATTGCCGCTGGTTTTGAAAAGTTACTTGATCAAATCCAAATTGAAGAACGTACTTTAGCGGATTGGGACAACTTCCATGCTGAAGGAAAAAAAGCCTTTATTGTAACTAACCCACCGTATGGTGAGCGTTTAGGCGATAAAGCATCTAACCGTTCTTTATATCTTGGTTTATCAGCGCTATTACAAAAGAATTTCCCAAATCAACGTGCAGCCATTATTGCCGCACAAGTTGAACAAGCTGATGTACTGGCTTTTCTTGAGCCTCAAACACTCCGCTTAATGAATGGTAAATTACCGATTTATGTGCGATTTGGTACGGTGAAGCCAGCCACAGTCACACAGCCATTTTTAGCAACATGGCAACCACAACAATTCGAAAAAATTGAAGGTGCAGAAGACTTTACCAACCGCTTGCAAAAGAACATGCAGAACCTAAAAAAATGGGCTGTAAAAGAAAATGTTTACTGCTTGCGTTTATATGATGCAGACTTGCCAGACTTCAATGTTGCAGTTGATCTGTATGGCGATCGATTGCATGTACAAGAATATGCTCCACCTAAAAGTATTGATCCAGAAAAAGCAAAAAAACGTTTTAATTTAGCCCTTGCTGCGATACGTGCTGTGACAGGCTTAGGTCGCGATGCAATCTTTATTAAAACTCGTGCACGACAAGCTGGATCAAACCAATATACAAAGCAAAGTACCGCATCTAAACGCTTTATTGTTCAAGAAGGCAATGCTCGTATCTTGGTTAACTTGACCGATTACTTAGACACAGGTTTATTCTTAGATCATCGCCAAATGCGTTTGAGAATTGCTAAAGAAGCTCGTGGAAAGCATTTCCTCAATCTTTATAGCTACACCTCAACAGCAAGTTTACATGCTGCTTTGGGCGGTGCAGCGAGTACAACTAGTGTAGATTTATCTAATACCTACCTGAGCTGGTCTAAAGAAAACTTTGTGCTGAATGGTTTAACTGTAGATCACGCTGATGAACAGCATATGTTCTTTGCAAGCGATTGTTTTGAATGGTTAAAAGAAGGACATGAGCAATACGATTTAATCTTTATTGATCCTCCAACGTTCTCAAACTCGAAAAAGTTTTATGGAACCTTTGACGTTCAACGTGACCATGTATCGCTGATTAAACGTGCAATGAACCGCTTAACCAGCGATGGAACGTTGTATTTCTCCAATAACTATCGTGGTTTTGAATTGGATGAAGAAATCGAAGCCATGTATGACATTGAAGAAATTACAAATGAAACCATTGGTTTAGATTTTAAACGAAATCATAAGATCCACAGAGCGTGGAAAATTATGCATCCCTCAATAAAATAAATGATCAAGTCGTTAACATTTCAGATCACGATTACTTTACAGTAATCGTGATTTCACCATGTATATTCGTCGATTCAAACTCATAGACCATAAATCGATCAGGAGACTCTTTATGTGGTTTCAAGGTTGCCCTCTTTTTATCACGGCTATCTGAAACCGTATTTTTCTTTTGTTCTTCGTAAGGTGATAGTGAACCATCTTCCAGCATACTGATCCTCACTTCACGTAAGAAACGATCACTTAACGCACGTTGAATACGCCAACGCTCTTGCTCAGGTTGCAAAGCATCTTGGTTGGCTTTGAAAATAATATTCGGCAAGGTACTCGTTGCCAATCCTGTTTGTAGTGCTAAGGTTGATTCTGGCATCGGTTGAGCACTCCACCCAAATGAAGAAGGCAAAATACCCATGCACAAAATTACACAAATACCTGCGTAATAATGTTGCTTGTTTTTCATTGCAATTCATCCTGAATCTTTTTCTTATTTGTTCTGAAACTATCAAGTTTTTCATCAAGCTGCAATCTTATTCAGCATATTCCTAAAAAAAACTGATCAATAGCATATAAACAAAAAAAGATGGCAATTTTCATCACCATCTTTTTGTTCAATTGATAAAATTTTAAGCTTAACTCAGTTTGACCTTATCAAATACAAGCTGACTATTTTCACCTTTAATCAAGATGTTATCACCTGCTTGAAACTCGCCAGATAAAATTTTCTGAGCTAAATTATTTTCTACCTGTTGTTGGATTGCTCGTTTCAATGGACGAGCACCATAAACAGGATCAAAACCAGCATCTATCAATAGGTCAAATGCAGTATCGTCCACAGTTAATCGCATGTCACGCTCGGCCAAACGAGAACGTAAACGATCCAACTGAATATCGGCAATGCCGCGGATCTGAGCTTTTTTCAGTGAATGGAAAATCACCAGCTCATCAATACGGTTGATAAACTCTGGGCGGAAATGTTGGCTTACAGCACTCATCACCACAGCTCGAACCTCATCATCTGTCGCCGTTTCACCTAATTCACGTACATCTTGTGAACCGAGATTAGAGGTCATCACAATCACTGTATTTTTGAAGTCTACCACACGACCTTGTGAATCTGTTAAGCGACCATCATCCAACACTTGTAATAAGATATTGAATACATCTGGGTGTGCTTTCTCCACCTCATCAAACAGTACGACGCTATAAGGTTTACGGCGTACAGCTTCAGTTAAAACACCACCTTCTTCATAACCGACATAGCCTGGAGGTGCACCAACCAAACGACTGACTGAGTGTTTTTCCATAAATTCGGACATATCAATTCGAATCATGGCATCATCACTATCAAACAAGAAATTTGCTAGCGCTTTGGTTAACTCGGTTTTACCCACACCTGTTGGACCAAGGAATAAGAAAGAACCACTAGGGCGATTCGGGTCTGATAGACCTGCACGTGAGCGACGTACTGCATTGGAAACAGCCACCACAGCCTCATCTTGACCAACCACACGGTTATGTAAAAATGATTCCATATGGAGAAGTTTTTCACGTTCACCTTGCAACATTTTCGCTACAGGAATACCTGTTGCCGCACTTACGACTTCCGCAATTTCGTTCTCAGTCACTTTGGTACGAATAAGTTTTGGTTCTTCGTTTTCCTCAGCAATCTCAGCCTGCTCTAGTCGTTTCTGCAACTCTGGAATCACACCATATTGCAAGCGTGCTGCTTCAGCTAAGTCACCTTCACGTTTTGCTTTTTCTAAAGCAACTCGAGCTTGGTCCAATTCTACTTGCGCTTTCTTATCACCTTCAACCAGTGTTTTTTCAGCTTTCCAAATCTCTTCAAGATCATTGTACTCTTTTTGCTTTTCAGCAATTTGCTGTTCAAGATGGTTGACTTCAGCTTTACTACCATCATCTTGATCTTTTTTCACGGCTTCCAATTGCATTTTCAACTGGATTAAACGACGATCAAGTTTATCTAAAGCTTCAGGCTTTGAATCAATCTCCATTTTGATGCGCGATGCTGCTTCGTCAATTAAATCAATCGCCTTATCTGGTAATTGACGATCAGTAATATAACGATGCGACATTTTCGCTGCAGCAATAATCGCAGAATCTAAAATTTGCACGCCATGGTGAGTTGCATACTTCTCTTTTAGACCACGTAAAATCGCAATGGTATCCTCAACACTTGGTTCATCCACCAATACTTTTTGGAAGCGACGTTCAAGTGCAGCATCCTTCTCAATATATTGACGATATTCATCTAAAGTCGTTGCACCTACACAGCGTAACTCACCGCGTGCCAAAGCAGGTTTTAACATATTCCCTGCATCCATTGCGCCATCACCCTTTCCAGCACCCACGAGTGTATGTAGCTCATCGATAAACAGGATGATTTCACCTTCATGTTTAGCTAGGTCTTTAAGTACTGCTTTTAAACGCTCTTCGAATTCACCACGGTATTTTGCACCAGCAAGGAGAGAACCCAAATCCAGTGAAAGGACGCGTTTATTCTTCAATCCTTCTGGCACTTCGCCATTTACGATACGTTGGGCTAAACCTTCAACAATTGCGGTTTTACCGACCCCCGGTTCACCAATCAATACTGGATTATTTTTGGTACGGCGAGATAACACCTGAATCGTACGGCGAATTTCATCGTCACGGCCAATCACAGGATCAAGTTTGCCCGCTAATGCACGTTCAGTTAAATCAATGGTGTATTTATTCAGTGAGTCCCGTTGATCTTCGTGATTATTGCTCATGACTTTGTCATTTCCTCTAATATTTTCAATAACTTTACGCAAGCTTTCTGAGGTTACACCGACACTATTGAGGATCGTCTTGATTTCTCCTGTCTCAGCTAAACCAAGTAACACCCAATCGGTTGATAAGAACTCATCACCTGCTTTCTGAGCATAGCGATCAGCTAGATTTAATGCCTTTACCGCTTCGGGATTAAGATTAATATCACCCGTTGGATTTGCCAGTGTCGGTGCATTTTGTATAGCTTGCTCAAGTTTTTGCTTTAATTCTGGCAAACGAGCGCCCGCCTGTTGCAGCAAACTTAAATTGGCTGGCTCTTCTAATAAAGTTGTCAAGATATGAATCCCTGCGATAGCAGTATGATCCTTACCCATTGCCAAAGATTGTGCATCTGAGAGCGCTTGCTGTAAGCGGTTTGTAAATTTTTCAAAACGCATTCTTGTTATTCCTCACAACAAATTTTTAACTTATCACTTAGATGGGAACGTTTTTTAAAATTTCAAATAAAATTTATATATTTTTCAATATTTTATTAAAACAACAATGAATAAAACTCAGTCATAATATGGGTCTATAAACAATCTATTTCAAGTATATTTTGTTTAATTTTTCGATCTATCGCATTTTGAACAAAATCCTTATTGTGATTCTTAATCCGACGTTTTAGCTTAACACTTTACTTGAATCAAAAATGGCTCTCATGTATTTAAAAACAATATTGCTTGGCGCAGCTTGTCTTGTCTCTATTCATTCGGCATTTGCACAACTTCCACAAGATTCTCGTCGCGCCGGTGGAGTTGCTGTTATTCCTTTAACGGCAGAAACTACAGAAGTCTTTTATCAACAAAAGCCTGTGTTAATCACGCAAGAAGGTACACAACGTTATGCTGTGCTAGGTATTCCTCTTTCTACACCTGTTGGTCAATTACAGCTCACCACAAACAGCAAACCGATTCAAATCGAAATCCGACCTTATACATATGCTGAACAACGGCTTACCATTAAAAATCAAGACTATGTTAACCCTAGTCAAGCACAGTTAGATCGTTATGCTCAGGAAGCTAAAGAACAGAATAGCGTTTATGAGTCATTTACAACCAGTACATGGAAAAGCATACCAAATTTTATTCGACCAACAGCTGGGAAATTCAGTAACTCTTTCGGTCGCAAGCGATTCTTTAATGGCGAAGAACGTGCACCTCACTCCGGTTTAGATATTCCTGCACCAGTTGGACAAAAAGTGGTAGCACCTGCTGATGGTATTGTTGTTCAGACTGGTGATTATTTTTTAATGGAAAAACCGTACTAATTGATCATGGTCAAGGGTTAATCAGCATGTTCTGTCACCTTAGTAAAATTAATGTAGAAAAAGGGCAATCTATTCGCCAAGGTGAGGTACTCGGCTTAGTGGGTAAAACTGGGCGAGTCACAGGTGCACATTTGCATTGGGGAATGAGTCTTAACAATGCACGTGTTGATCCTCAGTTGTTTCTAAAATAAAGCCTAAAAAAGTGATCTATGTTAAATAGATCACTTTTTAGATAAACTTAATAGTTTTCCGTTTATTCTGCTTCAACAATTTCAAAATCATGTGTAATTTCTACACCACCATCAGACAACATTTTACTTGCTGAACAATATTTTTCTGCTGATAATTCCACGGCTTTTTCGACTTGCTTGGTTTTCACCGCTTTCCCGGTGATCACAAAGTGTAAGTGGATTTTGGTGAATACTGCTGGAATTGTGTCCGCCCTCTCAGCTTTTAGCTGACATATGACACCTGTCACATCTTGGCGAGATTTCTTTAATATAGTCACAATATCAAACGAAGCACACCCACCAAGTCCCATTAAAATCAACTCCATAGGACGTGGGCCACGGTTTTCACCACCATATTCAGCAGAACCATCCATCACTAAACTGTGACCACTTTCTGATTTCGCCTCAAAAGCAACATTCTCTAACCAATGTACACTTGTTTGCATTGCAACTACCCGAAAAACGTTATAAATTTACTCTGTTCTTGTACACTAACATAAAATGAGTTGATAAGGAATTTCATCTCTTCTGTGTAGAAAAAGCTCAAACGAGCCTGTGCGATCGGTTTCATCCAAATTCGGAAATTTTAAGCATGACTTCAAATTTTTCACATCTTAGCACTGATGCTTTGTCTCCAGGCCAACTACCTGAATCAGTAAAAGCTTTGCTAAAACGTGCTCATATTAACAGATACCCTAAACGCACCACGATTGTTGACGCTGGAACGGAATCAAGATCACTGTATTTAATTTTAAAAGGTTCAGTATCAATTATTTTACGTGAAGATGATGAACGTGAAATCGTTGTTGCTTATTTGAACCCTGGGGACTTCTTTGGTGAGATGGGTCTTTTTGAAAAGAACCCTCAACGTACTGCTGAAGTACGCACTCGAGATGTATGCGAAATTGCAGAGATTTCTTATGACAATTTCCATGAATTAAGTAAACAGTATCCTGATTTAAGTTACGCAGTATTTGCTCAACTAGTGCGTCGTCTTAAAAACACAACTCGTAAAGTAACTGACCTTGCCTTTATCGACGTTTCAGGTCGTATTGCACGTTGCTTAATCGACTTATCTGCTCAACCAGAGGCAATGATTTTACCGAATGGTCGTCAGATTCGTATCACTCGTCAAGAGATTGGTCGTATTGTCGGTTGCTCTCGTGAAATGGTTGGTCGTGTCCTCAAAACACTTGAAGACCAAGGCATGATCCAAACTGATGGTAAAGCAATTTTAATTTTTGATGCGTCTTTAGAGGAAAATACCTTTCCTGAAGATGAATATGATGATGAAGATTGATTAATTTAGATCACCGTCATATAAAAAGCCAGTGTTCACACTGGCTTTATTTTTTGAATAAAAAGAACAAAATCAATAGGCTTTTGATTACATAATTACTATGATTATAGAGATAATCAGAATGTAAAGAATGGTCAACTTTTTTTATAATTCGGCTTAAGTATATTGATATTGATAAGATACTGATTTGGAGAGAATAAGTATGAAGAAGTTCGCTTTAAGCCTTTGTGCAATCACTGTGATGACCATTTCTGGCTGCGCATCGTTTGCTGAAATGGCTGGTGCCGATACTGCAACCCTCAATGCACAATCAGCACAGGGCTTTGCACAAATGACTCAAGAAGCCCGTGCAAAAAATCAACTTGATACAAGTTCTGCAACTTACCAACGAATCAACACGGTATTTAATCGTCTAAAACCACATGCAGATAAACTTAACCAAACAGGTCAACGTTTTGACTGGCAGCTCGCTGTATTGAAATCAGATACCGTCAATGCTTATGTCGCTCCAGGTGGTAAAGTCGTCTTCTATACAGGCATTGTAAATAAGCTTAATCTCACCAATGATGAAATCGCTGCAATCATGGGCCATGAGATGACGCATGCTTTAGAAGAACATGCGAAAAGTAAAATTGGCGCTCAAGCATTAACTAACTTAGCAATTGGTATTGGTACCTCTTATGCAGGTGCAAACATTGGTGAAGCGGGTAATGCGGCAATCAATCTAGGCAGCCAAATTGGTATCGGCTTACCTTACTCTCGTAACCTAGAAAGTCGTGCTGACTACGGCGGTTTAATGCTGATGGCACAAGCAGGCTACAATCCAAATGCAGCCATTACTTTATGGGAAAAAATGAACCGCTTAGATGGCAAGAGTGGTTCTGCTTTCTTATCCACTCACCCATCAAATACACAACGTATTGCAGATATGCGTAAGAACTTACCTGCTGCAATGGCGATTTATAATAACAGCCGTCGTTAATCTGTCTACAGCCATTAAATCTCAAGTAGATTTAATGGCTTACATAATTTACTTACTATCCTTCTATTCTCGCAATTTCCTCATCTGCATTTATGGTCAAATTTATACCTCTTAGATGCTGAATCCTTCCTGTGCAGTGAGCAATTACAGGAACCTCCATTTTCATCGCCTCCATCATGGCAATCACATCACCTTGTTGCACTTGATCATTCTCTTTAATTTTCCAAGCACTGATGACACCATTGATCGGTGCAAGTACAGCTTTTTCGTTTTTAGAAACTTGTTTAACATTGTTATGGACATCTGGGCGGTGCTTGTTCTCCATTTGAAAGAACGCTAAAGGCAACCCAATCTCATGCAGTTTACCGTCAATCTCAATATGATAGCGCTGCAATGTCATTTGATCCGATCTTTGACTGCGAGGCTGTACTGCAAAATCCTGTGAACAATCCTGCTCAATCCAACGCGTATGAATTTTAAACTCATCCACAAAATCAGGTTCAGTTAAAATCGCCTGATGGAATGGCAATACAGAAGCAATCCCTTCTAATTTAAAATGAGCAAGTGCTCTCTTAGCACGTTGAATCGCTATTTCCCGCGTAGCTCCAGTCACAATCAATTTTGCCATCAAAGAATCAAAATGGCTGGACACCAGACTTCCATTTCCTACACCTCGATCTAAACGGATACCGATTCCGGATGGTGGATCGAACTGAGTGATTTGACCAAACGCAGGTATAAAACCACGTGCAGGGTCTTCTGCATTAATTCTAAACTCAATTGCATGCCCCAGAGGCTCAGGAGTTGTCTGAATCGAAAGTGGCTGCCCCAAGGCAATTCTGATTTGCTCTACAACCAAATCGATGCCTGTAGTTTGTTCTGTCACAGGATGTTCAACCTGTAATCGTGTATTCACTTCAAGAAACGAAAGTTTGTTATCTTGACTCAATAAATATTCAACTGTTCCTGCACCCACATATTTTGCCATTCGACAGATATTGACTGACGACTGAATGATTTGCTGATAAATTTGTTCACTGATAAAAGGTGCAGGTGCTTCTTCGACTAACTTTTGATTACGACGCTGTAAAGAACAATCACGAGTACCAACGACCACCACTTGACCATGTTGATCAGCAATGATTTGTGCTTCGATATGTCTAGGTTTTTCTAAATACTGCTCTACAAAGCATTCACCTCGCCCAAATGCAGCTTGCGCTTCACGTACCGCAGACGCATATAAATGAGCAACTTCATCTAACCGCCAAGCCACCTTTAAACCACGCCCTCCACCACCATAAGCAGCTTTGATTGCGATCGGTAATCCATATTGTTGAGCAAAAGTGACTGCTTCAGCCGCAGAGTTAAGCGGTTGTTCCGTCCCATAAACTAAAGGTGCACCAACAGATTGAGCAATTTTACGCGCTTGTATTTTATCCCCTAGTTTCTCAATGCTTTCTGGCGATGGTCCAATCCAGATCAATCCAGCATCAATGACAGCTTGAGCAAAATCCGCACGCTCCGACAGAAAACCATATCCTGGATGGATCATCGTTACCTGTGCCTGTCGCGCAATCGATAAAATTTTATCAATGTCTAAGTAGGCTTCTTTGGCAGTCACCCCCGACAGCGCCCATGCTTCATCCGCATATTGGACATATAAACTATCAATATCATCATCTGCATACACTGCAACTGAACGAATATCTAAATCTTGACAAGCCTGAATAATACGAACCGCAATTTCCCCACGATTAGCGATTAAAAGTTTATGCTGTGTATTCATGTGATGCGATACCCATAAAATCTGAAATTTTTCTAAATTGAATGAAACACCCTGCTGCAAGTTGAGCAATCAGCCCCAGATGATACGGTGCTACCGCGGCAATCACTGGATACCCCCCTGTTAATGGATGGTCATTCATAAACAAAACTGGTTGACCATTTGCTGGAACTTGAATTGCACCCGTACAACATCCTTCACTGGGTAACTCTTGGTTTATTTGTCGTTGTAGCGGCTGCTCTCCCAATAGTCTTAGACCAATTCGATTACTTTCTGTGGTGACTAACCAAGCTTGACTAAATAATAGATCCACACTCTGTGGATTAAACCAATCCGCTCGAGGTCCGAGTATGACATCAACCACAACCGTCTCACCCTTGCTTGGTAAAGTAATAGCCGATTGATCTAAGTTTACAGCTTGTGTTTTTAATTGATCAGCATAAATTTGATCACCAACTTTAATCGGTAATGGTCCCAACTCAGCCAAAACATCATAACTTGCACTTTCTAGCACACGCTCAACAGCAAACCCACCACGAATAGCCAAATAGTTACGAAGTCCTGCTTGAGGTGGCAAGATATAAATTTCATCACCAGCGTCTAAAGCAATCGGCTGGTATAATGACTCTTGAACTTTGTTCGAGTTCGCATAAGTTATCCAAAGCGCTGCTGCTGCACCTGTCACTGCAATCACTGTTGATTGCAATACTTTCAATCGCAATCCACCATTCAATATTTCAAAGACAGCCGCATCAGAAGGGTTGCCTACAATTAGATTCGCACTTTTAAAAGCACGATCATCCATCGCCCCTGCTCGTCCTATACCCAGTTTGGACATATTTCTACGCCCATCATCTTGCACTAAGACTTGTAAACCGACATTTTTAACTTCGAATACTGCTGATTTTTCATTCCTTTTTGGAATAGAAATGGGTATATCGGGGACAAAAATCTGTGTTGGATGATTGCGAACATCTTTAAAAATGACCTGATCACTGGGTAACAATAAAGCAGGTTGAGCACGATGAATATCCCACATTTTTTCATCTGTTTGACCAATCAGTTGCCAGCCTCCAGGGCTATCTTTAGGATAAACACCACTATATTCACCCGCTAAACCCACAGATCCAGCCCGAATCTTCTTTCGTGGCGAGGCCAAACGCGGGATACTGGTGAATGGATGATCAGGACAGACCAAATACGCAAAACCTGGGGCAAAACCAATAAATGCAACCTGCCAATGACTGTGAGTATGCTTATAGATAACCTCATCAACACTGATTCCCAAATACTCAGCAACATGGGTTAAATCAGCACCTTGATAATCAACCTGTAGAACAACTTCTTTGCCTGTATTGAAAAAGTCTTGTTTTATTTTTTGCGTGGAGATCCACTGGATTAATTTCTTTACATCAATACACAAACAATCAAAATAAACCAATATCGTTCGGGCTGCGGGTATCATTTCCTGAATATAAGGATGCTGGCTATGTTGTAAAAAATGATACGTTGCAATTGTTTCTTCTAAACTAGGAAATTCAATTAACACACAATCCAAATTAACTGATAAAAACCGCATCTCATCACTCTTTTTATTATGGTCAAAAAGGCTTAACCCACAAAATTACGTATTTGAATATGCTGTGCTAACAGTGTTTGTCGAATCTCTTGTGCCATTTGTAAAGCCCCCATCGTATCGCCATGCACACATATAGTATCGGCTTGAATCTTGGTGAACTCGCCCTCAATCGATTCCACTCCACCTTTTAACACCATATCTAATACCCGCTGTGCAACCAGCCCAGTATCATGAATCACAGCATTATCTAACCGACGAGAGACCAAAGTGCCATTGTTGTGATAAGCACGATCCGCAAACGCTTCTGAAACCACTGCTAAACCTTGCTTACGGGCAAAGGGAATCAACGGTGATCCAGCCAACCCAACCAACACGAGATTGGCGTCATACTGTTGAATCGCATCAATCACGGCTTGGGCTTGTTCTAAATCTGTAGCGATGGTGTTATATAACGCCCCATGTGGCTTTACATACTTAACGCGTATTCTCGCAACTTGGGCCAAACCTTGTAAAGCTGAAATCTGATACAGCACATCTGCAAATAATTCATCATAAGACAAATCCATGTTTCGGCGGCCAAAGCCAACCAAATCAGGATAAGAAACATGTGCACCAACAGCGACGTTGCGTTGAGCTGCTTGTTTTAACGTTTTTAAAATATTCTGTGGATCACCTGCATGAAAACCACAGGCAATGTTAGCACTACTGACCACAGAAAGGATTTGATCATCATTGCCCATTTTCCATGCACCATAGCTTTCACCTAAGTCGCTATTTAAATCAATCTGAATCATGGTCTTATATCAAAATCCAAAAAATAATCCGTTTAATTATTACACTATAGTTTCGACCATGCCAGTAAACTTAAGGGTGTTCAATTAATAAATTTTTGCTTGTCCTTCGATTCTTGTTTTAAATCTACGATGAAACCACATATATTGCGTTGGCTGCATTCTGATCCGATTTTCGATAATCAAATTCACTCGCGTCGCATCTTCGATCTCATCAAGACTTGGAAAATTTTCTAAAGGTGGTTCTAATAAAATATGATATTGCGGATTTGTTATATCACCTTCACGATAAAAAAATAAAGGAATAGCCAATGCTTTGGTAATTTTCATCAATCGTCGATGCGCTGTTAATGTCGCAGCCTGAACACCAAAAAATGGCGCCATAACCCCTTGCTTCAATCCAAAATCTTGATCAGGACTGTACCAAATGGCATGCCCATTTTTTAGACTGTGAATTAAGCCTTTCATATCATCTTTGCCTATTTGATTCTTATAAATCGTGGCTCGACATCTACGAATCAACATATCAAGTAGAGGATTGTTTTGTGGACGATAAACCACATCAAAATCAAAGAAACGACTACTTACAAAACCACCTGCATCTAAAAGTGTAGTATGTGTTCCTAACAATAGCACCCCTTGCTGTTGTGCGTTTTGAATATGTTGTAATCCATGGATATGAATTCGGTTTTTAAACCAACTTGGCTTATACCAAGCATTTAATGCCTCAAACAAACCAAGCATCATATTCAAGAAAACTTGTTGTGCATCCTTTTGTATTTCTAACTCACTTTTATTAGGGAAACAAACCTCTAGATTCCTAATTGTGGTTTTTCTGCGAGATTTCAAAGCTTTCCATGCCACTTTAGATAAAAGATCCGCTAAACGCCATTGGATTGCCCAAGGTAAAATTGCGAATACCATCAAGATCAGTAAAGCAATCCATATTCCCCAATACTTAGGCAGTAAAAAAGACCATTGAAATTTACTGGCCTCAAGTTGTTGTTCAGCGCTCATAGCGACAAGTTTCTTAAATAAAACTCACCAGCGTAGCATATCTAGTTTTTTTAATGTTCTTAATTGTGTTCTTCTCAATC
>NZ_GG665951.1:208452-218460 GCF_000156555.1 Acinetobacter sp. ATCC 27244
ATTTTAAACACAAATGCAGCATATGCGTTGCTATGGTATGTCGAATATGGTCTGGACGCTGATGAAAATACCGCTGACTTAGACCATCACCTGATAAATCCTCTATAACTTGATAGCCAATTTCATTTACAGCTTGATGCAAATCTTTCGGTCGAAACTGACCTTTTAATGGTTCTTTTAAGAAACGGGTAAATTGTGAAACAAATAAACTCCCGAAACGCTCAACACCATCCAATTCACGATAGTCAATTGAATAATCTAAAACTACTTCACTTCCCTCGCTAGCGATTTGAGCAATACTCGATAAAGTATGTAGTGTGGTCTGTGGTTCAAGATAGTGTGTTGTACCCAACCAAGAAAAAAATGCTTTTCCATCTTGTTGAAATGAACTTCTTGCCAAAGCATCTGCAATCGACTCTTTTTCAAAATCAATTGACACAAACTCAACATTAGCTGGAATGTCACCAAATTCTTTGAGTTTCGACTGTTTTGCCGCTTGGGTATCAGGATGATCGACTTCAAAAATTTTTAAATTAGGATAGCGCTGTGCTTGTCTCAACGTGAACGAATCTAAACCTGCACCCACCAAGACATATTGCTGAGTTCCTTGCTGAATCGCTTGCTGCAATAAGTCTTCTGCATATCGAGAACGACCAACAACTTGCCCTGTCAATAAACCTAAAGTTCGGTTAAATACAGTTGAGTTCATCACTTTAACAGTAAGCGATGTTTTCAATAATTTTTGCCAACCTTTGCTGGTTAGCTCAAATGCAAATGGGTCAGAAAAAACTGGATTTTGAGCATTTTGGAAATGATTTGCACGTAAAGCTGCAGCCGCCTCAGCCGTTCGGCTTGATTGTCCATCTTTCATATTTATTTCCTAATTTATTTGTATCTTGCAAAAAATAAGCAGCAAACTCCATCCTAAGATAAAATTTACTGCCCTTATATCACTCGACTAAAAAATTAGTTGGTCTTTTCAGTTTGATACGTCACTTGATAATCGTTTAAATCCATCTGTTTTAAACGTTGTTTTAACTTCTTCAATGACCAAGGCCAAGCAGCAAAGTTTCGACCATTTGCATCTAAATAGTAGCTCTTACATCCACCAGCATTGAAAACAGTTGTTTTAAGATGCTTTTGTACTAACTCATTGTGCTTTTTAATCACTTCAGTTTGATGTTTAACTTGGCAATACCTTGATCTCTAATTTTCAATAAACCATCAACGATATAATCAAGTTGAGCTTCTGCTAGACCAATAAAAGAGTCATATACCAGAACGTTCGGACCCAAAACCAAGAAAGCATTTGGTACGTTTTCAATGCTTGTACCTAAATACGCTTCTGGAGAGCTACTTTTCCAAAGGTCATTTAAAATCTCACCTTTTTCATTCGCAACACGCTTACCAATCGGTGGATGAGAGACTTCAAAACCTGTACCCCAAATGATCACATCCACTTCATGACGCTCACCATTTGCAGCAACAACAGTATTACCTTCAACCTTGACTAAACCATGAGGGATGAGTTTAGTATTTGGTTGCTGTAAAGCTGGATAATAATTGTTTGCGAACAACAAACGCTTACATCCGATAGTGAAGTTTGGCGTCACGTTTTTACGCAATTCTGGGTCTTCAACTTGGAAGCGTAAAATCAGTTTAGCCAACTCACCGACTGGCTTTAACACAGCAGGATTACGTAACCCAAAGTTAATCGCATTCAATGATTGAGCTACCGCTTGACGCCAAGTTTTTTGGATCAATGGATATTTTTCGATTAATTTTTTACTTACATCGCCCAAATCCGTATCAGGCTTTGGAACAACCCACGGCGCGGTACGCTGGAATACATACAATTCTTTGGCTTTAGGTTGAATTTGTGGCACAAACTGAATAGCTGATGCGCCCGTTCCAATGACCGCAATACGTTTACCCGTCAAATCATAATCATGATTCCATCTTGCTGAATGGAACATTTCGCCAGTAAAGGTCTCTAAGCCATCTAATTTTGGAATTTGAGCTTCGGTAATTGGACCTGTTGCGAAGACCGCTGAGCGTGACAAGAACTGCCCTTTATTGGTATCCATCACCCATAAATTACGCTCATTATCCCATTTTGCACTGAGTAACTCTGTACCAAATTCAATTTTTGAACTTACGCCAAAATTTTCACTCACTTCTTCAAGGTAGTTTAAAATTTCAGGTTGACGAGCAAATAAGTGACTCCATTTTGCACTTGGTGCAAATGAATATGAATACAAAGCTGACGGTACGTCACAACCACAACCTGGATAAGTGTTTTCACGCCAAGTACCACCAACGCGTGTCGCCTTTTCAATGATCTTATAGTTGCTATAACCAACTTGATCAAGACGGATTGCTGTCGCAATACCTGAAATACCCGCCCCCACGATAAATGTATCGTAAATATGCTGTGGGAGTGCTTTTTTGTCAGCAGAATTTAATTTTTTTGCTTGAGCTGTCATTCAAAATATCCTTTCATCTAAAAACAGATGTCAATAACGCTGTCTTACCGAATTCTCATCTAAATTTCATCATTAGCCTTCGGCTCGACCTACTTTTCTTTTGGGAAAAGTAGGCAAAACCATTTTCATCCGCAAAACCTGTTCACCACTTTCATTTATTTAATACTTTCTTGAATATAAAACCTTATTATCTTTTTGATACTATGCAGGTTGCGGACGATCATTACGCGTATCAAAACTCGATAGAGATTTTACATTTGCTTAGGCTATTTCATTAATCGGTATGATGTACCCAAGAATTTTGCATATAAATTCGGAGCAGTACGTTTCATTAACCAGAATAGTTTTGCGTCAATCTGAGGGATGGTATAAAGCTGATCTTTATCCAAACGGTCTAATGTCAGCTTGGCAACTTTGTCACTAGTGGTAAAAGCCAAGTTCGTCAATGCATAATCCAAGATGCCCTTGTGCGGTACTTTGCCATTTTTGATGATATTGGTTGGCACTAATGTTGGACATAACACATTAACTTTGATGTTATGTTTTCTCAATTCAGCTGAAAGCGTTTCAGACAAAGCACGTACACCAGCTTTAGTCACGTTATACGCTGTCATTTCAGGTGCCGCAGTATAAGACGCTGCTGAAGCAACATTGATAATTGCACCGCGACCAAGTTGTTTAAACTTTGGTACAAAATAGTGACAACCATGAATCACGCCCCATAAGTTAATATCTGAAACCCATTTCCAATCTTCCAGAGAGGTTTCATCAAACTTACCACCCAATCCAACACCAGCATTGTTGATCACAAGTGTTGTTGGGTGTTGCATAAGTTGTTCTGCTTGGTCAGCAAGCTTTTCAACTTGTTTAGCATTTCCAACATCGCACTTTACTGCAAAAGCTTTTGAACCCAATTGCTCGATTAAGGCAACCGTTTCTTTTGCTGCTTCCAAGTTAATATCGGAGCAAACCACAGTCCCGCCACGCTTTGCCAGTTCAAGTGCAAAACTACGACCAATCCCACTTCCCGCACCAGTTACCACTGCATATGCGTTTTGGCTTGGTTTGGCTTTCTTTCCAAATAATTTCATATTTGTATTCCAAATTATTGTTTCAGCTTGACCAAGTTATGCAGATGCTGCACGAACAGGTGGTACAAATTCTTTTAAGAAATAAGGTGATAACAAACCTGTTTCTGGATTTAATAAACGCTCTTTGTAATATTCCATGTACTTGGTCGTATCATGGTCGTTTGGGTGGAAGCTTGGACGTAAATATTCCAAGATATGCATAAAGCTACTACCAAATACGCCTCGTTCACTACCAAATAACAATGCGGTACTTTCTAATACATCTTTCATATAGCGTGGATTGATTAAATTACTTGGCTTACGAATAAATGGCATCAAGTAACCACCTAAAGAAACACCACCTAAAATGGTTAAACTTGCAAGTAAGAATCCAGTAATACGAACCCAGTAATCGCCTGATAACTCTAGAAACACATCATAAGCAATATCTTTATGCTCTGATTCTTCGAGCATGTGCCACATCCACATCGCACGTTGTCTTTCATCTTGCGAACCAAGCAAATATTCTTCATGCTGCATCATAAATTCAGCGAGTACAGCGGTGTAATGCTCAATACCTGCCATCAAAGATAGCTGCATAGAGTGCGGTAGTTTATAAATTCCGTACTCAAACACTTTATCAGCAATCGCACGGAGTAATTCGACTGGATAACCATTCTCTTTGAGAACTTCATCATTGAATTGATTATGAATTTTTGAGTGAATTGCTTCTTGACCAATTAATGAAGTCAATCTTTGTTTCAAAATCGGATCATTAATAAATTCACGATGGTGACGAGCTGTCTCAATGACCACATCCTCACCAAAGGTTAAGAAAATCGATAAAGCGTGAAAATAAGAAGTCGCCAACTCTTTATTTAAGAAGAACTTCTGATCCAACTCAGCTGGATTAAATTTGAAATCAAAATGACGAATAGGAATTGGAGCCTTGTTCGCTAAATTTTGGACAATACCTTGATATTTAGTACTAAGTTTGTCTGAAAATACATTTCGAATAACTTGAGCGACCATAACTGATCCCCTCATATAAAGAGTAAAAAATCAAAAACACCTTGAAGTTCTTGACAGCATAGTGGACGAATAAAATATGACTAGAACCAAACTGCTCATATAACAATGAGCTATTCTGCCAACTAAACTCATAAAATCCGTCCTGCACTACTTACTGCAACTCAGTTCAAACTCTAAATTAAGCAGCTTGAATCTTCGGTGTAAATTCCTTCACAAAGAACGGATGTAAGGCACCGCCTTCTGACAACAATTTCTTCTCGTAGTATTCAAAATAATGTGAGGCATCATGGTCATTTGGGTGAAAGTCACGACGCAGATAATCAAAGATTCGACCTTGTGTGCTACCAAATACGCCATCTTTTGGACTAAAGATCAGTTTCACGCCACGTCGAGCATCTTTCCAAAATTTCGCAGTTAACATTTCTTGAGGTTTACGCAGAACTGGAACCAATGTTGCAGAGAATGGAATCAACCCAAGAATCGTGAAATAAGCAAGGAAGAATCCTGTAGCACGTAATGGATAATTACCATTCAGCGTTTGATAAACATCATAAGCGACATCTTTATGTTCAGATTCTTCAAGCATATGCCACATCCACAAAGCACGTGTCTTGGCATCATCCGAGAAATAGAAATTCTGCTCATGTGCCATCATGTATTCAGCTAGAACAGCCGTGAAATGCTCGATTCCTGCCATTAGAGAAAGTTTTAATGGTTGTGGGAATTTCAAGAAAATATAATCAAAGAACTTTTCACCCAGGAAGCGGTATAAACGTACTGGATAATCTAGTTCAACAATTGCATCATTAAATTCATTGTGTAATTTCGAATGAATTGCTTCTTGACCAATCAAAGATGTTACACGTTGTTTTAAAATAGGATCTTTGAGCAAATCACGATGGTGACGCGCTGTTTCAATCACTAAGTCTTCACCATAAGTCAAGAAAACTGAAAGTGTTGCAAAGAAAATCGTTGCAAACTGATTATTCATATAGAATGATAAATCAATCTGTTTACCTTCAAATCCGATTGCCAAGTGTCGAATGGGTATGCTCTTTTTACTCGCAAAATCGATTTGCTCAGTTATTGGGTTGGATTTAAATAAACTCAAACCTTTGTTCAACGTGCTGCTAATCATGGCTACACCTACCTACTTCACTTGAGCGTCATTTGCCCTTTAATATTCTTTGGATTAGGTTCATCTCTTTTCGCCACACTCATTCTTTTTTAAGTTACGAAAAAAGATTCGGGAGATTTTATTGAACCTAGTTCCCTACTAGAACCAATGTAAACCGATCTTATGTTCGGATTCAATTCGGGTAAAATCGTTTGGTTTTTGATCTTAAATCACTTACTTATAAAGTTTAAAAACATCAAAAATCCAAAACACCAAATTAGAATAAACTGTTTAATAACAACACCTTAAAATAATTTTAATTTTTATAAGATTCCAATAAATTCAAATAGTCTATTTTATATTACAGATATGAAACATAAATTTTAAAAACTGTAATTTTATCTGTTCGGATTATTTTAATCAGTCTTTAACTTCAGATCGCAGCATGCTAATCTGACAATATGTTCGGATTTTAATAATAATACATTATGGTTACTCGCAAACCCCGTCAATCTCGCTCAAAAGTTACTGTAGATACGATTATTGAGGCAGGATTTATCGCTGTTGCAACCAATGGTACAAGTGGCACAACCACACGTCATATTGCTGATATAGCAGGAGTAAGTGTCGGTTCTTTATATGAGTATTTTAAAAATAAAGAAGAAATTTACGATGCCATGGCCAAAACTTTTGTCAAAGAAGTTCTCGACATGGTGAAAGAGCTCACCCCTATTATTGTTGAAATGGAGTTAGAGCCTTTATTTGAAATGATTTTCTATACATTTCGTGATCTGCTTACTCGTGACAATGATCGTTATTTGATATGTCTGCGATATGCAACCGAGCTCAAATATGAGCGTTATATTGGTCAGATCGAAATGGCACTCATGGAAGTGCTGATGAAATACATGATGCGCCATCCAAAATATTTAAAAGTAAATAATTTGAGCGTCACAGCCTATATCAGTATTAATAGCAGTATCTTTAATGTAGCTCGTCATCTGATATTACCAAATCCACAAATCACTTTCGATGAAATGATCAAAGGCCTAAGCACGATGATTATTAGCTATATTGAAGCTGAATTGGCCAAAGCAGAAGCCTAAAAACCATAGTATTCATCATTCACAACATCTTCACGTAACCAACTATAAGCTGGATACAATGAATATAGGAGAATGATGATGTCTACCGTTATAAAGCTTTCGATTGCTGCACTCAGCATCATTTCTTTGTCTGCCTGCAAAAGTATCCCTAGCTATACACCTGATTATAGTCAAGCTCGTCAGCAAATCGCAGGGATTAATTTGAATGATCAACAAGCGTTGGAAGTAGGTCAACGATTTGTTGCAGCTTTCAATACGCTTGGTACCCCACAGTTTGTTGACACAGCTGGTCAACTCTATGCTGAGCAATTATTTATAAATGACACACTGGCTCAGTTTTCATCTAAGCAAGACTTAATAAAGCACTTCAATGGAATGAATCAACGCGTTAGTAATGTCTCGGTTAAGTTATTAAATACTACTTATCAACAAGACTCTGCATACGTGCACTGGCATATGACATACGACTTCAAATTTTTAGGTCGTAACAAAACCATGTCATCTTATGGAATCAGTGAAATTAAAATAAATCCGGCAAATCAAATTGTATTCCAACAAGATTATTGGGATCCTGCCAATGGTTTGTATCGCTCACTTCCATACGTCAGTGGGGTCTACGCTTGGTTAACACCGTTTAAGAAAGTTACCTAACAGAATCTTAAGGAGTTGATATGCTGATCTTAAAAAGACATTTGGCACTATTGTCATTTGGGGTGTTTACACTGGTAACAACAACAATAAGTCATGCCTCTTTACAATCATGTGGTTCAGCACCTTTAATTGTGACCAAAAAAAATGTGGGAACTGTGAGTTACCTCGCCGAAGATTGTAGTAAAAATTGGCAAGATCAAAGTATTCGCCTAGATTTCAACTACACTCACGACATTCCTGAATGGGCCTTTAAGCGAGCAGCTCAACACTTCCTCAAAAAGAATGTTGATCGTTATAGTTCAGATTCTCCACTCAATCGCATTACCCAACTTTATCGGCCTGTACGGAAAGGTGATCTTTATCGTCTTGAATACACCGCCTCCTCAAAAACACTTGCACTAAGTCTAAACCAAAGAGTTTTAGGCTCAATTCAGGATGCACAAGCCAACCAATATTTTAAAATTTGGTTTGGGCAATCTCCATTTAGTGCTAAATTAAAACAACAACTTTTAAATGAATAAATCAAATACAATGCCGAATACAAGTTATTTCATCTTGATGGTTGAAGATCATTACGAGCTGGCTTCAACCGTCTGTGAATTTTTAGAAGACCACGGTTTCGTTATTGATCACGCACGTAATCTAGATGCTGCTCGCCAATTCCTTAAACAACAGCCCTATCACCTATTATTGTTAGATATCAACTTACCTGATGGGTCTGGCTATGAACTATGCGAGTGGTTAAGAACAGAACGTGGTTTGGATATTCCGGTACTTATGCTAACAGCACGTGATACCTTGGATGATAAACTCAAAGGTTTTGCCTCTGGAACAGATGATTATTTAGTTAAACCTTTTGATTTTAATGAATTAGTCGTACGCATACGAGCCTTAATCAAACGTGCAATGGGTGAAGTGTCCAATAGTAAACTTCAAATACATGATCTTGTCCTTGATAGTGCCACTCAACAAATTACTCGTGCTGGTAAAATCATCGATTTACCCCCTATTCAGTTTAAATTATTAAAAATCCTGATGCGAAACTCACCTAAAGTGATTAGCAAACAAGAAATTGTCATGGAACTTTGGGGAGATGAAGAACCTGAAAGTGATGCCTTAAGAAGCCATATTTATAACTTACGTAAAATGGTTGATAAACCCTTTGAGCAAAAACTCATTCATACGGTATCTGGGGTCGGTCTTAAAGTTGCTGTTGCTTCTGATTAGTTTAAATACACCACGACAATCAACCCTGTAGTTAAAGCCAAGTCCAGTTGTGGGTGAGTTAAGAGATAAAATTGACGATCGTATAACTCTACTCGCCAACCCAATTGTTTGCATAACTTCTGTACAAGCTGCAATCCGATGCCGTGTCCTTTGGCTTTGAGTTGCAATTGTCGATCCGAGAGTTGTTGTACTTTTAAATCATCCGGCAATTTGATTCCAATGCCATTATCTGCAATCAAAATACTATTCTTCTGTTGAATGATATGAATATCTGAACCTTCAGAATAGTTAAGTGCATTACGCAATATATTACTGAGTACCATTTTAGTCATCGAAGGATATAACCATCGTAACTGCTCAGCATGTTCTTGGATTACATGGATTTGCATTCCTTTGGAATGACTAACAGGCTCCAAATCAAATACCAAATCTTGCACGATTTCTGAGAGTTTAGCTTGCTCTATCGTCAAGGTATTCGTCGTATTTCTTGCTATCGCTAATAGGGTATCAACTAAAAGCTGCATATCCTCAATGGTATTTTGCAGACGAGTAAGCGCTTTATCTTGTCCATATCGTGCCTGACACAGTTGCACGTTACCTTTTAAAATCGTAAGTGGGGTACGCAGCTCATGACTAACATCTCCAGTAAACTCACGCTCTCGCTGGATAAACTCACTCAAAACCACATGATATTTTTCCAAAGCTTGCTTTAAATACTGTGCCTCCATATTGCCATTTGTTGAAATATCTTGAAATGGTGAAGCCTCTTTACTCTGATGCTCCCAATCTATTTGCTCAAGTGCATTTGCCAAACGAGTAATCGGTGAAAAATAGCGACGTGCGCGACGATTCGACCACCATAAAAAACTATAAAGAATAAATAAGCTAAACATAAGTGGCGCAAGACCAAATAGCCACACTAGTTTATTCACATTACTTTCGCCAAAGACTAATAACACATGTTGACCATTACGTTCACCATAAACAGTCATGCGTTCTTTACCATCAATGAAGATACGATGCACACCAGATTGGAGCGACATTTGTCTAAATGGTTGCGGTGGAATATCAGTCATCCAGCGATAACCATACAGATTTTTGGTGTCAGGTAAATCTGCATTGGGATTACGCTCTATACGCATCCAATAATGTTCCATTTCCTGCTCTAGAGCTGTTTTAAGCAGTGATCCTTTAATTACCCACGCACTGCATGAAATCCCGATCACAATTGATAGTGCAATTAGACCAATCTGCAACCAATAATGGCGGCTGAATATCTCGCCTAAAGCGTGCGATTTCTTGGTTGCAGTGGTTTTTAT
>NZ_GG665951.1:218925-225918 GCF_000156555.1 Acinetobacter sp. ATCC 27244
ATTTATTATCATATCAACTCGATTATTTAAGGGATTAGGATGTTTTCAATCGCTTATTATTTTTAAATAAAAAGTGACCAATCACCCATTCCTGTCCTTGTTCAAAACCGAATAGCTCAGCGCAAGCCATAAAGAATATACGCCAACGTTGCCACCAAGCGGCTGCATCTTGTCCATAAACACGTTCAAAGATTGGTTTTAAATATTGCTGTTGTCGATCCATATTTTCTAGCCATGCATTTGCGGTCTTTTCATAATGACTACCCGCCCATTGCCATTGCTGAGATAATTCTAAATGTTTTTGGAAATGTAAAAATGTTGATGTCGCTGGCATTAAACCACCAGTAAAAAAGTATTTTGACATCCAATCATATTCACTTTTTATCTCAAAAGGATAATGCATAAAACGATGACAGAAAATATGACACCACAATAAACCGTCTGCTTTTAACCATCTGTGGATTTTTTCAAACAATTTTTCATAGTTCCGAACATGTTCAAACATTTCCACTGAAACTACTCGGTCGAAACGATCTGAATCCAACTCAAGTACATTCACATCACAAGTAAGCACTTCTATATTATTCAATTTTCTAGTCGATGCTTGCGATAAAATATGTTCACGTTGTGTTGCAGAGTTTGAGACAGCAGTAATTTTGGCATTTGGATAACGCTCTGCCATCCATAAGGTGAGTGAACCCCAACCACAGCCTAACTCTAGAATATCTTGTCCATCATGTAATTGTGCACGCTCACAATATAGCTGCAATGCAAATTCTTCCGCATCATTTAAACTGGTTTTCTCATGCGGGAAATAACACGCGCTGTATTTTAAACGCTTGCCTAGTACAGCCTGGAAAAAAGCTGTCGGCAATTCATAATGCTGTTCATTGGCAATGTCTGTAGCAATTGCAATATCGCTTTGCTTCAGCATAGCCAACACATCCATATATCGTTGTGCTGACTGTTCAGGATCATAACGCCCTTCCTGAATTAAGCGTTTTTTACTAAGCGCACGAATTGCCGCGCGAATGGCTTGATCTGGGACAATCCCCGTTTCTACCAATTTTAAAGATTGTTGAATAATAAAGTCCATGTGCGCACCTACTTTTTGGGTTTCCACGGAATAAATATAGAAGTCCGTTGTTGATAGTCGAGATAATTCTGCCCTCTATTTCTCAGGGCTTGTTGTTCACTAAAAGGTATACCCGTGATGTAATATAAAAATAACCACATCAATACAGGGTAAATCCACAGCAAATATTGTCCTGCCGCCAAACCAATGATTGGATAAGCAAACCAATGTAACCATTCAAAAAAATAATTAGGATGACGTGAGTAACGCCATAAACCCTGATCCATTGTTTTGGCATGATTGTTAGGATTCTGCTTGAATCGATACAGTTGTTGATCTGCAATCACTTCACCACAAAATGCGATTAACATCACAGCCCCAGCAATCCATAAAGACAAACTGGTCAAATCATTCCATTGAGCTGCAGGGATATTGAGTAAAATCATCATGGGTAATGAGAATAAAATCGCCAAACCCGCTTGAAACATAAAAAATGCAAAAAAGCCCAAATGCTGATATTTGCCCATCGCACGACGCATATTGGCATAACGACGATCTTCAACTTGCTCATCGAGATAACGTCGCAATAAATGTCCAGCTAGACGCAAAAACCAAATCGAACTCAGGATTCCAAGAAAGTATCGAACCGAAAGCGGTGCTTGATCTTGAATGAACGCAGTTAATCCAATGTTGAGCGCGATACAGAAACTCCACGCCGCATCAACAATTCCAGCACGGGAGTTCAAACTTGCCCATAACCAGCAGCAAATCATGATCGAGACATTGATCAGAAGTAGTGTCAACATGGATTTACCTCAGGCATTCAACAAAATGACCTAATATGGGTTTGCTTGAAAGAGCATATGTACATCACTGATCACGCCCTCTTTGAATCCACCTTCGCAGTAACAAAGATAGAAATCCCACATCCGTATAAAATTATCATCAAACCCTAAAGCTAAGACTTGCTCACGGGCTGCTAAAAAGCGTTCACGCCAATGATGAATCGTTATAGCGTAACTTTGTCCAATATCCTCAAGATGCTTCAGTGTCAGTTTTTGTTCGGAAGCCGTCTGGGTCAACACACTGATGCAAGGAATAAAACTACCTGGGAAAATATATCGCTTAATATAGTCCACTGTAGTTAAGGCTTTTAAATATCGCGCATCTTCGATAGTAATGGCTTGAATCAAAGCCAAACCATTTGGCTTTAATAATTGACGGCATTGTTGAAAATAAGTAGATAAATATGCCTCACCAACAGCTTCAACCATCTCGATCGAAACTAACTTATCGTACTTTCCTTCAAGTAAACGATAATCTTTAAGTTGGATATCCACACGATGACATAGCCCTGCGGCTTCTATTCGTTGCTTTGCTTCTTGATACTGGGCTTCAGAAATCGTAATCGTTGTGACTTTACAACCGTAGTTTTGTGCCGCATATATGGCAAAGCCACCCCAGCCACTACCAATCTCAACTAAATGGTCCATGGGTTGTAATTTCAGCTTTTGACAGATCAATTCCTTTTTATAATCAGATGCTTGCTCCAAGCTCATCTGTTCATTTTGAAATACTGCGCTTGAGTACATCATTGATTCATCTAAGAATAATTTAAAAAAATCATTACTAAGATCATAATGCTCTGCAATATTTTTACGGCTTCCAGAAATTGAATTATGACGCGTTTTATACCAAGCTTTCAGCAAAAACTGGCTGGCTTGAGAGATCACATTTTGATTGATTTTATCAAGCAAATGACGATTTCGAGACAGAAGCTGTATCAAACCAACTAAATCTTCACAATGCCAATAGCCACGAATATAGCCTTCAGCAGCGCCGAGCACACCGTTCTTTAAAATGAGATCGAATAATTGTTTGTCGTGAACGTCAACCTCAACATGTAAATCAGCCTGCTCACCCACGGTACCATTCCATAAACCACGAAATGTAATTTGACCATGGCGCAGCTTAAATAAGCTTTTGAGTACCCAAGGGAGTGAATTTTGTTCACCGAAAATGAGAGTTTTCATAATGTTCTTTTCTATCCTTCTCTTTATTTGGGTGTCGATAAAATGGAACTTTTTTCTTCCATAAACGAAACGCTTGTAAATAAATTTGCGCTAACATTTTGAAAGGTTCAAAGACATGATAAATAGCATATCGACGTAGTTGTGAAGGCTGCGTGATGTCCGATAGCGTAAAGCGCATATTTGCATCAAATATCTTTTGTTCTTGTTGATAAAGCTGCATATAGATCACGTGTTGCTGCATTGAAAAATGAAATCGCCAGCGATAATCAAGCTGCATCGGCATGAAAGGTGAAACATGGAAAGATTTTTCAAAGTCAAATTGATAACCTTGAAAATCTGCACGCTGTTGAGCCTGTAACCGACAATCATGCACGTACACCTTACGCTCATTCCAAGGCGTATTGGTAATCTCACTTAAAATGAATAAAGGCTGCTGCTGTGCATCGAAAATGAAATAGAACACAACAGAGTTAAAACGAAATCCTAAACTTCTTGGCAATGCCAGTATTCGGATATTCGTGTGACTAGGTAATATGCTATCAGTCTGCTGTAGAATGATTCGCTTAATCTTTTCTCGGATTGAACCTGATTGTTCTGTCAGAAAATCCTCAGGATATAGATTTAACAAACTCCAATGGCGTTCAGAGCATAATTTTGATTGACTGAGTAAATCAGAGAGTTGCTCTGGATCAAACCAAAGATATTTGAGATCAGTTGAGAACTCATGTGACTTGGGTTGAAAACGCCGATGCCGTATCTGAGCAGAAGCGATGGCAAATGAACTGTTTAGCATAGCTCAACCCCTTGCTGTTCGGCGACTGAAGATACCTGTTCAATCTGAGCCACAACACGTGCAGCACTGCTTGCTCCATCCTCATGAAAACCCCATCCCCAATACGCACCGCAAAAGGAGCTACGATATTGTCCATTGATTTCGCGCCAACGTTTTTGTGCGTCAATCGCTTCGGCATTAAATATGGGATGTCGATAATGTCGTTCAACTAAAATTTTATCCGCAGCAATGTTCAAATTTGGATTCAGTGTTGCAAAAATTTGAGTTTTACAGGATAGGTTTTGCAACTTATTCATCCAATAACTAAAACCGTAATGCAAATGTTGCGACGAAATAGTATTTTGATTTTTCGTTACATGAACATGCCAGCTCGCCCACTGAGATCGACGCTTCGGCATGATGGACTGATCGTGATGAACCACCATATGGTTATCTTGATAACCAAACTGCCCTAACACATTTTGCTCCAACTGCGTCGCATCAGTTAATAGCGCTAAAGTATCATCTGCATGGCTAGCAAAAATCACCCAATCATACTGTTCTACACCATGTTGGGTTCTCACACTAACTTGATCTGAGTGACGTGTCACAGCACTAACTGCCATAGCTCGCCATTGGATATTTGCACACGATTTTCGGATCGCCTCTATATAGGAAGCTGAACCACCTTGCACCGTTTGCCATTGCGGTCTTTGCTTAAGCTGTAACATACGATGATGCTGAAAAAAACTTACGACAAATTTATAAGGAATTTTTCCAACTTGATCGACTGGACTAGACCATAATGCGCCACACATTGGATACAAGTGTTCATGTCTAAAAGCGTCTGAATATGCGTGTCGATTTAAATACTGATCAAGCGTTAATTGCGAATCACAATCTGCAACAACCACGTCTTTATTGTTGTCATAAAAACGGATTAAATCTGCCAACATGTGTAGAAAATCTTTTTTAAAAAAATTCTGTGGCTTGGCAAATAATGACCATTTTTTTGACGGGTTGTACTGTAAGCCAGTTACAAGGTTGTTCACCGAAAAACTCATATCACTACTTTGCGACTCTACTCCTAACTCAGCAAGCATCTCGCTAAATAAAGGATAGTTGTATTCATTGAATACGATAAAACCACTATCTACAGCAAGTGACTGCCCTTCGATGCAAAAACGATGCGTGTCCGTATGGCCACCAAAATAATCATTCTTTTCAAATATAGTGACCTGATGGCGCGATGAAAGTTTCCATGCGGCATAGAGTCCAGAAATTCCCGATCCAATAATTGCGATTTTCATGAAGACTCCCCTTGTCCAACTTTCTGTTTATTGATATTTATTTGCTGAGAGTAGGATTTTTTTGCCTCATATACCCGCTGAGGAACAGGTTTCATCCCCCAAACCAACCCTAAATAACTCATTATTTTTAATAAATAATAAGTAATGTCTATTTGCCACCAGTAAAAACCTTGACGAACGCTGCCTGCATAAAAATGATGATTGTTATGCCAGCCCTCACCTAAGGTGATAATTGATAAAATAAAATTATTCCGACTATTATCTGAGGTTTCAAAATCACGGCGACCATATAAATGAGCCATCGAGTTAATGCATAAAGTCGCGTGAATCAATAACACTGTAGAAATCACAAATCCCCATACCAAAAGCTGTAACCCAGATGTTGCCAAATGCGGATATGCAGCAGCCAACCATTCTCCCAGACCATAAATGGAAGCAGCTGTGAGCAAAACAACAGGTAAACTAAAACGATCCAGCCAAACAAGTTCTGGATATTTAAGCCAATCTCTCACGACTTCTTTGCGGATCGCAAAATTCTGATCATTGAGAAACCATCCAATGTGGCTGTACCAGAATCCATGTGTCGAAGAATGGGGATCTTGTGCTGTATCCGTATAGCGATGGTGGTAGCGATGGTGAGCTGCCCACCACAAAGGTCCTCGTTGAGCGCTCATTGTTCCAATTAGGATAAAGATAAACTGAACTATACGAGAAGTTTGAAAGGTCTTATGGGATAAGTAACGATGAAAAAAAGCTGTAATTGCAAACATGCGAATCAGATAAAAGAACAACATAAAAACAACAGCAAACCAAGACACACCAACCCAAAACACCGCCAAGCAAGCGACGTGCAGCAGAATGAACGGTAAAATTCTAAACCATTGGATGTTACTGTCTTTAACTGTATTTGTAGAATCAACGTTTGTACTTAAACTGGCAGTCGATGACCAACTATCGATCCATTGCAGAAAAAATTTAAGCATTTTGGCATCCTAGTTCGGATCATAAATATTCTTTTTATGATGTTAATAATATTGATATGAATTTTACGTGAAGCCATTTCACTAGATGCTGCATCAGACTCAATTCTACATTCATTTTATTTCATATTTTTAGCAAGTTATGAAGCACTTATACCTCATAACTCTGCTTAATAAAATGATTTAATTAATTGAAAGTTATGGTGTCTTGTGCGATGTTTTGACCAAATGTTCTACATCGTAGCCATACTGACGTGCTGTTTCGACATAATCATTATAAATCTGCTCATTCAGCTTTGGTGTTCTAGACAAAATCCAAAGATATTTCTGGCTTGGCCCACCTACCAATGCCACTTGGTAATCTGGATCAACTCGTAAAATCCAATAATCCCCCTTAGTGAAGGGTACCCAGCGTAAACCTTTTGGTAGAAAACTTACCTTTAATTTACTTTTGCCTTCATTTTGGGGGTAAGCGATACCCTCAGCCTGATCGATTTGATTTTGTTTATTGCGACAACGATTAACCACATTAACTGTATTGTCATAATTGAGTTGATACTCGGCAGTCGTATCCCCTACGCAATTACGTTGAAAAAACATAGGCAGATGAGCAATTTCATACCATTTTCCGGCATATTGTTGAATATCAATACGTTCAACAGCTTGATTTTTGGGTGTTTGTGATTGAGCAAATGCGAAACTTGAAAACAGGGCTAAACAACTACTAAACAATAATTTTTGATACATAAGACCTATCCATTTGCTTTGAACAGCAATAAGCCTAATCAATCCTATGTGAACATTCTGTGATGTGAAATTTCCC
>NZ_GG665951.1:226669-244348 GCF_000156555.1 Acinetobacter sp. ATCC 27244
TCCGAAAGATCATGGTTCGTCTAAACACGGTCTGAGTCAGTTGTCATCGGAATACGAATAGTAAACACACTATTTGGTTTTTTATTTTCATATTGAATCGAACCCTGATGCGCAACGACTATCGCATGGACAACGGCTAAACCTAGCCCCGTTCCACCAAATTCTTTATTACGAGACTCCTCTAAACGAAAAAAAGGATCAAATAAATCATGTTGGTACTCTAAAGCAATCCCAGGCCCTTCATCTTCTATTTGTAAAATCCAATCATTGGCATCTATTCTTGATCTTATTGTTAGCAATCCCGCATTCGCATATCGAACAGCATTATCGACCAGAGCAATGAGAACTTGCTCCATACGTTGTCGATCACAATGCACAATATCTTTTGAAACTTCTGTTTCAATCGTGAGGTGAGCTTGTTTGAGCCTTTCGCCAAACATCGAAATGACTTTATCTACACACGCTTGAAAATTCACAGCTTCAATATTTAATCGGAGCTGTTGGTTTTCGACCAAACTCAATGTTCTTAGGTCTTCAACTAAGTACGAGAGTCCCTCAACTTGGTTCAATAAACTTTTCATGAGTTTAGGTTTAGGCTCAAATACACCATCAACAATCCCCTGTAAACGCCCCTGTAAAATCGTGATTGGCGTACGTAACTCATGTGCAATTGCAGCATTCCAGACTTGTGCCGTTTTCACAGAATCTTCAAGTTTTTGAGCCATATTATTAAAGTTATGCATCAACTCTGATATTTCTGTTGAATGTATTTTCGTATCTTCAGCTCTTGCAGAAAGATCACCTAAGCTAATTTCTTTTGCGGCATTGGCTAGAGAGTTAATTGGAACAATAAAACGTTTCGCCAGCAGTAAACCAATAATTAAGGAGATCACCGTACCACAAAATATCACCGTGAATAGCCAAACCCAATCAACGACATGAAATTCGGTCCAATCCTCTTCCAATGAACCCAGCGTAATCCACCCCGTTTCAATTGCATAATTGTAGATTACATAGCCTATAAAAACAGAAAATAGCGTCACACTTAAGTTCACAATACTCAGCGCGATAAAGAGTTGTTTGCTAATACCTGATTTATTTTTCATGTGGATGATCCAAGCGATAGCCAACACCACGTACATTGATCAACATATGTTGCAGCCCCTGTTCTTCTAGTTTCTTCCTCAATTTACTGACATGACTATCAACGGTACGCTCTAAAGCATCACTATCTGGTAAACAGTGATTCATAAGTTCGCTACGGGTAAAAACTTTGTGTGGATGATCAATAATAAGGAGTAAAATTTTGTACTCAGTTAAAGTCAAATTGAGCAAAACTTTCTGAGTATCTCGATGTACATACACACTATGAATATCTGTATTAATCTCGATATTTTTATAAATTATATTTTTATTTAAAGCTTGAGTGTTTTGCTGAGTCCGTCTGAGAACAGCTTGCACACGAGCCACCACTTCATTTGGATTGAATGGCTTCACGACAAAGTCATCAGCGCCTATACGTAACGCCATGACTTTATCAATATCTTGATCCAGTGCAGTTAACATGATTACAGGCGTCTGAGCTTTTTGACGGATTTTGTTAAGTACCTCCCAACCATTTAACTCAGGAAGTTTAATATCTAAAAGAATTAAATCAATCGGTTGCGATGCATGCATTTCAATCGCCTGCTTCCCATTCATGGCACGAATTACACGCATTCCTTCGCGTTTTAAATAGTGCTCGATAATATCGCCAATATCATACTCATCCTCAACGACAAGAATAAATTTGTCACGACAATCGAATGAAAATGAAGCTTCCAACATAGAGATCAATCATAGAAAAATCAGTCAATCTTCATAATACGACGATTTATCAATTGATCTCCACACTTTTTCCACACTTTACGGATGGTGGTTACACAAAATCAGAAAATACTGTCAACATCAAAAACTCCTGAGATTTGGCAGTATGCAAAAGCATCTTTTACTCCCATTAGTTCTATCCATTGGACTGGTTCTACACGGTTGTAATTCCGAAGTAGAACAACCTGAAGCACCTCCTGCAAAAGTGAGTGTGATCAATGTTCAACCTCAATCTGTAAATTTTAGCGAAAACCTACCCGCACGCGTACAAGCATTTCGTACGGCTGAAATTCGTCCTCAAGTCGGTGGCATTATTGAAAAAGTGCTATTTACTCAAGGGAGTGAGGTAAAGGCAGGACAAGCTTTATATAAAATTAATTCTGAAACCTTCCAAGCTGATGTAAATAGTAATAGAGCTTCACTTAATAAAGCAGAAGCGGAAGTTACACGTCTAAAAGTTCAACTGGAACGTTACGAGCAATTACTTCCGAGTAATGCAATTAGTAAACAAGAAGTCAGTAATGTTCAAGCTGAATATCGCCAAGCTTTGGCGGATGTTGCTCAAATGAAAGCCTTGCTTACACGACAAAATTTAAATCTTCAATATGCAACAGTTCGAGCACCGATTTCAGGGCGTATTGGACAGTCGTTCGTAACTGAAGGTGCTTTAGTTAGCCAAGGTGATGCAAATACCATGGCGACCATCCAGCAAATCGATAAAGTTTATGTCGATGTGAAGCAATCCATTGGAGACTTTGAACGTTTACAAGCGGCATTACAAAGCGGTGAATTATCTGCAAATGACCAAAAAACTGTTCGGATCTTTAACAGTCATGGTCAGCCTTATAACGTGACTGCACGAATGTTGTTTGAAGACATCAATGTTGATCCAGAAACAGGTGATGTCACCATTCGTATTGAAGTCAACAATCCAGAGAGAAAGTTACTACCGGGCATGTATGTCCGTGTGAATATTGATCGCGCTTCTGTCCCACAAGCCTTGTTGATCCCAGCACAAGCGATTCAACGCAATATCTCTGGGGAGCCTCAGGTTTATGTCATCAATACCAAAGGCACTGCTGAAATTCGTCCAATCGAATTAGGGCAGCAATATGAACAATATTACCTAGTCAATAAAGGGCTTAAAACTGGTGAAAAGGTGGTTGTTGAAGGGATTGACCGCATTCAACCTGATCAAAAACTTGAAATGACAGCGTGGAAAATCCCTGCCACCCAAGGAGCCCAATGATGTCCCAATTCTTCATTCGTCGCCCCATTTTTGCGTGGGTGATCGCGATTTTTATTATCTTATTTGGGTTACTGAGTATTCCTAAATTACCGATTGCCCGCTTTCCAAGCGTAGCCCCTCCACAAGTCAATATTAGTGCGGTCTATCCTGGTGCAACACCTAAAACCATTAATGATAGTGTAGTTACACTGATTGAACGGGAATTATCTGGTGTAAAAAACCTGTTGTATTACAGCTCAACCACAGATACGTCTGGTACAGCCGAGATTTCTGCGACCTTTAAACCAGGTACAGATGTGGATATGGCACAAGTGGATGTACAAAACAAAATCAAAGCCATCGAAGCACGTTTGCCTCAAATTGTCCGCCAACAAGGCTTACAAGTTGAGTCTTCGTCATCAGGCTTCTTGATGTTAGTCGGTATCAAATCACCCAATGGTCAATATTCTGAAATTGATTTGAGTGATTATCTTGTCCGCAATGTGGTGGAAGAATTAAAGCGTGTCGAAGGAGTCGGAAAAGTTCAATCCTTTGGTGCAGAAAAAGCCATGCGAATATGGGTCGATCCAAACAAACTCGTGTCTTATGGTCTATCAATTAGTGATGTAAATGCAGCTATTCGTGAAAATAATGTTGAAATCGCACCCGGTCGTCTTGGCGATATGCCTGCCGAACAGGGTCAGCTCATCACCATTCCTTTATCTGCACAAGGGCAACTTGATAGTATAGAGCAATTCAAAAATATCAGTTTGAAAAGCAAAACCAGTGGTAGTGTAATTCGACTTTCTGACGTCGCCAATGTTGAAATTGGCTCTCAAGCCTACAACTTTGCGATCTTGGAGGATGGTAAACCGTCTACTGCTGCTGCAATTCAACTCAGCCCAGGTGCCAATGCAGTAAAAACAGCAGACGCAGTCCGTGAAAAAATCGAAGAGTTAAACATCAATTTACCTGAGGGTATGCAATTTAGTATTCCTTATGACACGGCGCCGTTCGTTAAAATTTCCATTGAGAAAGTCATCCATACTTTATTAGAAGCGATGGTTCTGGTTTTCATCGTGATGTACTTATTCTTACATAACGTTCGATATACGCTGATACCTGCGATTGTCGCACCGATTGCACTACTCGGCACTTTTGCCGTGATGTTAGTTGCAGGCTTTTCCATTAATGTATTGACGATGTTTGGTATGGTGCTCGCCATCGGGATCATCGTGGATGATGCGATCGTCGTGGTGGAAAACGTTGAGCGGATTATGGCAACCGAAGGTTTACCGCCTAAAGAGGCAACCTCTAAAGCCATGAAGGAAATCACCAGTCCAATTATCGGGATTACACTCGTACTGGCAGCGGTATTTTTACCCATGGCATTTGCCAGTGGTTCAGTGGGTATCATTTATCAGCAATTTACCCTGACTATGTCGGTGTCTATTTTATTCTCTGCACTATTGGCTTTGGTCTTAACACCTGCACTCTGTGCCACGATTCTCAAACCAATTGACGGGCATCATCAGAAAAAAGGTTTTTTTGCATGGTTTGATCGTAGCTTTGATAAAGTTACGAAAAAATATGAACGCATCCTACTTAAAGTGATTAAACATAGTATTCCAATGATGGTGATCTTTGTTGTGATTACAGGTTTAACCTTTGCGGGAATGAAGTACTGGCCAACTGCATTTATGCCCGAAGAAGACCAAGGTTGGTTCCTAACCTCCTTCCAACTGCCATCCGATGCAACCACTGAGCGTACAAAAAACATCGTAAATCAGTTTGAGGATAGCCTTAAAGACAATCCAAATGTTAAGAATAACACCACGATTCTCGGTTGGGGCTTTAGCGGTTCTGGACAGAACGTGGCTGTTTCATTTACTACATTGAAGGATTTTAAAGATCGTACTTCTAGCGCATCCGAAATGACCAACGCTGTCAATGCCGAAATGGCAAATAGCAAGGAAGGCGCAACGATGGCTGTGCTTCCACCCGCAATTGATGAGTTAGGTACTTTCTCAGGTTTCAGTCTCCGCTTACAAGACCGTGCCAACTTAGGTATGCCTGCATTGTTAGCCGCACAAGACCAATTGATGGCAATGGCAGCTAAAAACAAAAAGTTTTACATGGTTTGGAATGAAGGTTTACCACAAGGTGACAATATTTCTTTAAAAATTGACCGTGAAAAACTGAATGCTCTAGGTGTGAGATTTGCTGATGTCTCCGATATTATTTCGACTTCTATGGGTTCAATGTATATCAATGATTTTCCAAATCAGGGTCGTATGCAACAAGTGATTGTCCAAGTGGAAGCAAAGTCACGTATGCACTTAAAAGATATTTTGAATCTCAAAGTCGCAGGTGCAAGCGGTCAATTAGTCTCTTTGTCTGAGGTAGTTACACCTGAATGGAACAAAGCTCCCCAACAATATAACCGATACAATGGTCGTCCTTCATTAAGCATTGCGGGTATCCCTAATTTTGATACCTCTTCTGGTGATGCAATGCGTGAAATGGAAAATCTGATCGCTCAATTGCCGAAAGGAATTGGCTATGAATGGACAGGAATTTCACTGCAAGAGAAACAGTCTGAATCGCAAATGGCATTCTTATTGGTTCTATCAATGTTAGTGGTCTTCCTTGTGCTGGCTGCATTATATGAAAGTTGGGCAATTCCACTTTCTGTCATGTTAGTTGTTCCATTGGGCATCTTCGGTGCCATAGTTGCGATTATGACAAGAGGAATGATGAATGACGTATTCTTTAAAATTGGTTTGATTACCATCATTGGACTCTCTGCCAAGAACGCCATTTTGATCGTTGAATTCGCAAAAATGCTCAAAGAAGAAGGGATGAGTTTGATCGAGGCAACAGTACAAGCAGCGAAACTGCGTTTACGTCCGATTTTGATGACCTCACTTGCCTTTACCTGTGGTGTGATTCCCTTAGTGATTGCCTCTGGTGCAAGTTCAGAAACCCAACACGCATTAGGTACAGGTGTATTTGGCGGCATGATATCAGCCACTATTCTTGCAATTTTCTTCGTTCCTGTTTTCTTCGTCTTTATCCTTGGCGGCGTAGAGAAACTGTTTAAATCAAAGCGAACATCCACGAAGCAAGAAACTACCTCCTAAACTGAAAAATCAGAGGAAAGTCACCTTTCCTCTGATACAGCAGGCCTAAACCATATTCATTTCTATTTGGAGCGTACCATGTCTAGATCGACTGTACTTTTATCACGTGGAATCGTCATCTCTACCCTTACTATCGCCCTGACTGCTTGTGTCAGTATGCAAGCCCCTTCACCAGTCATTCGCTCTGATATTCCGCAAAGCTTTAGTCATGCTAATGGTGGAACCTCAATTGCAGAACAAGGTTATAAAGATTTTTTTTCTGATCCTCGTTTATTGCAAGTCATTGAGATCAGTTTAGAGAACAATCGTGATTTGCGCACTGCAACGCTCAATATTCAACGCGCTCAGCAACAGTACCAAATCACTCGAAATGACCAACGACCAATGATAGGAGCCACAGGCAGCGCAGTACGACAAGTAAATCCCTCGATAAATCCCAATAATCCCTACTCTACCTTTCAAGTTGGTTTAGGCGTAACAGCCTATGAATTGGATTTTTGGGGACGAGTGAAAAGTCTCAAAGATACCGCTTTAAATCAATACTTAGCTACGCAAAGCGCACGCGACGCCACACAAATTAGCCTCGTGAGTCAAATCACACAAGCATGGTTAAATTATGCATTTGCGAAAGAGAATCTCAGCCTAGCTGAACAAACCTTAAAAGCTCAACTTGATTCATACGAGCTGAATAAAAAGCGCTTCAACGTTGGGATTGATAGTGAAGTACCATTACGACAAGCACAAATCTCTGTAGAGACTGCTCGTAATGATGTGGCAAATTATAGAACCCAAGTCTTGCAAGCACAGAATTTATTGAATCTATTGGCTGGGCAAACCATTCCACAGGACTTACTGCCTCACCAAGCGATCTCCAATATCACTCAAGAAAAGACCTTTGCAACGGGTTTAAGTAGTGACTTATTGAATAATCGTCCAGATTTAAAAGCTGCCGAATATCAACTGCGTGCTGCAGGTGCAAATATTGGTGCAGCAAAAGCACGAATGTTTCCGACTATTAGCCTAACTGGTTCTGCTGGATATGCTTCAACTGAACTGAATGATTTATTTAAGTCTGGTGGTTTCTCTTGGTCAATCGGCCCAAGTATAGACCTCCCCATTTTTGACTGGGGCACTCGAAAGGCGAATGTTAAAATCTCAGAAACAGACCAAAAGATAGCACTCTCTGAATATGAAAAATCAATTCAAGCTGCTTTTCGTGAGGTGAATGATGCTCTTGCTGCCCATGCACATATTGATGAACGTCTTGATGCTCAACGCCGCTTAGTCTCGGCAACAGATACGACTTATAAGCTATCTAGTGCTCGTTTTAGAGCTGGTATTGATAGTTATCTGACCGTATTGGATGCACAACGTTCAGCTTATGCAGCTCAACAAGGCTTATTGATACTTGAACAAACTAAATTGAATAATCAGATCGAACTCTATAAGGCTTTAGGAGGTGGATTATCTCGACATTCGTAAACGCTTAAGTCTGTTATTCGGGCTGATTTTTAAAGACTCAGCCCTTATAGTGTTTAAGTTTAAATCAGAAAATAACCGTTAATCTATGTTTACACTTTCGCTCACACCAAGATTTTATGAAACAGATGCTTTCGGACATATCAACAATACTGTAATCACAGGTTGGTTTGAAACCGCACGTGAACCTGTTTTTCGTTTATTCAACCCAAGTATGGAAATCAAAAACCTACCTTTGATTCTCGCACGAGTTGAAGTCGATTTTGTTGCCCAAATTTATTATGGTGCTGATATCGAAATCAAAACATGGATTGAACAGATCGGGAATTCTTCATTCATTGTCGCACATGAAGCTTGGCAAAATGATCACTGTGTTGCGCGAGGTAAAGCTGTTCAAGTGTATTTCGATTTCAGCGCGCAGAAATCAGATCGTATTCCAGATCAATTCCGTACTCAGTTACAAAAATATCTGATTAGCCAATAAACATTTTCGCTGAAATAAACTGATTCATTTCAGCGAATTAAACTTACTCGCCTAAATCTTCGAGGAAGTCAAAGGTCGGTACAAAGAATAAGCTCCCAGAAACAGGTGTACTGAAATCTAATAACCGATCCACATGACCATTTTCTTTGCCAAGAAACATATTTTCTAACATCGTTTTGGTGATATTGAATGAGCGTGAATACCCAATAAAGAAAGTGCCGTACTCTCCTTCAGTTGGGTTTGAAAATGGCATATTGGCTCTGAGAATTTTCAATTCATTGCCATCAGCATCGTGTGCTTTACTCACCACATTATGTGCATTTTGTGGCTTAACATCATCACCTAATTCAACATCATCATATTTCTTTCTGCCAATCACTTTTTCTTGTTCTTCGGTGCTTAGCCCTTTCCACATTTCCATGTTATGTAAATATTTTTGAATGAATACATAACTACCACCAAGGAACTCAGCATCTTCTGCACCTACATAAGCGATTTCTTTGGCAATTTCATGTTCAGGATTTTCAGTACCATCCACAAAGCCTAAAATGGCACGGCCATCAAAATATCTGAAACCTTTGGTTTCACTGATGGGATAGGTATCTTGTTTAAGTTGTTCATGGAGAATCGCAGCAAGTTCATAGCAGATCGCCACCTGATCCGCTCGGATATGGAAAAATAAATCTCCTGCTGTCGCTACCGCAGTATGCTTTATTCCCTTTATTTCCTGAAATGGAGTTAGCTCTTTCGGTTTATTTAACTGTGGAAATAATAAGTCCCAGGCATTTGAACCAATCCCAACAGAAGCACTAAAGTTACTCTGTGGAAATCGATGATTGAGACTCCGAACCAAAGCAGAAAAGTTTGCAAGAAAATCAATCACCCCAGAATAATCAGGTTGAGCATTGATACCTAGAACGATAAATAAGGCATTTTCACCTGAAAGATTATTAATTACAGGCTGTGGTCTAAGCGGTATATTCATAATTTTTAGGAATAAAAAAGTTAATACGTATATCCTACACAAATCGATGAATCACTTAGCAACAGAAACACAAATTTTTACTATTCCTGCGTATAAACGACAAAGCTATCTCCACGACAAAAACTTGCTAAGGTTAGGTTCAATTTTTTTGCCATTTCGATTGCCATGCTAGTCGGTGCCGAAATCGTTGCCAATAAAGCAATGTTGAATTGCGCACATTTGCGAATCAGCTCATAACTGGCACGACTAGTCATAACCACAAAACCATCCGCAACATTTAACTTTTGTTCAGCCAAATAACCCAATAATTTATCTAAGGCATTGTGTCGCCCAACATCTTCAAACAAAGCAATGATCTGACCTTTGACCACCCAAGCAGCGGCATGTGCACCACCTGTTAATTCACTTATTTTTTGTTTAGCTTTGAGTTGAGCAATTGCACTTGGAATTTGATTAAGCCAAGAGGACGGAACATGACTGCTCACCAATGGCAGCTCGGAATAAAGTTGCTTTAAACTCTCAATCCCGCATAAACCACAACCTGTTCGCCCAACCATCATCCGTCGATGTTGTTTGAGGGCCATAAATGCACGCGATGCAATTGTCATCTCGACTTGCACACCCAGTTCATTTTGACTAATTTCAATCGAATATAATTCGTTGAGGCTCTGCACAATTCCTTCAGATAAGCTAAAGCCTTTGGCGAATACCTCAATATCGGACGGCGTTGCCATCATAACTGCATGAGAAATTCCGTTATATATCAATGCAATCGGATATTCCTGAACGATATAATCCATTTCATTTTCAGACAAATCCTGATGGAAACGGTGTACTTGCACCGTTTCATAGCCGCGTATTTTGGTATCCACCGATAAACCTCTTTGATATTTCTCACTCGAATATTAAAAATCGAATACGTTATACGCCACTGACCCGTTGATTTGCGTGTTCTGGATCAACTTCAACTGCCAAATTAAAATGTTCAGGTGCTTGTCCAGCATGAAGAATGACAGGAATACTCTTTGATGCAGGAATCTTGGCGTATTTATCGTGGCTACCTAATGCAACTAACGGATTGGTTTCTGGATAGTATGCCGCTAAGCTACCTTGGGGAATGTTATAGGGTACGATACGGAAACTATGCACAATCCGCTTAACACCATCAGAGAATACACTTTCAATATCAACCCATTGATCAGCTTCAAAACCTGCCGTATCTATATCTGCTTGATTCATAAACAACACACGACGTTGTCCATAGACACCCCGATAACGATCATCTAATCCATATAAAGTCGTATTGTATTGGTCATGCGAGCGTGTGGTCATTAAGGTATAAACCTGTTGTTCGCTATAAGCGGCCGCATATTGATTTTCAGCATCCTCATAAACTTCTGCCAAAGGCGTAATCAAGAATTGGGCTTTACCACTTGGTGTATTCCAAACATGTTGATTGGCAGGATGCTCTAAGTGAAAACCACCCGGTTGGTAAACCCGCTGATTAAAGTCATGGAACTCATCAAAAACATCAGCGATAGAATCACGAATACGATCATAACTCTCAATATACCAACGCCATTTGACTTGACAGTCAGGCAAAGTGGCTGCTGCCATACGTGCCACAATGTCAGGTTCAGACAAAATATTGTCTGAGATTGGTGGATTGCGTCCTGCGGATAAATGGACATTACTCATAGAATCTTCGACGGAAATTGCTTGTGGACCATGCACTTGCATATCAACTTCGGTACGTCCGAGACAAGGGAGCATCAATGCTTCTTTGCCACACACCAAATGGCTTCGATTAAGTTTAGTGGTGATGTTTACGGTCAAATTACAGCGTCGAAGTGCTTCTTGTGTATAAGGTGTGTCTGGTGTAGCAACTGCAAAATTACCACCTAAACCAATAAAGACTTTTACCTCTCCTTCATACATCGCTTTAATGGTATCAACCACACCAAAGCCATGTTTACGAGGAGATGTGATCCCAAACACACGGTCAATGCTATCTAACAACTTATCACTTGGATTTTCATTAATCCCCATCGTGCGATCACCTTGCACATTGCTGTGACCACGTACAGGACATAAACCTGAGCCCGGACGACCAATATGCCCTCTAGCCAACATTAAGTTAGCAAGCATATGAATATTGGCAGTCCCATGACGATGTTGAGTGATGCCCATGCCCCAACAGAAAATTGCGGTTTTAGCATCTAAATACATTTTTGCAATCGATTCTAAATGCTCAGGTGAAAGCCCTGTATATTTATGGATTTGTTCCCAATCCGTGCGATCAACTTCAGCTAACATTTCATCAAAACCAATCGTATTCATCGCAATAAAACTACGATCAAATACACTCGGTTTTGCTTGCGCTATCGCCTTTTTGTCCCATTCAGATAAATGCTTGAGCACCCCAAATAGTAGTGCATAATCTCCCCCAATTTTGGGCTGGAAATAATAACGACTGATCGGCGTACTCCCATTGGTCATCATTTCCAACGGTGCTTGAGGATCTTGAAAACGTTCCAAGCCACGTTCTTTGATGGGATTAATGGCAATAATATTGCCGCCACGCTTTGAAACCTCTCTCAGTGTTGCCAACATTCGTGGATGATTGGTGCCCGGATTATGACCAAAACTAAAGATCGCATCTGCTTGATCAAAGTCATCTAAGATAACCGTACCTTTTCCCAAACCAATTGAATCTTTTAAACCAACGCTCGTCGTCTCATGGCACATATTGGAACAATCAGGAAAATTATTGGTTCCAAAACTTCTTACAAAAAGTTGGTACAAAAAAGCGGCTTCGTTACTGGCACGACCAGAGGTATAAAATGCGGCTTGGTCTGGGTGATCTAATGCTTGTAAATGTTTGGCGATGAGCTGGAAAGCTTCATCCCAAGAAATTGGGACATATTTATCTGAGCTAGGATCGTAGCGCATCGGATCAGTTAAACGCCCAAGATCTTCTAGATAGAAATCACTCTGCTCTGCCAACCAACTGACCGTATGCTCTGCAAAAAACTCAGGTGTTACTGTTTTACTGGTTGCCTCAAATGCAACGGCTTTGGCACCGTTTTCACAGAAGTTAAAGGCATGCGCATCTTTTTTTTCAGGCCATGCACAACCCGGACAATCAAAACCTGTTGGCTGATTAATATTAAGTAGTGTGATTGAACCTTTCTTTAGAATATCTTGCCTTTTGAGGTTACGGGCAACACTGAGCAATGCTCCCCAACCACCCGCAGGTTGGTTATACGGCTCAATTCTGGCAAAGCCATTATTTTCTTGCTTATAAATGGTTTGTTCTGAATTATCCATCTAGCTGCCCTCATGTGAGCTTTTCTCATTTCTTACAATATAGCATTAACACAAAAGCAGCTTGTTTGACTATTCACGTTTTGTCTTAGGTCTTTTATTTTTTGTTCAAAAAAAGACCTAGATCATCTAGGTCTTTTTATCTTTTTGGAAAAATAGGCTGTATGTATTATTCACCAGCTAAAGCGCACTCAAAATTCGCCTTATCAACCGAACAGCGTGCTCTCTTCAAAACAGACATCATGCTTGCATCGTAAACACCACGTTGAGTTAACTCAATCCGGCCATCACGCATCATTTTTTGATACTTCAACTTGTCTTCAGGCGTTAAATTCATTTTATATTTTGCTGGAATTTCTGCCTCTAAACGCTTAATTGTCGTAAAGATTTTTGGAAGCTGTTTAACAGAAAAATCACGAGATTTTTGACCAAAGCCTGCGGGGAATTTTTCAGGGCGTATCACGATATTGGCTGTGACTTGTAGTACTGGGAAATTGTACATCACCCCATTCGTGCCTAAACCCTTATGTAACTCTAAAGGTTTATAAGCATAAGCTGGCGCGCCAATCATATCTACCTGACCATTATTAAATTTAGCAGCAAAGTTTGAAATATCAGAAAGTACAGCTTGTGCACCCACACGTTGTACAATCAGCTTCTGCGCATCATCATAGCCCAGTACAGCAAACTTCTTGCCTGCTGCTTTTTCAATTGAATCAATGCTTTTATCACGTACAAATATATATGCAGAACCTAAAGGTGAAATTCCAACAACTTCATATTTATTACCACTGAGATTAGTGGTCATTTTAGCAGCATTACGAGGATCAGAAACGAAGGTAATTGCACGCTTTGCAATTTCATCACTTGGTACCCCCCCAAGAGAGTCAATAGAACCGACAAACTTATTATATGGACGTGCACGCATAGCAGTCATTGCTACACCATCACATTTACCCGCCTTAAAATTATTATCAGCAACAGCCTCATCGGTGATTGCTAAAAGATTGATGTCAGCGCCCCAACCTTTTGCTGCCAGAGCCCAATCCTGCATCATCTTATAGGCTTCACCTGATCTTCCCAAAATATCAAATACACACACATCAATTTTCGCTTGAGCAGAAATTGATACTCCCATTAACGAAGTTGTCATGATAGCAAGTGCAATTTTTTTCATATGTTTTCCTTTATTTTACGGCCTGTACCGCAGGTGAACGTGCTAAGTAATCCAAGGCTTGTTGTGTATTTCCTTCTGACTCAGGATGAAACTTTGGTGAAATCCAACGAATCGTAGCTTTCACTAAGAATGTTAGTGTTGGGCCATTGTCTGTTGCCTTGGCCTGTTTATGATAAGTCGACAACAGCGCGATTAAGCCCTTATTAGCAATCTTTTTTACTGATTGGTCTGGGTCCTGTTTACCTAAATGGCGACCAACATCTGCTAATACATAAATAAAAATAGGAAAGACTAAAGCCATTAAAAACTGACGATAAAGATAAAAAAGAATCGGATTCGGTAGCATGGCTTTAAATAAATCATAAGCAACACAGCGATGTTCAACTTCCTCAGCTAAATGCCAACGGAACATATCTGCAATCACGGGATCAGCCTTATCCCATGACTTGTTATCCATACACCACTGCCCAAGCACACCAGTAAAGTGCTCAATTGCAGCAACCACACCGACCCTCGTAATTAACCAAAAATGTTCAAGCGGTTGAATTGCTAAAGCCTTAATACCTAAAGGGCTTTCACCCAACAAGATACCAAAAATCCAGTTAATTTTTTTAAATGCAGGCTCAAGATCATAGCCATGCTGCCGCAGAAATTCTTGAGCACCTTGGTGAGCACGTGCATGTGTTGCTTCTTGTCGAATAAAACCTTTGACATCGTCACTTAGAATTGGATCATTTACATAAGGTAAAGCTTTGTTATAAACACGACAAAACCAAAATTCGCCTGCTGGTAAAATTAAGTTAATACCATTAATTAAATGAGAACACACAGGATCATTCGGAATCCACTGTACAGGAGAATTAGAAAAATCAAACCTTACAGATCTTGCAACAAGTTTGTGATGATGAGCAGTTGCATTCATAGTTGCCTCAACTTTCAACCTAAATTCAGAAAATTTCTCAAATATTAGAAATAGCCAAGATTTACTTAACTATTCTCCACCCAAAGAACACTCAAAATTCGTTCGTTCAACCGTACAACGAGCCCGTTTCAAAACACTCATCATGATGGGGTCATAAATGCCCAATTTGGTTAGCTCGATTCGCCCATCTCTAAGCATTTGTTGATAACGACGTTTATCTTCTATAGAAAGCTCTTGCCTATATTTTGCGGGGATTTCAGCCTCTAAACGTGCAACCGTAGCAAAGTTTTTTGGGAGCTGTCTCGTAGCCCAAGCACGCGATTTCAAACCAAAATCTGTAGGAAATTTCTTGGGTCGAATAATGATGTCGCCTGTTAAATTAATCACAGGAAAATTAAACATGGCACCATTTGCACCTAAACCTTTGGCGATTTCCAATGGTTTATAGGCATAAGCTGGCGCAGCAATCACATCCACTTGGTTGTTGTTAAATTTTTTGGCAAAATCTGAGATCTCAGAAGCAACACCAACCAACTCCAAACGATCCACAATCATCTTTTGCGCTTGGTCATAGTGTAAATAGGCAAACTTTTTGCCTTTACCCTTTTCAATCGTATTGATGGTTTTATCTCGTACAAAGACATAAGCCAGACCAATTTGAGCAATCGCAGCGACCTCAAACTCATCACTATCTAAACGAGTAACCATACGGTGTTTATTACGTGGATCTAGTACATAAGTAATAGCTTTTCGTGCAATCGAATTACTGGTCACTGCACCTAATGCGTCAATTGATCCTGCAAACTTATTGTATTTACGGGCGCGCATCGATGTCATAGAAACACCATCACATTTCCCTGTATCAAAATCATTTTGTGCTTTCGCCTCATCTTGATATGGGATGAGATTGAGATCAGCATTCCACGATTTTGCTGCCAATGCCCATTCTTCTACAAGTTTGTAAGACTCTCCGGCTTTACCTTGTAGATCAAACACACAAATATCAACTTTTGCATGTCCAGTCTTCGAAAAAATGGTCATTAAGGCTGCAATCAAAATTCCCTTTTTCATTACGAATCCTATATGATTTTCAAACGACTCAACCCCATTGAAAGCAATAATCCGTTTTAAAACAGAGCCTATTTACTCATGTGTTGATGAGGCTATTTTTAAATAAAAAAAAATGTTGTAATAGTTCTTGGTAAGCCATTTTGGTATCATTTTCCGACATTGCATGTTATGACACTAAATAGAAAATTAGAAAAAACTGTTCCTGGTACCTATATCGCCTTGATGGTCGATGTGGTATCTCGTTGGGATATTTCTGCAGATGAATTATTAAAAGACTCAGGACTTCAGCCAAAACAATTGGTACAACCCTTGTGGCGTGCCGATGCCAAAATTGTGATGAACATCCTACGGCGTGCGCTTACACTCACCCAAGTTCCTGCTTTAGAGTTTGGTTTTTATTTAGGGATGCAAATGACCATCACTTGTCATGGTCTGATGGGAATGGCGGCCATGCTGGCCAAAGATGTCAAACAAGCACTGAATATTGCGCAAGAATTTATTTCACTCCAATCCAGCATACATACAATCAAGCTGGAAGTTCTAGATGATCATGCAATCATCACATTTGAACAGACTGAAGCCTATTATCTAGATGAAGTGATTCAAATTGCGTTGTTGCTTGGATTCGCACAAATGGGGAAAAGTATTTCTGGACAGGCTTTAACAGGCTTTGCGGATGTCCAATTTAGTAAACCTGACTATTTTGATAAATTGCTGCCCTTAATTCCCGGTGAAGTAAGATTTAATCGCCCCATTACACGCCTGAAATTTAAAAAAGAAATTTTAGACCTTCCACTACTTCACTCAGACCCAATTGCTGAACGTCTTACTCGAGAAGAATGTAAGTTACAGTTGCGTAAGTTATTACAGCAAAATAGCTTTAATAATATTATTCAGGATCTTATTTACGATGAAAGTATGGGAATTAGTCCTTTAACAGACATACTTGAAAAAATGAAAATTTCAGAACGTACTTTACAACGAAAGTTAGAAAATGAAGGAACCAACTTTAGGGAACTTGTTGACAAAGTTCGATGTGAAAAAGCAATTCAACTCCTTAACAACTCTAATTTATCTCTTGAAAATATTGCCCTCCACCTTGGATATACAAACGCTAAAAATTTCTCTCGCGCATTTAAGCGCTGGACAGGATCAACGCCTAGAAAACACTAATTTACGAAGGCTTAAGTCTATTTCTAAAAATATTATTTTATAGCTTCATTTACGGATGAGCAGACAGGATTCCGTTAACACGATCCATTATACAATCAGTATTGGACAAGAAGATCATCAGAATACTGGCGAGCATTCAGCTCGCCACTCAAAGAGATAAAATAGCATCATTAAATACGTACCCAAGCTAGTTGTTGTGTTGAATCGAGTGCTGTTGCTGTACTTGGGTCGTATTTTGCTTTTGCTGTGAAGGCATATAATCAGGTTGATGGCTCACTGCTAAAAAGAAGAACAGTAGGAATAAGCAACCTAGAAAAATACTAATTCCAACAGTAAGATACGGAAATTTTGATTGTGCTTGAGACATATAATCTCTCCTCTTTAAATCCTAAACTCAACGATGTGACAACTCATTTGTAGATAAAACTTTAAAGTTGGCACCATTTTGAATACGTGTTTGCATGTATTCGCCATAAACCGATAATTTTTCAAAGATATGTTCCGAATAAAACATATCCTCAATGAGATGCATTGCTTGCTGCTGGTTAAATTGACCAATCTGAGCAATCAGCGGCGTATTTAATTGAGAAAAAAATGCACAAAGATTTCGATGAAACTCATCTTTGCTTTTAAACAATAATTTCCGAGTACTAATCAAATCATCATTTACAACTGATCGCTGTTTATCCGCATAGATCACATGAATTTTAATTTCAAAATAATCTTGTAAGATGCAAAGCTGTACCTTATTGATACGCAAATGCGTAATTAAAAACACTTCAGAAACGTCGGTTCTACACAAGGCCTTAATCAAACTCCGATAT
>NZ_GG665951.1:244938-295013 GCF_000156555.1 Acinetobacter sp. ATCC 27244
TACAAGAAATCTTCTTCATTTCTAGGCTGATCAACCAGATCGACATATAAGTTGAGGCTTTGTATCACCTCTTCAATTTTCAAATGAATACTTCGATCTGATTGATAATATTGATTCAGAATCTTAAATACAGACAGTGAGTACGAAGTGGTATAAATCACAGATTGATTTAAGTTGGCGATGATCAATGGCGCAAATAAGTACGCAAGATTATTGTCATTTTTAACAATTTGGGCTTGCGCAATATACACGACACGCGCTTTAGAAAAGTTTCTTAGTACTTTCGCTCTGAGTAGCGTCGCTTCTAAATTGACATATTCTAGACATAACTTGTGCTGTATCCATTCAGAAGGTTGCTGCTCTGGAAAAAGCCGAGTTATTGCATTGAGTTCTGGGGTTACAAACGTCATTGATGCCATCCAGCCGAATCAGTAGCTTGAGATCCAGCAACTTATTTTTTGAGTAATCTAACAAGCTGCTTGGTTGATGGCTTTATTGTGCAATGAATACAAATTGATAAGTAGCTACAGAGTTTTACTAAAAAAATATAACAGATCATTTCTTTTTCATTTATCTGTTATAAAATTATTTATATAAAAGGCATTACTCATAAACAGAAAAGTTTGATCTGGGTATTTTATGTATAAATCAGAACAGTTAGCACATCAGCTGAAACTTCTCATCGAAAATGGATCATGGGAACCTCATAGCAAATTGCCGTCCTTACGAGAACAAGTCCAACGATCTGGTTTTAGTCTCATTACAGTAATGAATGCTTATCAAGAACTAGAAGCACAGGGCTTAATTTATTCAAAAGAAAAATCGGGTTATTTCGTTGCTGAACAAAGTCATCAACATATTCCACAAGCCTCCACTGTGGTGTCATTAAATCCCAAAATTGAAATCAACTCGCTAGTATTTAAATATCTAAAGTCGATTCAGTCGGATCAAATCTGCCCCTTAGGATCAGCGTTTCCAGATAGCCAATTGCTCTATCCACCCAAGTTAATTCAAATCATGGGACAACTTTCTCGCAATCGGCAAAGTTATGATCAAACCTCCAATCTTCCACCGGGAAATTTTGCCTTAAGAAAACTTATTGCTCAGCGCTATTGTATGCAAGGCATACCAACCGATGCTGATGATATCGTTATCACATCTGGGGGCTTGGAAGCTTTAAATTTATCACTACAGACCATCACGCAACCTGGTGATTATATTCTGTTGCAGCAAACAATTTTCTATGGTGCATGGCAAGCGGCTGAACGTTTAGGTTTGAAGGTCATCACCCTGCCTGAACATCCCCTACATGGCTTTGATCTTGAGGCTTTTGAGCAAGTTATTCGAGATTATCCAATTAAAGTCTGTTGGTTCATGCTCAATGCTCATAATCCGATTGGCTTTACAGCCAGCAAGGACACTAAGTATAAAATTGCCAAGCTTTTACACGAGCACCAAATTCATTTAATCGAAGATGATGTCTATGAAGAGTTGTTCTATGGTGCTCAAAAACCACTACCGATGAAATATTTTGATCAACAAAACTTTGTCTTACACTGTTCATCTTTCTCCAAGACCTTAGGCTCTGGCTTCCGTATAGGCTGGGTTTATGCAGGTAAGTTCTCAGAACACATCCAACATTTACAATTGATGAGCACCATTTCTGCGAATGCACTGATTCAAAATGCATTGGTTGAGTTCTTATCACATCATCATTATGAAAAGCATTTGAGAACGCTTAGACGTGCTCTAGAAAAGAATAAAAAACAATTTTTTCAATATCTCAAACAACATTTACCCAAAGGCTGCAAAGTCTTTAACTACCCAAGCGGCTATTTTCTATGGATTCAACTGCCTGACAAAGTCAACAGTATGCAAATCTATGAACAGCTGATCCAACAACAGATTGGAATCGCGCCAAGTCCGCTCTTTAATGTACTACCTTCACATCAACACTTTATTCGAATGAATTGCTCTTTTGAATGGACAATGCATATTCAATATGCAGTAGATCAATTTATTCAAGCTGTTCAGGAAGCAATCTAGCTCAATCCCATAAAAAAACGCCCTTAAGCCATTTAGCTTAAGAGCGTTTTGATTCACCGAGTTATAAACTAACCAGGGAAAATACCACGCTCTTTACGTGCTTTTAAAATGCGCTCACAACCCAAAATGAAAGCAGCTGTACGTAAAGTACATTCTTTCTCACTTGATTTGTGCCATACATCATTAATCGCTTGAATCATAAGTTTATCAAGACGCTCATTGATTTCTTCTTCTGACCAGAAATAGCTCGACATATCCTGAACCCATTCGAAATAAGATACGGTTACACCACCCGCATTACAGATTACGTCTGGAACAACAGTGATACCACGTTCAACGAGGATGTCATCTGCTTCTGGATATGTTGGGCCGTTCGCGCCTTCAAGTACCAGTTTTGCTGATAAATTTTTCGCACGTTCAACCGTGATCTGACTTTCTAACGCAGCAGGGATCAAGATATCCATGTCTACAGTCCAGAACGCTTCATCGCTGATCGCTTGCGCACCAGCAAAACCACCCACACCTTGATGAGTTTCCATGTGTGTTTTTAATGCCGCAAGATCAATCCCGTCAGGATTGTAAATCGTACCTGTATGGTCCTGGATTGTTACGATTTTAGATTTTGATTCAACAAATAAATACGCAGCTTCACTACCTACGTTACCAAAACCTTGCACCGCAACTTTAGCGCCATCTAAAGGCAATTTGATTTTTTCAGCAACTTGCTGACCAGTAATAAATACACCTCGGCCTGTTGCTTTGATACGCCCCAAAGAACCGCCCAAATGTACAGGTTTACCAGTTACCACACCCGTTACGGTATGACCTTGACCCGATGAATAAGTATCCATGATCCAGCCCATAACGTTTGGATTAGTACCCACGTCTGGTGCAGGAATATCTTTTTGTGGGCCAATAATATGGCTGATTTCACTGGTATAACGGCGTGTTAAGCGTTCTAATTCACGTGGAGAAAGTTGACGTGGGTCAACACGGATACCGCCTTTTGCACCGCCAAATGGTAGATTTACCACCGCAGTCTTAATTGTCATCCATGCTGAAAGTGCCATTACTTCATTTAAATCTACATCTGGGTGATAGCGAATACCGCCTTTACCCGGACCACGTGACAAGTTGTGTTGTACACGATAACCCTCAAAATGACGAATTGTGCCATCGTCCATAACAATTGGCACGTCAACGATCAAAGCACGTTTTGGGCGCTTCAATGTATCCACATAACCTTCTAGACCTTCTAGATATGGAGCAACACGCTCGATCTGTTCGAGATAAGTTGCCCATGGACCGTCATTTTGAGAGACATAAGATAAATTAGACATTTTTGCCTTATCCTTTTGAAAGGTTCACGTGAACCATCAATCAAATATATAGTTAAAAATTATATAAGCGGCTAATTTGGCAGTTCTGCTATCCAAATCGAACCGTGGATTACATTCAGCCACATCAAAAACTTTAATTTTGCCGGTTTCCTTAATGGCTTCTAATAATGGATCAAATACCGATAAATCAACTCCTTTTACCGCCGGTGCGCTTACACCCGGCGCAATGCTAGCACTAAATACATCAAGGTCAACTGTAATATACAAATAGTCAACTTTTCCGATAAATTTTTGTATTTTTAAGATTATATTTTCGACATTTTTCTGTTGTAATTCATTATCGTAAATATAAGTACTGTTCAAACGATCTGCTGTTTCAAACAAAATCTTGGTATTGGAATGCTTCGCCACACCAATGCATAGATAATGAAACTCTTGTTGATGTTGTGCTGATAATGTTGCTGCATTGAGAAAAGGCGTGCCTGAAGTGACTTGCTCTGCTTCACGAAGATCAAAATGGGCATCGAAATTGATAATTCCAATCTTTTTATTTGGCTCGTGATTTTGAATATATTGAAACAAACCTGAAAAACTACCAAAAGCAACCTCATGCCCACCGCCTAAGACGATCGGTTTCATGCCCTGTTTCAAACAACGTTCAACCTGATCAGCCAATTCAGCCTGTGCAGCTTCCAACTTACCACTATCACAAACGATGGTTCCAAGATCAGCAATTGTGACAGGTTGGTGCACAGGTAAATTCGCCAATTGAGCACGAATCAGATCTGGCGCATCCGCAGCACCGACACGACCTTTATTTCGCTTTACGCCTTCATCTGAACTAAAGCCAATGAATGCATATGTGGCGTGTTGACTGGTATTGACCACCTGATGGATACGTAAGTGCGCCTCACCTTCTCCATCATATCTTCCTTGCCACTTAAATGAATGATCCATAATTAATATCGCTACTTAAATGTTATGCACTTAGCTGATCGAAATTTCAGTACCGTGTCGTACGATTCTTTTGCTTAAATCACCGCCGAGCCAATACACAATTTCAGAAGGGTGCTCAATATCCCATGCAATAAAATCCGCATATTTTCCCTGTTCTAAGCTGCCGTGTGTTGACTGTAAACCTAATGCATGAGCGGCATGAATCGTGACACCCGCCAAGGCTTGTTCAGGCGTTAAACGAAACAAAGTACTGCCCATATTCAACATCAAACGTAAGGACAAAGCTGGTGAAGTTCCTGGATTCAAATCGCTAGATAATGCAATCCGAACACCATGCTTATGCAGGCTTTCTAATGGCGGAAGTTGGGTTTCTCTCAAAAAATAAAATGCACCGGGCAATAGCACAGCAACCGTTCCAGTCTCAGCCATTGCCTTAACATCATCTTCCGTCATGAACTCTAAGTGATCAGCAGATAATGCATGGTAACGTGCAGCTAAACTTGAACCACCCAATGAAGAAAGCTGTTCTGCATGCAATTTAATTGGAAGATTTAATGTTTTCGCTGTTTTAAATACACGCTCAACTTGTTCAGGTGAAAATGCTAAATACTCACAGAACGCATCAACAGCATCGACAAGCCCTTCTTGATGCAGTTTGGGCAACATTTCTGTACAAACATGCTCAATATAGGCATCACCTTGATCTTTAAATTCAGGCGGCAATGCATGTGCAGCTAAGCACGTGCTTTTCACAGTCATAGGTAATGTTTGTGCAATCTGACGAATGACACGCAACATTTTCCGTTCATTTTCATAATCCAAGCCATAACCTGACTTGATTTCAATGGTCGTCACACCTTCTTTTAACATGCAACGAATACGTTTTAGCGCTGATTCAAGTAACTGCGCTTCAGTTGCTTCACGGGTTGCCCGCACAGTACTGGCGATACCACCCCCATTTGCAGCAATCTCCGCATAGCTCACACCTTGTAAACGTTGTTCGAACTCAACACTACGATTCCCCCCAAAAACACTATGGGTATGACAATCAATCATGCCAGGCGTGACCCATGCACCATTGAGATCAATAGATTCTTCAAACTCTAGTGGAGGTACATCTTTTTCTAAACCGATCCAATCAATATGCTTTCCATCTGTGACCATGGCTGCATTTTCTATACTGGAATATTGTCCATTTTGCATCGTGGCAATATGAGAGTTTTTCCAAAGCTTTTTCATGCATTTATCCTCAAATAGCCCAAGCATTAACTACTTAGGCTATTTTGTCTTTCATGTTCTAGTTCTATTGATTAAGCTTTAACTAAACTCGGTAACAAATTTGGGAGAATGAGCTCATTCAAACAACCACTTGCGAGTAACTCACTTGCTTGTTCAATATCAGGAGCAAAGAAACGGTCTTCACTGTAATACGGCACTTGATCACGCAACACTTTACGCGCACGTTCAAGTTTCGTAGAGCTTTTTAAACCTTCACGGAAATCAAGACCTTGACAGGCACCTAACCACTCCACTGCCAAGATGCCACGAACATTATCAGCCATGTACCATAAACGTTTCCCTGCATTTGGTGCCATAGAAACATGGTCTTCTTGGTTTGCTGAAGTTGGCAAACTATCTACACTTGCAGGATGTGCTAAAGCTTTATTGTCACTTGCCAAAGCTGCGGCAGTCACTTGAGCAATCATAAATCCTGAATTGACCCCACCATTGGCAACTAAGAACGGTGGAAGTTGTGACATATGGCGATCCATCATCATCGAAATACGACGTTCAGACAGTGAACCAATTTCTGCAATTGCCAATGCCAAATTATCTGCTGCCATCGCAACAGGCTCAGCATGGAAATTACCACCTGAAATCACATCACCTTCAGCAGCGAAAACCAGTGGATTATCCGACACAGCATTTGATTCAATTTCTAATACTTCCGCTGCTTGACGAATTTGGGTCAAACAAGCACCCATCACTTGAGGTTGGCAACGCAGTGAATATGGATCTTGAACTTTGCTGCAATCTTCATGTGAGTGGGCAATTTCACTTGAGTCAGTCAATAAGTCACGATAAGCCGCAGCAACATCGATTTGCCCACGTTGACCACGTGCTTCATGGATACGCGCATCAAATGGTGCACGTGAACCCAGCATTGCTTCAACGCTTAAACCACCACAAACCGTAGCTGCTGCAAATAAATCTTCTGCTTCAAATAAACCACGTAACGCATACGCTGTTGATACTTGTGTACCATTTAATAAGGCCAAACCTTCTTTAGCCGCAAGAGAAATTGGTTCTAAACCAGCCGCTTTTAGTGCATCAACAGCAGATAGCCACTCACCTTTATAGCGAGCTTTACCCTCACCTAATAAAACCAATGACATGTGTGCTAATGGGGCTAAATCACCTGAAGCACCAACCGATCCTTTGAGTGGAATATGTGGATAGACTTCCGCATTGATCAACGCAATAATGGCATCAATCACTTTGCGACGAATACCAGAAAAACCTCGTGCCAAACTATTGGCTTTAAGCAACATGATTAAACGAACCATCGCATCATCTAATGGCTCGCCAACACCTGCAGCGTGCGAAAGAACCAATGAACGTTGTAGTTTCTCTAAATCTTCAGGCGCAATTTTCGTTGAGGCAAGCAAGCCAAAACCTGTATTAATCCCGTAGGCAGTACGACCTTCATTGACAATTTTTTCCACGCAAGCAACGCTGGCCTCTATCGCAGCCGATGCACTTTCATCAAGTTTAACTTTAATCGGATTTAAATAAGCTTGGCGAAGATCTGCTAGCGTTAATTTGCCGGGTTGAATGAGAAGTTCCATGATTGGTGTCCTATTTTGAACTATATTGTTCTCTTACAGCGCCTCTTACACAATTGCAAAAAACGCCGTAAATGTGATTGAGTGATTTTTTATTGAGTAATCATTGGCAAGTTCAAACCTTGCTCTTTAGCACAATCAATCGCAATGTCATAACCTGCATCTGCATGACGCATCACTCCTGTTGCAGGGTCATTGGTCAATACACGTGCAATACGTGCTGCTGCTTCATCAGTACCATCACATACAATCACGACACCAGAGTGTTGAGAGAACCCCATACCTACACCACCACCATGATGCAGCGATACCCAAGTTGCGCCACCTGCGGTGTTCAAGAGCGCATTTAATAATGGCCAATCTGATACTGCATCTGAACCATCTTGCATCGCTTCTGTTTCACGATTCGGACTTGATACTGAACCTGAATCTAAATGATCACGACCAATGACGATCGGCGCAGAAAGTTCACCACTGCGAACCATTTCATTAAAAGCTAAACCGAGTTTTGCACGTAAACCTAAACCGACCCAACAAATACGTGCTGGTAGACCTTGGAAGCTAATACGTTCACGCGCCATATCCAACCAACGATGCAAATGCTCATCATCAGGGATTAACTCTTTTACTTTTGCATCTGTTTTATAGATATCTTCTGGATCACCAGACAATGCAACCCAACGGAATGGACCTACACCACGACAGAACAATGGACGAATATAAGCAGGAACAAAACCTGGGAAATCAAAAGCGTTCGCAACACCTTCTTCTTGTGCCATTTGACGAATGTTATTGCCATAGTCAAATGTTGGCACACCCATTTTTTGGAAATCAAGCATCGCTTGTACGTGTTTTGCCATCGATTGTTTAGCCGCTTTTACCACAACTTCAGGTTCAGTTTGAGCACGTTGACGATACTCCACCCATGTCCAACCTACTGGCAAATAACCATTAAGTGGATCATGTGCACTGGTTTGATCAGTGACCATATCTGGACGTACACCGCGACGCACAAGCTCAGGTAAAATTTCTGCTGCATTACCATGCAATGCAATTGAAACAGCTTTACCTTCTTTGGTGTATTTTTCAATACGAGCTAATGCATCATCCAAATCAGTCGCTTGTTCATCAACATAACGTGTGCGTAAACGGAAATCGATACTGGTTTGTTGGCATTCAATATTCAGTGAACAAGCACCAGCCAATGTTGCTGCTAATGGTTGAGCACCACCCATACCACCTAAACCAGCAGTGAGTACCCAACGACCTGTTAAATCACCGTTGTAATGTTGACGACCTGCTTCTACAAAAGTTTCGTATGTACCTTGTACGATGCCTTGGCTACCAATATAGATCCAAGAACCTGCTGTCATTTGACCGTACATCGCCAAGCCTTTTGCATCTAATTCATTGAAATGTTCCCAATTCGCCCAGTGCGGTACCAAGTTCGAGTTCGCAATCAAAACGCGCGGTGCATCTTTATGGGTTTTGAACACGCCAACAGGTTTCCCTGATTGAACCAATAGGGTTTCATCAGCTTCTAGTGTTTTTAATGTTTCAACGATCTTATCAAAGCATTCCCAATTACGTGCTGCTCGTCCAATCCCACCGTAAACAACAAGCTCTTTCGGATTTTCTGCAACATCAGGGTCAAGATTATTCATCAGCATGCGTAACGGCGCTTCAGTTAACCAACTTTTAGCACTGAGCTGTGTACCACGTGGTGCGCGAATTTCTACGTCACGAAATTTTGTTGTCGTTGTCACGATGAGACTCCTTTCGATGGAATTTGGTTAGCAAATTAAACTGCTCTTTACGATATAGCATGTATTAACTTGTATATACATCTATATACTACACAAAACTTTTAACTTGAAAAGATGCATTTCATTCCATTTCTAAAAATAAATCTCAAGCATATGAAATAAAATAATTTATTTTTTATTCGACAACAAAAAACCCATACAACTACAATTTGTATGGGTTTAAAAAAAGAGAGATAAAATTAGACTTTTTCAGTGCTATTAGACAAGCATGTTGTATATTCTGCTGACTAAAAGCGATATTTTTCAAGTATTTCCAATGAGATTAGAAAGATAAAATCATTGCGTAAACTTACCTTCCAGATAATAACGACTACCCGGATAAATCAAACGCGCGCTAGAAATCAATTGTTTATTTGACCATGTACGGCGGCGGATCAACAGACAAGGCTCGGTTTTATTAATCTTCAACCATTTACATTCTTGAGCCGAAGCTAAAATCGCCGTAACCACATGCTCACCCTCGGTTACAGGTGCTTTTGACATCAAATATGCATTCGGTGTAATCGCTGTAAAATCTTGTGCTAAGTAATCTGAGATTAACACTGGATCAACCAAACGGTCTTCGATTTGTACAGGCACATCATTTTCATAATGCACAATAGTCGAATGAAATAGCTTTTGCCCTTCACGCATCTGCATTAACACACTCTGCTCAGCATCAGCTTGAATTTGCTCTAACACTAACACTTCTGCACGATGCTTATGATTTCGAGCGATAATCTCTTCAGCAATATTATTCACGTGAAATAAAGCTGTTCGCCCTTGTCCTTCCGCAACAAAAGAACCCACACCTTGTATACGTACCAACAAGCCTTCACTAGTCAACTCACGCAAAGCGCGGTTGACTGTCATACGACTGCAACCAAGCAAATTGACTAATTCACTCTCGGATGGAATCTTTTTATTGACTGTCCATGTGCCTTCATAGATTTTTTGTGAAATCATTTGCTTTACACGTAAATATAAAGGAACGGGACTATCTTCCCCGAGTGATAAATCCAAATCGTTTTGCTTGGATGTTCTTGACATTGACTAAAACTCATACAAAATACTTTCAGCTATTGTATATGGATTAGTGTCAATTTGTATATACAAGCTTATACAATTAGAATCCCACTTTTAAATAATATGGAATTTTGTTCACTTGAATTCTTGAGTTGATAAACTCGTAAGCTAAACGGTATAGCGCTTACTCAACCCCCAATCTGCCAATATACGACGATACATGTTTGAAGAGCGATCAGCTTCAAAATGTGCTTCCATGGTAATATCTACAGGTAATTCTTCAGGTTTTTGAGACTCTACCATCTCCTGATCTTCTGCAAAAATTTGTGCATTAAAGTCATAAACAGCTTGCAAATCCCCAGTGGTATCAAAGTTACGTGTTAGTGGTACAAACAATCGAGTTTTATTATGTGAGATTGGGCAACAGGCATTTAAAATCTTTAATACACCATCATTTGGAAAATGAATCGTCAATACTGCTGAAAATGGTGGATAAACATCAAAAATCCGCTCCCAAAGGAAATCATCAGGCGCTAAATGTTGCATCCCATGTGGATAATTACTGACGTTACTGACATATTCAGTATGTAACCCATAATTGGTGCGTTCAGTCGAATACTTTGGAACGACAGGATTCTCTCTGTCCGCAAATGCATTGTGATGCACCCAAGCAAAATGCGCCACATCAATAAAACCCTCTAATTGACGACCACTTGAACCAGCAATATCAACATATGGAGGTAAAATTCCTTGGTGTTCTTCTGTATCCCATGTATCCAGTACTGGGAAATTTGCCGAGCTTTCGTCTCGTCCTAAAATACTCGTCCATACCAAACCATATTTTATGACCACAGGAAATTTGGTTAAGGAAAAACGATCAGAAATTTTGGTTAGATCAGGCTGTGCAGGAATTTTGATGCATTTACCTTGCTCATTGAAATGTAAACCATGATAAGGACAAATAATCGTTTCGCCTTCAACCCAACCCTTGCTTAACGGTACACCTCGATGTGGACAAATATCACGAACTAAATGAATGTTACCTGACTCAGTTTTATAAATTGCCATATTCAGATCAAGCAACGTGACTTGCTGTGGCTTAGTCGTTACATCTTCAACTCGTGCTACGGGATACCAATGTTGAGCCAATATGTGCCAATCCTGATCGTCAAACTGACTGTGACAAGGTTTATTTGGAAGATTGATTGAAGGAATTGCATTCATGTTTTGCTCTCTTTCTGCTAAAGATCACGGATCGATATGGCTTAAATGCAGTGTGGAACAGAACATTTTTTTCGTCTATTAGAATGAATTTGATCATTCATTCTAAAAATTAGAACAGTAACGGCACTAAAATTGCTTTTGTATAAATACTTATTTTTATAAAACGTACATGTAATGGCATTACCCTTTTCTCGCTTCGCTGAATATTTTATTGCAGTCGCCAAAACAGGTAGTCTAAGAAAAGCAGCTGATCAGCTTTTTATTTCAGTTTCAGCGATACATCGTCAGATCGTTTTAGCTGAAGAGGAACTTGGTGTAGCTTTATTTGAACGCCTGCCAAATGGCTTAAAACTAACTTTGGCCGGTGAGTTGCTATATGCAGATTTGCGAAGTTGGCAAAAAGACTTTCAAATGACACAAAAGCGCTTGAATGAAATCCAAGGCTTACAGCGTGGTTCAATTGATTTTGGCGTAATTTCCGCGCTCAGTGAAAGTTTTGTCACGGATGTTATTCAATCCATTCATCAAGATTATCCTTGGATTAATTTCAATATTCGCGTCTTAGATAGCGACTATGTTGCCGATCTCGTAATTAACGCAGAACTCGATTTTGGTTTAATCCTCAATCCGAAACATCAGCATCAATTGCAAGTCAGCTCTTTTATTGAAATGCCACTTGGTTTCGTCATTCCCAAACAACATCCCTTAGCAAATAAAGAAAAAATCTATTTCTCGGATACACTTGAATTCAACCATATCATCGCTGCTGCACCACTGATTATTCATGATCATGTGATGGCTTTATACAAGAAACATGATTTTAATCCACCCCATCAAATTGAATGTAACGATATTCATATGATGCTTTCATTGCTCAGAAATAGTCTAGGCATTGGTATCATGAGTTATCTAGATGCCTATGCTTTTATTGAAAATGGTGAATTTGAATTCAGAACGATTCACGAAAATGGACTACATCCGATTACCCTCGCCTTGTGTGTTGCACCAAAACGGCAACTCTCACGAATATCACAAATTATGATGAATCAAATCATTGAACACATGGAAGCACTAAAATTGCGCATGATGAAGATTACCCAGCAAATAAACTCGATTAACGCACCAAAATAAAACAAAGAAATATTTGATTTATATTACTTTATTGTTTGACACCCAAACAATTCATCAAGTAATTTAATGAGAAGTTTCACATTTCCATCTTCTTAGGCAAACCCATGACACTCATAGATCAAACTAACCATGTCACCCATGATTACCCTCGAGATATGCTAGGTTATGCCAATCATCCTCCACATGCTCAGTGGCCAAATCAAGCCAAAATAGCCGTTCAGTTTGTCTTGAATTATGAAGAAGGTGGAGAAAAACACATTTTGCATGGTGATGATGGTTCAGAGCAGTTCCTCTCTGAAATCAGTGGGGCTGATAGTTATCCTGCTCGCCATCTTTCGATGGATTCCATCTACGAGTATGGTTCACGTGTTGGTTTTTGGCGCATTCATCAAGAGTTTGCCAAACGTAATTTACCTATGAGTATCTTTGCAGTCGCCATGGCACTACAACGAAATCCCTTAGTTGTAGAAGCAATTAAACAGCATCATTATGATGTTGTTTCTCATGGTTTACGTTGGATTCATTATCAAAATGTAGATATTGAAACCGAGAAAGCACATATGGCTGAAGCCATGCAAATTTTAAAAGATTTATTCGGGGAATATCCAACAGGTTGGTATACAGGGCGTGATAGTCCCAATACCCGTCAACTCTTGGCTGACTATGATCAGATTCAGTATGACAGTGATTATTATGGAGATGATCTACCTTTTTGGACAACACTATCGAAAGAGAATGGTGAAACTCGTCCACATCTCATTATTCCATATACGCTTGATACGAATGATATGAAGTTCGCCTCTCCGACTGGCTTCAATCGTAGTGAAGATTTTTTTGAGTATTTAAAAGATGCTTTTGATGTGCTGTATGCTGAAGGAGCGACTTCACCGAAAATGTTATCTATCGGGATGCATTGTCGAATTCTAGGTCGCCCTGCCCGTTTTAAAGCATTACAGCGCTTTTTGGATTATGTGCAAAATCATGATCGGGTATGGATTTGTACTCGTCAGCAAATTGCGGAACATTGGTATAAATATCATCCTTATCAGGATGATATAGCTTAAAAAAACCATCTAAGTATTTTTGCGCAGTTAGGTAAACTTTTAACTATTATTTACTATTGTGGTTGGCGGCAGGGATGCCGCCGTTGGGCTGTGGCATCAAGGATGTGCCATCAGCTCAACAAAGCGGTTTTGTTACTTTTGCCCAGTCAAAAGTAAGGCTAAAGCTTATACAAGAATAATTCGTCTTTGGATCAATTAAAAAGTAATGCCAACTTATACAAGTTAAGAATCCAGCCATTGAAAAATAATTAAAATTACTTTTTCATCAAACTCAAGCTATTTTTGCCATCTCCATACTCCGCTGTTGTAACAGCTTTACTGATTGTTTCGCTTGCGAAGCCAGCTCCATCATATCAACATCAGGAATTTGGTCATTTTCCACCACCATTTTACCTGCAATAAACATCGCTTTAATATACGCGCGACCACCACTTGCAATAGGACCAATCGCCATATCGTGTAAGCCCAAATAACGAGGATCATCCAAACAATACAATACCAAATCCGCTTGTTGACCGATCTCAATCGTACCGACTTGATCTAAACCGAGAACTTTTGCACCACCTACTGTTCCCCAGCGAATAATATCTTCAATACTTGCAGCATCGGCACCGCCCTCAAACATCCCACCTTCATATTGTGGTTTTGCCAACATACCTTTTCTCGCACGTTGTAATAACCATGCGGCATGTGTTTCTGACAACATATCAGCAGCCTCGTTGGACGCTGCACCGTCAACACCAATCGAAATTGTCATGCCAGCTTTTTCTAAACTTACCAAATCAGCGATACCACTGCCTAAACGCGCATTACTTTGAGGACAATGTGCAACTCCTGTTTTTGTTTGACCCAAAATCTGGATTTCTTCTGGTAATAGCTTCACCAAATGAGCAAACCAAACATCATTGCCCACCCAATCATTTTCAGCACAATATTGCACAGGTGTCATATTAAATTTAGCTTTTGCTGCGTCCAAATAATCTACCGTTTCAGATAAATGACTATGCATACCAATACCAAGCCTTCTAGCAATTTTTGCACTTTCTCTAAATTGTTCTGGTGTCATGGAATGTAAAGTTGATGTGGGGGCCATTACAATTTTTCTAAAAGAGTTGCCTTCTGATTGATGATATAAATGAACTAACCGCTCTATGTCAGCCATATAATCATCAAATTTTTCTGGACGTAATGCTTGTGGTAAATCACTTTCTAAACCACGTGTAAGCGTTGCACCACCACGACATAATATAAAACGCATGCCGAGCTTTTCGGCTTCATCAAATAAAATAGCAGCACCATCAAACGGCATTTTTGGCCAATATAAATAATGGTGATCCGCAACTGTTGCACAACCTGAGCGTAGTAACTCGATTAAACCTATACGCACTGCGATTCGAAATGTCATTTCATCAAATGCACCACGAAAACGATAAGGTGTAGTCGCGAGCCATGAACTTAAATTTTGATTTAAACCCTGAGGCTCTCCTTTTAATAAAGACTGAAATAAATGGTGGTGGGTATTTACCCATGCAGGATAAACAACACAATCTTTCGCATTTACTACCTGTTCATTTTCATACTCAGCCAATTGTCCAATTTCAGTAATTACCCCAGCTTGGATACGAATGTCTGGCGCAGAAGATCGAGCAGCACTACCTGATAAACCAGTCAAAATAGCATGGGCATTTTTAATCAAATAACTATTATTCATCATACTTGTTCACTCTCATGCCATTTACGAAGAAATACACGACTTAATAAAGACATCAATACAAACAGCCCTAAGCCTGTACAAGTAATGAGAAACAGTGCAGCAAACATTAAAGGTAAATCTAGTTGGAATCCTGCCTGTAAAATTTGATAGGCTAAACCTGCACTTGTACCGCCAGCACCTGCAACGAACTCGGAAACTACCGCTCCTATAAGCGCTAAACCACATGAAATCCGTAGGCCACCAAAGAAATAAGGCAACGCATTCGGCACACGCAGACGCATCAGAATTTGCCAACGACTGGCTTTATTAATCTGAAAAAGATTAAGCAACCCTTTATTGACACTACGTAGGCCTAAAGTTGTGTTGGTGAGTATTGGGAAAACAGCGACTAACATGGCGCATACCACCAATGCCAAAGTGGTATTTTGAATCCAAATAATCACTAAAGGTGCAATCGCCACGATCGGAGTTACCTGAAATAAAATGGCATAAGGCATAAAACATGCTTCTACAACACGACTTTGTACAAATAGAAAAGCAATTAAAGTTCCAATAATCACTGCACAAGCAAAAGCAAGTAATGTGATCTTTAACGTCACCCATAAACTACCAAACAACAGCGAAGATTGATTCATCAGTGCCATCACAATATCACTTGGCTTTGGTACAACATAAACGGGAACTTCTAATTGCTGAAAACTCAATTGCCATGTGAGTAATAAGAAGCAGCCAAGCATGAATGGCGCTGCAATACGTTGCATAACAGGATGTTGTATTAAAGGTTTAACCATGATCATGCCCTCCGTTTGCTTGAGCCAACAAAGCAGAAAAATGTGCACATTGTTTAATAAACGCATCAGATGTTCTAAAAGATTCATCTCGATGATATGGTCCATCCACTTCTAAATCTGCGATTACTCGACCAGGTCTTGCACCCATCACGATCACTCTAGAAGACAAATACACGGCTTCGTAAATACTATGAGTAACAAAAACAACGGTTAAATCGCGTTCAGACCACAGTTTTCGGATATCACTATCGAGTTTATGTCGAGTAAACTCATCTAAAGCTCCAAAGGGTTCATCCATGAGTAATAAATCTGGCTCTGTCACTAATGCACGAGCAAGAGAAGCGCGCATTTGCATTCCTCCTGAAAGTTCACGCGGATAAGCTTTAGCAAATTGCTCTAATCCTACTGCTTTCAAAGCATCAGATACTTTGGAGGAACTTTTCGACTTAGCAATGTGTTGTAAATCAAGTGGCAGACGTACATTTTCCTCAATCGTTGCCCAAGGCATAAGTGTGGCTTCTTGGAATACCATTGCCATTTTGCATTGTGATTGAATATCCGCCTTACCATTCCAGCGAACTTGCCCCGCTGAGGGTTGCTCAAGATCGGCAAACATCTTCAGTAATGTGCTTTTCCCACAGCCCGATGGTCCAAGTAGAGAAACAATTTCACCTTGTGCAATATCTAGATCAAGTCGCTGTAAAGCATGTGTGCCGTTTGGATAGGTTTTTTCGGCTCCACGCACCATAATCATTGGCGTAACAAAATTTGATGTAGTCGGAATATCTACAGATAAAACTGAATTCATGCGGTTTCCCCTTGAGACGAATGTCTGATTTTCTAACCTACTGATGTAATTGTTATTTACTTACAGGATTGAACTGTGTGGTATAAGCCGCTTTCCAATTAGTTTTAGTATTGAGCAAACCTGCATTTACCATAAAATCACGCGTTGCTTTCCAACGCGCGTCTGTCATCACGCCAATCCCTCGAGTTTTGGCATCTCCGCCATCAATCAATTTTCGTTTTTTCATTTGATCAACTGCAAAAGCCAATAAATCATCATTCATATTGGGATTTTCTTTTTTTATCATCGCATTGCCTAAACGAGGATCGGCTAGGTAGTTTTTCCAACCTTCCATAGAAGCCTGTACGAAACGTTTTAAAACATCGGGTTTTGCTTGAATGACATCATGTCGAGTCACAAGAATTCCACCATAGGCTGGGTATCCAGCATCAGCGAATAAGAAAAAATTACTCGAAGGTTCAGCTTTTTTTGCTTGAAACACCTCTGAGGTTGCATAGGCTTGTTGAGCTACATTTTTACTTGCTAAAAATGGTTGCATGTTGAAAGTATAAGGACGAGCCTGAGCCGCATTTAAATTATATTTTTCTCTCAACCATGGCCACCAACTTGCTTGTCCGCTGGTAGATACAAGAATTGTTTTTCCTTTCAAATCTGCCAAAGATTTCACATCGCTGTGAGTCAAAATACCTTGTGGATCAAATTGAAATGGTGCAGCAATTGCCTTGATCGGAAAATTACTTTCTATACCTTTTAATACTTGGAGATCATAATTAATAATAATATCTGCACGTTTAGAAAGTAATAACGTCATATTATTGACTTGTGGGCCACCGATTTTAATATCGACATCTAGCCCATATTTTTTATAGATTCCTTGTGCTAAAGCTTGATAATAACCACCTTGCTCTGCTTGTGCATACCATGTGGTTTGTAAAACTAATTTGTCGGCAGCTTGAGTAAATGAACTGAATAGTAATGCGCTCGCAATGACAGCTAATCGCCCTTTGCCTACATAGTGCTGAATTTTCATAAGTAAGACCCCTAAATATGTTTGAACTCATTTCACTGTTCTTTTAGGGGAATAAAAATCGAATGTAAAAAGGCACACAGATTCTCTCAAAGCCCTGAAATGACTTTGTCCCCAGAAGAGGAACAGCTAACGCTGTAGAGCAATGTCCCATGTGTAATACACACTAACCGCTTATACTCAGTTATGATTTAGCAAACACCATGCCAGCATTTATTTAATCGATATATTTCATAAAGATAGGCTAATATTTTTTATTTTAATTTCACATCATCCATCTATTTTTTATTAACATTACTTTTAATTTTGAATAATTTTAGATAGACAAATAAAATGCACCATTTTTAAACCATAACATGCACAAAAAAGGATCAAATATTAAACTATAATTTTAGACATTCAAATATTCTATATTGGTCAATATTATTTCTCATATTTTATATACATCAAGGTCATAAATTAATCTCTTTTTAGATTGGTATAAAAAATGCTTATATTGATTTGTCGGAGTAGAAGCGTTCAGCATATATCTAAACAATATATGTGGGTCATTGCTCAGAAATAAGCTCATATTCTATTTATTTAGGATGTGTTGCTCTTTTTTGAAAAAATGACCCAGTCGCCTTTCATTCAATTTGATTGGGTCATGGTTTATTCAACAATTGAGGTGAAATATGAATAGCGCGAACATGACCAATTTAGCTGAAAATAATTACAGTTTAGAAGAGCTGCAAAAAGAAGCACGTATGGGGGCTTTAGGTCAAGAAACTTTTGACAGAGAAGTTCGTATCATTGATCTGTCAAACTTTGAACACCGCAAATATGAAATTGCAGAGCAACTCTGGTCTGCAGCAACTGATATTGGTTTTTTTCAAGTTTCAAATCACGGGATTAATTTAGAACAAATTCAGAATGCTTTTGAAATGACAAAAAAGTTTTTTGAGCTACCTACACATATCAAATCCCAATACCATTTGAATCGAAATGCTGGTTGGGAAAGCAAAGCTCAAATTCGCCCATCGACAAGCACGCCAGATCAAAAGGAATCTTATCAAATCACTCGTCCACGAATGATGGGGTTGTATCCCAGCGAACAAGAATTACCAGCATTTAAGACCACAATGCTTGAGTTTGAAAAAGCATGCTGGCAAGTGGGTATGAAAATATTATCTTGCTTTGCTTACAAGCTTGGATTCGCAGATAATTTCTTTACGCTTGCACATGATCCTGATCAAGAAACCTATCAAAGTACACTGCGGATGTTGCACTACTATGCAATTGATCCTGCGATCAAAGATCAACTAGGGTTATGGCGTGCTGGTGCACACACCGATTTTGACTGCTTAACCTTACTATTTCAGCGTAAAGGTCAAGGTGGTCTACAAGTTTGTCCTGGTAAAGACATGGAGCAACAACAATGGACAAGTATCGAACCACGTGATGACGTAATCACTTGTAATATTGGTGATATGTTGATGCGCTGGAGTGATGATCAACTTCCATCGAATTTTCATCGCGTTAAAAATCCTGAAGCTGATGAATATCAAGGCGCACGTTATAGTTTGGCATTTTTCTGTCAAGCCAATGAAGATGTCTTGATCGAAAGTCCACAGAAAAAATATCCATCAATTACGGCAAAGGAATATCTAAAACAAAGAATTAGTGCAAATTTTAAAGGGAAATATTAAGTAACTTTGCGGTCAGAGACTTGAAATCTCTGACTGTTTCTGTTCAATAACCCACTTCGGTTCAACCAGATGATGTACATCACAATTTTGTCCACCACCAATCCGATCCACCACTAAAAAATCACTTTCAGCTTCCAATGTAATCAACGGATGATGCCAAACTCCTTGGTGATATGTAATACCCTGCTTACCATTACTTAAAAAGGCATAGATTTTTTGTTCATCTGGTTGTAAGTGATCCAAAGGTAAAGCCACAATAATGATAAATTGTTGCTGTTGTAATGGAATGAATGATTGTGAACCATAAGGATGACGTTCAAGCATATCTATTTTAAACGGAATCTGTGTTGCACATAAATTATGAAAAATACTCATCCCCACAGTAACATGATCACCAGTAATTTGAGCAACTGATAATGCATGATAGCGCTGCGTTAGACCTTGGTTAATCGAAAAAAAATCATGATTTTCTTTTTCAATCACATCACCAAAAGCGGAAAAACTCTCTTGAGTTAAAGGCTGAATTTGGATGTTTTTCTTCATAGATTGATTTTCACTTTAATACCTTGAATTTAATTTAAAAATTATCTAATTATTAAAAAATAATTAGCAGAGTCATTCTGAGTTATCATCAAATCTCAGGATAAACCTGCGGTTCGCCCTACTTTTCTTTCGGGAAAAGTAGGCAAAACCATTTGTTAGACTGACATTACGTCCATGTAATGCAGTCCAACGGGCGGCATCCATGCCGCCTCCACGATAGTAAATAAATACCTAAATTTCATATCTAATTAATAATTTCCCCCCACAAGCGAATCCGACTAATTCCACCATCTGGGATCATATTGACACGAATATGGTTCACTTTTTGATGCTGCAAAATTTCGGCAATATATGCATGAATCGCATCCATTGATAACGGTTGCTGCTCTAACACAAAAGGCCAAAACATACTCTGAGGAATCAACTGTGCATCTGTTGCATCCTCAACATAAGCAGCTTGTATCGAACAAAAAGCAGGAAAATTACCCTTAAAATGTGCTGTATCAACTTCTATTTTTTCTACGTGCCCCGCTTGACCTAAGGCAATAACGCACCAGTCAAAACCAGGTTCACGACGACGCTTGGTTTCCCAACCATCTCCCATATTGATGCCACGATCTGGACTGAGTAAATTATTCGGATGCCCATAGTGCGCATCACTAAATGCAACAATACGTCCTCCATTTTTCAAACTAATCAGATCAATCTGTTGGGTTGAATCTATATTTTCCAGTACAACATTGCCATAAACACGTAAACGAGCAACACCGCCATCAGGGAAAATATTAAGTCGAATATGGGTGATTTTATGTACTTCACAACTAAAAAAATGATGATGATCTGGAGACAAAACCGAGTTTTCTAACAATGGAATCCAAGTGGTATTTTCCAGTTGATCATCAGGTGCATAACACCCTTCAATCGATGCAGAAGCAGGATAATTACCCGTGAAAAAAGAAGTATCGAGGTCAAAACCTGAAACTTTTCCAGTTACACCCAAACGCACAATACACCAATCGTACCCTGCTTCACGCTTACGACGTGTTTCCCATCCATCCATCCATTTCCCATGATCATCAAACTTACCTTCGATGAATTTTGCAGGTTCTGGCTGTAACATTCTTTCTGCACTTGCAAAAAACTCATCAGAACATGACACAATTCTTGCGCCAATTCGCGCATCAGCTAAATTGGTTAAACCCTGTAAGTTATCTGGCAAAGTCACTACTTTGGCAATATGCACCGTCATTGATCAATCCTACAAAACATTTTCATATGGTTCATTCTATGCAAAATCCAGTCCAACTGGTCTGACCTGTTGTAAATAATTATCTATTTTTAGCTTTGAAGCAATTTAAATTTATGAATTTTGTGTAGAATCAAATTGTTCATTTTTATTTTTCGGAAACGATGTTTATGAGTCCACAAGCAATGCTCAATGGAAAATCATCTCAGGTGACTGAGCAAGCTGTGGAAATCATTCATCAACGCATTCAGGAAGGTACTTATGCAATTGGCTCTACATTACCCTCCCAACGTGATCTTGCCACGCAATTAGGAATTAGCCGCGCTTCTCTGCGTGAAGCTTTGACCCGCCTTGCCGCTTTAGGTCTATTAGAAATCAAGGCTGGTAAAGGGGTGTATGTCATCTCACAACACAGTAAAGCAGCAGAACAATGGGAAGGTGAACATCGCATTTCTTTAAAAGATTTTTATCAATTACGCTACGTACTTGAAGGGTTTTGCGCCCTGCTGGCATGTGAATACCTAACTGAACAAGATAAATTGATTTTAAAACAACACTATGAAGCGCTCTCAAATGCAATTTTGCAACAAAATTGGCAAGCTGCTTCTGAATTTGATTATGCATTTCATCAACATATCATTGATTTAAGTCATAATCAGTCGATCATTCAAACACTTAAAATGCATAATGAATGGATTAAGAAAAGTCAGATTCTTCCTTTTGTTCAACCAAATTTAGCATTTAAAACCATAAAAGAACATGATGCGATTTTACAGGCACTCTTTAAACAAGATGCTTTAGCGGCTGAAAAGGCAATGCAGGCACATATTATTGGCGCTGCTCAACGTGCTGGTGTTTATTTTTCTCGTCATGAGTCTTGATAAAATACCCATGCACCACTTTAACTCAAACTTTGAACCACATCGAAACACCCATCCTATTTCCGCTTCTTCATAGCGCAAAATAACTGGTATGACCTGTTAAACCACTAAATAAAATTGGCACAATTCTCGCTTAAGACTCATTAGAAATTTTATCATTTTGAATACTAGGGTCTGAACAATGAATATTGCGATTGTAGGTGCAGGTATGGGCGGTTTAACTGCTGGTATCGCTTTAAAAAAATTTGGACATCAGGTCACGATTTATGAACAAGCAGCAGAAATTTTACCGGTAGGCGCAGCAATATCACTATGGTCGAACGGCGTAAAATGTCTAAATTACCTTGGTTTGACTGATCAAATTCAAGCTTTAGGCGGAGAAATGGAGTCTCTTTCCTATATCGATGGTCTCACTTGTCAAACCATGACTCAATTTAGTTTAACTCCTTTATACAAAGAAGTTGGACAACGTGCCTACCCTGTTGCACGTGCAGATTTACAACGCCTGCTCATGGAAACATTTGGCTTAGAAAATATTAAACTAGGCATGAGAATGACCGAGATTGAAAATCAGTCTGAATATGTCAGCATTCGTTTTGCCGATGGTTCCGAGATTCAAGCTGATCTATTAATTGGTGCGGATGGAACCCACTCCATCACACGTAAGTTTGTACTCGGCCATCAAGTTGAACGGCGTTATGCTGGTTATGTCAATTGGAATGGACTGGTTCAAATCGATGAAAAAATTGCACCGGCGCAACAATGGACAACCTATGTCGGTGAAGGAAAACGTGTCTCCCTTATGCCTGTAGCACAAAATCGTTTCTATTTCTTTTTTGATGTGCCTATAGAAGCAGGTCTACCCAATCAACGTGATCAATATAAAACTGAGCTGAAAAAATATTTCAAAGATTGGTGTTCACCTGTGCATCAACTGATTGATTGTTTGGATGAACAAAAAACCAATCGCGTTGAAATCCATGATATTGAACCTTTTATGAGTTTTTATAAAGGTCGTGTCGTTTTACTTGGCGATGCAGCACACAGTACAACCCCAGACATTGGGCAAGGTGGTTGCCAAGCAATGGAAGATGCTATTTACTTGGCACGTGCTTTGCAAATAAATACTTTTGGGCTAAGTGATGCACTAGAACGATACCAGAACAAACGTAATGACCGAACCAAAGAAATGGTATTACGTGCTCGTAAGCGTTGTGATGTAACGCATATGAAAGATCAAAAAGTGACTGAAGAGTGGTATCAATCACTCTATACAGAACAAGGTTCACACATCATGCAAGGAATTATTAGCAATATTGTAGGAAATCCTTTAGATTAATAACATACAGTTTTAACTCCCCCCTTCAATGGGGGCTTTTTTTATTTGAATAATTTAATCAAGTAATTTTTATAAAATAGCTTATGAGAATCTTTAGCTATTGATCATTACCAACTTAGTAACTGGCTTTTTTTCACGATATTCACTACAATAAAAATACGCCATTGACGTACCGACGACATGCTATTTATTGAAACCAGTATTTTTACCAAACAAATCAAAGAGCTTGTCTCTGATGATGAATATAGAGAACTCCAACAAGAACTTTTAGTTCAGCCAGATAAGGGAGATCTCATTAAAAATGGTGGTGGAATTCGTAAAGTACGTTGTGCCCAAGGCAGTAAAGGAAAAAGTGGTGGCATTCGAGTAATTTATTACTGGATCACTGAAGATGATCAGATATTTATGCTATTGGCTTACCCTAAATCTGTTAAAGAAAACCTAACTGATAAAGAGACCGCTATCCTATGTCAACTTGTAAAGGAGCAATTTCATGGATAATAACTTATTTGATGACCTCGTTGCTTCGATCAAAGAAGCAGGAGCTATTAAACGTAATGAAGTTAAAGCAAGTCGAGTGACCGAGCTGACTCTTCCTGATATTAAAGAAGTTCGTGAGAAAACAGGCTTGAGCCAAACAGAATTTGCTGCACGTTTGCATATTAGCCCTCGTACACTTCAGAACTGGGAACAAGGCAGACGCTATCCAACAGGGCCAGCAGCAACCCTGATTCGTATTCTAGATGCACATCCGAGCCTGATTTAAATTGTTACTAGCCCAAACCCGATCTGACAGTTATCCATTTTTTCATGTGCCTATCAGGTCAAATTTGGGCTAGTACACCTTATACGAAGTTAAGCTATCGAAAACCAAAACTTTCTAATTCAGCAGGATTGAAGGTTTCATCAAACATATGGTGATCCCGCTTGGCTGTTTTAAGTACGGAAAGCATATTAAAAAAACAGGTTTCACAAAGCTGAAATAGGCAATTGGAATAAAGCAGACTTTAAAACTTATAGCTCAATGTAAATCGATTTTGTAAAAAGTCTTTTTCATAACGTGGTGAAGTTTGGATACCAAAGAAGTTACTCACACTAAATCCTTTTAAAGCGCCTGTAAAATTATAAATTCCAAAAACCATATACTCAGACTGATTACGACTCGCAACATGATCGGCCTCTTTCAAATCCATAAAAGAATATCGAGCACCCGCAATCACTTGATCTGTGAGCTTTCCTTCCAAGGACGTCATAAAAGCATTCCCTGCACCTAGATCCTGAGTACTGGTAAAAAATGGTTGTGCGAAAATTTCACCTGAAGAAGTTTTAGTAGCGTATGGCGTCAATAAAGCACCATTTAGATAACTTTCGCTATCTGGTTTGATATAGTTATAGGCCACTTTCAAACTTGCTTTTGGCAAAACTTTAAACGCTGCCTGAACACCAAAGATTTGGCTATCAACCTCTCCAGCCAAAGCTTTCCCTTGATCTCTACCCGCAATATATTGCATAGAAAACTCTGGCGAATAATTCAATTTTGGCAAAGACAAATCTGCTTGGGTATAAATCAAACGCGTGTAATCATCATAGTCTTGATACCAAAATTGGGCTTTAAGCTTCTTATCTTCGGCGATATCAAAACTCTTACCAGCACCAACTGACCACACACCATCTGATTGAGTATTAGGATTTTGACGTGTGGTTTTGGTAAATTCATCATCAGCATAACTTTTAAATTTATTGACTTTGGTTAGGCGTATAAAGTCTGTGTTATTTCCCACTTGGAGATCCGCAGCTTGGTACAAAGCCATTAAAATACGCCGATCTGCATAATCCCCCATAAATGGTAAATTAAGACGCTGATTACCGATCGTCACCCGTGCGAAATCATTTTTCCAAGTCACATAGGCTTCTGCTAAACCATCACGATCTTCTTTTAACTCAGATACTTCATCATTTTTATTTTTTTCATCTAAACGACGTTGCAGATCATAACCAATGGCTGCTTGTACGCCGTAAAATGGCGCTGTTTCATATCTAATATAACCACCAATGGAAACTGTATCTTGATTGAGATTATTGACAAAATAACCATTATTCAAAGAATAATAAGCTGTTTTAACTGTGCCATGTATCGCTCCACAACCCAGCATTTCTTGTACGGATTTAACTGAATTATCTTGCACTTTGCAGTCTTGCCCTAAATTAAACAGCCCATTCAAGCTCGTATCCGCAGCCCAAACTTGGCCCATGCTCCCCATTGCGATAAGCAGAGTTACAGATTTCAAAGTAAAATTTTTCATAATATTCCCCTAATGATTCATTTAAAAATCAACTCAATTCATTTTTAAGTCGTCAAAGCCCCCAACCTTTGCATTTACAAAGCAAAAGCTCCCCTAGACCTATTCAAAAATGAATAAGTAATTTTTAATGGTTGATGTTTAAAACGTGTGATGGATTTAGAAAATCAAGCCACCTCAATACGGTTATGAGTGGCCAGAATTAACAGGTAATGTGGTTGTTTCCACAGATTTCTTGGTGAACGGTAAATGATTAAATAAAATATTGAGCAAAATGGCAGTAATACACGCTGAACTAATTCCAGAATGTAATAGCGTACTTACCCATTTGGGGAATTGAGCATAAAATTCATGGTTTGCAATTGGAATCATACCGATTGCCAATGAGGTTGCCACAATAATCAGATTTTTATGATCGTTATAATCTACTTTTGCCAATGTACGGATGCCACTTGCAGCCACTGTACCAAACAACACAATACCTGCTCCACCTAATACTGGCATTGGAATAGCAGCCACTAAACGCCCAACGATTGGTAATAGTCCAAGTACCACAAGAATCCCACCAGCGGTTGCCACCACAAAACGGCTTTTAATCCCTGTAATTGCAACTAACCCCACATTTTGTGCAAATGCGGTTTGCATAAACGAACCAAAAATTGGGGCAACTGCACTAGATAACATATCAGCGCGTAGACCGTCTCCAATTCGTTTAGAATCAACTTTGCTTCCAACAATTTCACCAATTGCAATAATGTCTGCTGTAGTTTCAGTCATAATGACTAAGGTTACGATCACCATAGAAAGAATGGCAGTAAATTCAAATACTGGCATGCCGAAATGGAAGATGTGAGGAAAAGCGAACACTGAACCGCTAGCAACTTTGGAAAAATCTGCAAAACCAGCCAATGAAGCGATAATCGTACCTAATACAATCGCCATTAAAATCGCCAGACGACGCATTAACTGACTTTTTAACATACTGAAAATAATGACAATCGCTAAAGTCATCGCAGCTAAACCAATATTTGCTGGATCGCCCCAATTTTCGGCTTTTGGATTACCACCCATCATCCAACGAATCGCAACGGGCAGTAAAGAAATACCAATCATCGTAATTACACAGCCAGTCACCACTGGAGGGAAAAAACGAATAATTTTTGAAAAGAATGGTGCCAGTAATAAACCAATCAATGATGCAACAATGACTGCGCCAAATGCTGAAGCTAATCCTCCACCTGTGGTGACAATTGCCAAAATTGTTGCAACACCAGCAAAAGAGACTCCTTGAACAATCGGCAGTTTTGCACCGAAATGCTTAAAGCCCAAGGTTTGTAACATTGTTGCAATGCCTCCAACAAACAGCGCAGCAGCAACCAACAAACCTATTTCCGAGGCTTCTAAACCTGCGGCAGCGCCAATAATGATGGGTGGCGCAATAATTCCACCATACATCGTCAGCACATGTTGCAGTCCATAAATGATGTTTTTATTCATTCCTAAATATTGATGTTCCGCTGAAACGGTTGCACGAGGTTCACTGTGCATTTTATCGTTGTGCATGGTGGCCTTTCCTCAATAAAAATTTATACTTTCTACATCGCGAGTCATTAACTACCGCGATAGGTGGAATAAGAAAATGGGCTGATCAATAAAGGCACGTGATAATGTTGTTGAATTTCGCTTACCTTAAAATCGATACATACTCTCGGATAAAAGCTTTCAACCTCCATAGATTGAAAGTAATCGGCAATGTAGAAAATTAGCTGATAATTGCCTGGTGTAAATGAATCAATAGCGAATGCTTTAATACGACCATCCGCATCGGTTAGTTGTTTATCTACCGACACATCACCTTGGGAAGTTTGCTTAAATAATTCAACGAAAACCCCCGCAGCAGGTTTACCCAATGAAGCATTTAGGATGTGTGTACTTATACCCGCCATTATTGAATCTCCTGCTTTAAACGAATTAACGCGATTTCACTGAGTTGTTGTTTGACTTCGAACTGCTCCAACTCAACTGAGTTTTCTAAACGTCGATTAAGTTCTGCGAGCATTTCAGTTCCTGAACGCCCTGCAGCACGAATTAAAAAAATATGACCAAATTTGTGTTCATAAGCTAAATTGCCCTGATACAGTGCTTGTTGAATCTCTTGATCTGCACCAAGCTGAGCCTGTTCTTTTTGTGAAAACTGCTGCTCTCTTTCCGATAAAGTCATGGCAGCTTTTTTTTCACCAATTCGTGGATGTTGTGCAAGCGCTTCTGATATTTCTGACCATTGCCATGTTTGAGCCTGTAAAGCAGCCGTTTGATATAACTCATCAACTGAACCAAAAGGCCGTTGCTGAATAATGCTCTGAATCCATGATTGAATATGAACGCATGGTTTTAATGCTTCAAATGCTTGCTCATTATTTAATGAATTGAATTGTTCCAAATCCATGTTTGCTCCAACTTGCACCAATGTCAGACTGGTCAGACCAGATCTATTTATATTAAGCAATGAATGTGCCAATTTAAGAATATAATGTTTGAATCGTAAAATAAAAAAAGCTGCAACAGTTAACCTATTGCAGCTTTTTAAAGATTGAATTGAACTTAATCTAGGCTATATGCAATCACATAATCACCATGATCAGGAGATTGTCGTGCACCGCCTGCTGTGATCATCACATACTGTTTACCATTTTTAGGTGAAACATAACTAATCGGCGTACCTTGGCTACCGACTGGTAAACGAGATTTCCATAACTCTTTCCCTGTTGATGAATCAAGCGCTCTTAAATAGTAGTCTTGAGTCGCAGCAAAGAATACTAAACCACCTTGGGTTGCCATTGGCCCTCCAATCGTTGGCATTCCAATTGGTGCTTTAAGCCCCATTTTGATGCCCATAGGTCCTGTATCTTCGACTGTTCCCATTGGTACTTGCCAAGCAATTTGACGTGTCCGCATATCAATCGCGGTCATTGTACCGTACGGTGGTTTTTGGCATGGGATATTGAATTTAGACCAAAAACGATCTTTATTTACTTTATAAGGTGTCCCTTTCATTGGAACGGCGCCCATTCCAGTATTGACTTTCTCTCCACCACTTGCTTCAAGTGCCAAATCTTCAGGTGTTTGTTTAATCAACTGAATCCATAAACCCAGACGCATATCATTCACAAACATATATTGATGACTTGGATCAAACGCGATACTTCCCCAATTCATCCCACCTAAAGAACCTGGGAAGCTGAGTGAAATATCTGTTCCTGGTGCGGTAAATAAACCTTCGTAACGCATAGATTTAAAGCTAATACGGCACATCAATTGATCAAATGGCGTTGCACCCCACATATCTGACTCAGTCAAAGTTTGATTGCCGATTTGTGGCATCTCCACTGAGCGCGGTTGCGTTGCACTATATTGTTCATCAGGAATATTGGCGGGTTTAACAGGTTGCTCAATCACTTTTGTTAAAGGTTTTCCTGTTAATCGATCAAGAACAAAGAACTGACCTGATTTTGTTCCAATCACCACCGCAGGCTGATTGGTTCCGTCCTTCATAGGGAAGTCCACAAGACTCGGTTGCATCGGTAAATCAAAATCCCATAAATCATTATGTACGGTTTGATAAACCCATTTTTCTTTACCCGTGGTTGCATCTAAAGCCAATACAGATGAGTTGTATTTATGATCGAGTGGTTGACGATTCCCGCCCCAGACATCAACAGATGAGCTACCCATTGGCAAAAATACGGTATTCATCTCAGGGTCATAAGATAATGCAGCCCATGCGTTAGCAGAACTACGCTTATATACTTCGCCTTCTTTGAGCATATAATTTGGATCAGGATTACGTGGATCAAATACCCAACGCAATTCACCTGTAATGACATCGTATGCACGGATTACCCCACCCGGCATGTCTGCTGCAAAGTTATCAGCAATACGACTACCTATAACTAAGACTGATCCTGCCACTGTTGGAGCTGAAGTGACTTGGAAACGCGGTGCTTTGGTGCCCTCACCTAGACCTTTGTGCAAATCAACCGTTCCATTCACACCAAAATCTTTACAACGCTCTCCCGTATCCGCATTGACAGCGATTAAACGCCCATCTGGTGTATTGGTATAAACTCGACGTAAACATGCGGTATTATTTGCAACTGCTTTTACTGGTGTGGCCCCAGCTAGAGTCGGCTGTTGTAATGGCTGGGTTGTATCAAAATAAGCAACTCCACGACAACGCTCCCAAGCATCGGCTTTGGAGTTAACCTCCGCCTTCCAGATTTGTTTACCAGAATCTGCTTCTAAAGCAAAAATATTGTTATGTGGTGTACATAAAAAAACTTTATTTCCAACTTGCAAAGGCGTCATTTGATCCTCAGCGCCATTGCCTGAACCCGTTGTAAAGTCACCTGTACGAAAGCGCCACGCTTCTTTTAACTGATGTACATTGTCACGGGTAATTTGATCTAAAGCTGCAAAACGGCTACCACCTGCATCTTGACCATAATTTTGCCAATTGGTTTGCTTCATATCCGTTTCAACAGGTACCAATGGTAATTGCTGTCCAGATGCAGTAACCGTTGGATGCGGCTGAAACATTTGATAAAAACCAACCATCATTCCAAATACAGTTAATATGCCCAAGCTATAAGCAGGTAAATCTATGCTAGATTGGAATTGGTAACGGCGAATCGATGGCAAGGTAAACATCAATGCAGCAAAAATACCTGCTGGGAACATTAGACGCGAAAATAATGGCCAAAACTCCCAACCTGCATCAATTAATGACCAAATAATCGTGCCGATAAAAACAAGACTAAATAACCAAACACCGAGAGCTTTCTTCTTAAAAATAAAAATCGCAGATGCTAGGGTGAATAAACCTGCAATCATGAAATACCATGAACCGCCTAGAGCAATCAGCTTTCCACCACCAATGGTGAAAAATAGCCCAGTAAGCAATAAGGCGAGACCTAAAATAAAACACCATATCTTTAATATGGTATGGCTATTGGTAGACTCTGACATGGGTCATACTCCTAAATTAGAAATTCACTCGCATGCTCAATCCAGCAACCCAAGCATCATCCACCTCTTTCACACCAGCAGGCTGATGGATATATTGTAGATTTGGTCGTAACATGACAGCTGGTGACCATTGATAGGTATAGTTCAATTCAACATTGAGCTCATCTCGTTGAACAGGAACATAATCTGCTGCGAATGCATCATATTGATCGTAACCACGACTATGATTGATATCGATTTGACGATCTTTATAACGATCATTGACTAGATAGTTTGCAATACCCAAACCAATTGAATCATTTGGGCGACTATCAAATGGTCCCTTGTACCAAAGTGCAAGTTGTTGCGTACTTCGAACTGCTGTTGTTTCTTTATCGTTTACCACGACATTAACACTGGCATACAAACCACGCTTTGGATCATCACCGTTCTGTGTCAATTGTTGTTGCGCATTCAGCCAAAAGCTATGTTTACCATCATGCACTTTATCTGCAATCGCGATGTCATTCGCTTCAGCAGTTGAATAAAGTGCCCCTATTTTGTATTCACCTGCCAAACCATTAAATGCTGCCAGTTTAGGTTTCCAAGCCAGCTCTACTGGTATAGTTGCCCCTTTGACGTTATTCATATCCAAGTTAAACCCATCACTGTTTTTATCGGTTTTAACGTTATCAGGATTAACTTCATAAACACCTACACCGAGCGTCCACTCAGGTGCAAACTGGTATTTCACATTTGCGCCCCACAATCCAACAGGTAGGTTGTACCAAATCGAGCCGATCGATTTCCCGAGTTGGCTACCGCATAGTAATAAGTTTTGGAATTCACATTGAGAACCATTGAAGTCCTCAGACATGCCCATACGACCGATTTTGAATTGGACTGAATTATCTGCAAAACCGGTTTTAATCCATGCTTGTGATAAACGCCAGATTTTGCCGCGTCCATATATTTCTTGGCTATTTCCCAAAGCACTTGAACGTGGATCTTTAATACGATCTAAAGTTAAGGCATTACCATCTCGTTTAGTGATCAAGATATTAGCGGTCGTGTCTTTCCACCCTGCAATTTTTTCTAAGTCAAAATTTGCACCTAAAGATAATTGCGCTGCATTTTTAAAGGCATTGTCATCATTGTAGCCACCATCCAAATTGGTTGCTGATTGACTCATAATCGATGTGGTAAATTTATAACCCTCTTTTTCTAGCTGTTGGCGTTGTCCATTCCAATCACCCAATAACCATTGACGATCTTGTGACCATGGTTGATCTGCTAAAGCATGCTGTACAGATAAAATTGAAAATGTCAGTAACGTCGTTTTAAATAAAAATAAATACTGTTTCATCGATAAATTCCTTGTCTTTCTAATCTATGTAGCACCTTATGAAAGGTGCTACTTTTATTGTTATTTGACTCGCACGGCTGAACTCAGTTCAGATGTAGCGCCTAAATGATCCGTCACATTGGCGGTTATGGAGGCAACTTGAGCAGTTGGTTTCCATGAAACTGTTGCAACACCTTGAGCGTTGGTAACAGCAATCACTGAACCTAAATAGAACTCGGCTTCATTTGAACTTGCTACCGAGTTTCCAAAAAATTCGACTTGATAACGCTGATTTGGTCGTCCTTTTACCTCAACAACAAGTTGCCCTTTTGAGAGGGTAAGTTTTGGTGCTTGAATGGCTTGATTCGGTTTTGGATTACAGCCTTGTTGATTTGGTTGCTGACAAGTTTTTTGTAAGTTTTCAGGATCAATCTTGACACCATGCCCACGAGAACCAACAAAATGTGCATGCTCTAAGCCCGGAATATCAAAAGTGATTGCACCTAAACGTTGGCTTGGTTCACAGCTGCCGCCTGCTTCACAGCGTTTAATATCCTTTGAATTATTCCAAATTTGATTTTTTGTTAATGTAATACGTGCATTAGCATCTTTTTCAGAGCGAATCGCAATTCCAATACGATTACCATGAATTTTGTTGCTATCTAAAATATTACCATCACCCGTTAGGTTAAATCCTAATGAGTTATTGGTCAGTTCGTTATAAGCAATGTAATTGCGTTTACCCCAATTAATCTGTAAACCATCCGAATAATTTTCAAATTTATTTCCCACAACCGCATTGTCATTGCCCCAAAGGATTTCAATTCCTTGAGATGGCTCTGGATTTGCAGAAGTTGAAATAAAATGGTTATTCGCAACTAAATTAAATGCAGCACCACGAGTTAGCTCTAAGCCATCACCATTGTCTTGGAAATAATTATTGAGGACTTTATTGTTATTGGTGGTGGTTGCTGTTGGATTGCCTTTACCATCATCACCTGTCAACATCACGCCCGCACCACCATAGTTGTGCATAATGCGGTTATGTTGAATCAGGTTATTGCTGGCACGATTCATCAAAATACCAATACAGAAATGACGAATTTCTAAACCTTGTATGGTCACACCATTGATGTCACGTAACACAATTCCCGGTAAAGTGGTTGTACGTACATTGGTCCCATATTGCCCTTCTACAGCGCCGGGACACGCTTCAACGCCACGACCTTTAATATAGTTTGAACCATCAATGACAATATGCTCGCCTGTTTTTGCCCATTGTGTACCAATGATTTTGACAGGTGCTTTAATTTCAGGAAGTGGGCTATTTACCTTGATTGCATACGGTGCTTGACCAACTGCTTGAATCAAAATTTCACTGGTTTGTGTCGGCTTGCTATTGGCTTGTTCAATCGCCCAACGGAGTGAACCTTTTTCAGTATCGTCCTGATAACGGTCTACGATGTAGGTTTCAGCTGCTGCCATACCAGATACTGCTAAACCGATTGCAAGCGTGCTTAAACGTAAAGAAATAACTTTCATTGTAAAAATCCTTTTCAATTATTCTGTTGGCTGAACTGTTTTTAACAACTGTTTCAGTTGGGTCACATCAATTTGACCGGGTGCTGATGCTTCACCAATCATGCCGAAGCTAAAACTCCCCCCCATATTGGCTGTCGCAATTCTTGAAATGGTGCCGAGTTTGCCCATCGACATCGTCAGCAATGGTTTATTTGAAAGTTGGCTAACTTTTAAGGTGGCATTCATCAAGGAGAAAACATCTTGTTTGTTTTGCGGCATCACTGCGATTTTTAAAATATCTGCACCAAGCTCATCTTGTTGCAGTAAACGTTTAACAATTTCATCTTCACTTGGCGTTTTCTTAAAATCATGATTCGACATCACGATCAGTACTTTTTTATCATGTGCCAATTGAACTATATTTTTGACGACCTGCTGATCACGGAACATTTCAACATCCAACATGTCCATGAATGGTTGTTTTAAATAGGCTTGATAGGTCTTGCCATAATCAACATCACTAATGTTGAGTTGACCACCTTCGTTATGGGTACGAATGGTCGCGATCACTGGTTTATTGCCTAATACCTTTTTTAATTCGTGTCCTAAAGCAATTACCTGTTTGGTATCAGCAGCAAAATCGAGCAGATCAATACGAAATTCTGCTAGATCTGCATCTTGATTGGCTGCAATCACTTTAGCTTGAGCAATCGCTTGTTCTTTAGTTTTTGCAGTAATCGGTACAATCGTTTTAACTGGTGACTTAGCAAGCTCAGCTAATTGAACTGGGCTATGAACATTTTCTTGTGCCTGTACCATTTGAACCGTAAATAAAGGGCTAACAAGCAGTGTTAATGCTGCCAGTGTTTTCATTTTCATCACCATCTTCCTTAATGGATTGCCTGTCTTTCCAAAGAGCAAGCAATCATTCGTTGTGCACTTAAAATTTAAATATCAAAAAACACAGTTTCATCTTCGCCTTGAATACGAATATCAAAGCGATACACCACTTCACCATCCACTTCTGTGCGTTTGGCAATTAAGGTTTGACGACGAGTCGCCCATTCAATACTGTTTAGAATCGGATCATTGGCATTTGCTTCAACTTCATCATCAAAATAAATACGAGTATGCAAACCAAGATTAATGCCACGCGCAAATACAACCACCGCAATATGCGGCGCTTGGTTTGTGCCTTTACGACCTGCTACTGCACCCGGTTTGATGGTGTTGAAACTCCAGAAACCTGTTTCAAAGTTTGCCCCTGTACGTCCCCAACCTAAAAAGTTTGGATCAACAGCCTTACCTTGCGTATCGGCTTGACTTGGGTAAACACCGTTGGCATCGGCTTGCCAAATTTCCAACAACACGTCTCTTAATGGCAAACCTAGTCCGTCAAATACTTGTCCTTCAAGACGAATACGCTGACCTTGCGTTTTTTCACTCACCAACTGATTGTTAAAATTGTGTTCAAACACTTCGATATTGGCTTGCTGTGGTAACAAACCAATATGTACATAAGGACCACCTGTTTGTGATGGGGTTTCTTTCAATTCCTGAAAATTCCACGCGTTCATTGTGTTACTCCATTAAGTCAAATCATTTTCAAAATAAGTCGCACGACGACCACGAAGATGAATATCAAAGCGGTAACAACGGCTATCTGATTCAATGAAATTGTTTTTGTCTTCCAACGCAATTAAGGCACGACGTTGATCTTCAGATGGGATCGTTTTCAAAATTGGACAAGAGTCAATCAATGTATCGCCTTCAAAATAGAACTGCGAAATTAAACGTTGCGCCCAGCCATCCGCAATTAATGAGAAATGAATATGCGCTGGACGCCATTCATTGATACGGTTACGCCACGGATATGGACCTGGTTTAATGGTACGGAAAATATAGAACCCATTTTCATCAGTTAAAGTACGACCACAACCACCAAAATTCGGATCCATCGCTCCGATGAACTTATCATTCGGATGACGATAACGACCTGAAGCATTGGCCTGCCATACTTCTAATAAGGCATTTTTAACAGGGCGACCAAACTGATCACGCACATAACCATGCACAATAATTCGCTCGCCAACAGGTAAACCCTCTTTGGCATAATTCAAAATCAAATCATTGTCTTTAGGACCAAAAAGATTCGGTGAAAAATGCGGTGAAGTGACTTCTGTCAAAGTTTCATTGATAGAGATCAACGCATTTTTTGGTGAGCGTAATACACTGGTTTTATAACCCGGTGTATATGCTGGTGGGTGATCATCTGTATTACGTTGCGGATACGCACCTAATGTATGATTTAACATGCCTATCTCCTTAATCCTGTGGTTGTGCCGAAACGGGTTGCACTTCGATTCCAATTTCTTTAAAGACGTCTTCAGCCAAGTGCATTGCAGCATTTGCAGCGGGTAAGCCTGCATACAATGAACTATGTAAAATCAGTTCTTTAAGTTCATCTTTAGTCACGCCGTTGTTAAAACAAGCACGTAAATGCATCCTAAGTTCATCTTCTCGCCCCAATGCCAATAAAATGGCAATGGTGACTAAACTGCGGGTATGGCGTGGTAAACCGTCACGTGACCACACTTCCCCCCAAGCAAATCGACTAATAAAATTCTGAAAATCTTGGTTAAAGTCATTCAGGTTCTCTAAAGAACGCCCGACATGTTTTTCACCCAGTACTTCTGTACGGACTTTCAGACCTTGTTGATAACGTTGTTCATCATTCATTGACGTTGTCCCGAATTGAAAGAAAGTTAGGTTGCATCCGTATGCGCAACTAGAGATTTCACAAAGATCGCCACAGCAGCAGCCGTTGCTGGAATAAACAACATGCTTAAAATCATAGTGAACGACCAATTATTCCCAAGTAACACTGCGCCAATCCAAGCACCAAACACAGCACCGAAACGACCAATACCTGTCATCCATGCAATGCCTGTTGCACGACATTGGGTAGGATAAAAACGAGCACTTAAAGCTGGCATTGCTGATTGCGCGCCATTAATCGCAATACCTGCGCAGAGAACTAAAACAGCAAGCAATGTTGGATTTGCTAAGCTTTGACCGACTGCAATCGCAAATAAACCTGCGGCAAAATAAAAGCCTGCAATAATTCGATTAGGATTAAAGCGATCCATTGCCCAACCGATAAATAAAGCACTGAGTACACCACCAAATTGGAACAAACCACCGATAAATGCAGCGCGTTCCAAGGTCGCCCCAGTTTCACGCATTAAGGTCGGTAACCAACTGGTCAGTAGATAAATCACCACCAACCCCATAAAATAGGTTGACCACAATAAAACGGTGCCTTTGGAAAATTGTTTTGAAAACAACATGCCAAATACACTCTTTTTCTGAGCTACATTTGATTGCTCTTCTGGGATGTGGAATTCCGTTACACCTTGAACTTGTGATGGTGCAATGTGCGTTAAAATTCGACGTACTTTCTCAGGATTCTTATTTTTTACAATTAAGAAGCGATAAGACTCAGGTAAGAAAAAAATCACCAGAAGCATTAAAAACAATGGTGTCCATCCGCCTAACAAAAACAAACTATGCCAACCATAATTGGGAATAAGCCAGCTACTAATGAAACCACCCGTTGCCATCCCCAAGTTGTAGCCACAGAACATACAGGTCACCATTAAAGACCGTACACGCGTTGGGCAATATTCAGAGAATAATGTGGTTGCATTTGGCATCGCAGCACCCAGACCAATACCCGTTAAAAAACGCAATACCACCAACTGATCCAAATTCGTTGCGTAGGCAGAAGCAAGCGTAAAGCCTCCAAAAATCAGCATGGAAACGATCAATACAATCTTGCGGCCAAAACGATCGGCTGTGGGACCTGATACTAATGCACCAATAATCATCCCGCCTAAAGCTGCACTCATTACGGGTCCAAGCTGTGAGCGATCAATTCCCCAATCCTGTGTTAATGCCGGAGCAATAAAACCCATCGCAGCAGTATCAATTCCGTCCACAAAAACGATGAGAAAACAAACAATTGCGATTAACCACTGATATTTACTGATTGGTGCATGATCAATCAGTTTCTGTGCATCCATACTATTTTGGGGAGCAGCAAATTCCTGTGCCATAGTTGCCTCCTTGTAGGCGAGTTCCTTTCTAACCTGAACTGGTTATATTTTCTGAATAAACTTAGACAATGCTTGATTAAAGACTTGAGGTTGCTCGATATTCGATAAATGAGAAGCTGCCAAAATCTCAATCTGGCTTTGTGAAATAGACTGATGCATAAAAGCAGCATCTTGAACCGTCGTTACTGGATCAAATTGACCAGCAATAATTAAAGTTGGGATATGAATCTGTTGAAGTTGATCTCTTAGATCTGCCCCTGCCAAAGCACGACATGCATTGGCATACCCTTGCGCAGGTGTAACAGCTAAACTTTGAATGGTTTTCTGTGCTAAAACATCATGAGCATAATCAAAATGCTCACTAAACCAACGAGTATGTGTGGTTTTAACAAGCTCTGCCAAACCGTGTTGCTCTACACTGTCCGCACGATTATTCCATGCTTCAGCAGTTCCTATTTTTGCGGCAGAATTTGCGATTGTGACACTCAAAAAGCGATCTGAATGATGAATCGCGAGATACAATCCAGTGATGCCTCCCATTGATATTCCACAGAAATGTGCTTTATCAATCCTGAGCGCATCTAAAATATCCACCACATCTTCAGCAAGGTTTTGCAAAGTGCTTTGCTCAATCACACGGCTCATACCATGACCACGCGTATCGTAAGTCACGACTTGATAATGGTCTGTTAATGCCGCAACTTGTGGTTGCCACATCCCATGATCGGTTCCAAGTGAATTAGAAAACACAATCACTGGGGCATCTTTCTGACCCTGCACTTGCACAGCAAGTTGATATCCTTGACGATTATGAATGTTGATCATCATTGTGAATCTCCTTGAGCTGCTTTGAGAACAGAACCAATTTGCATTTGGATATTGCCCAAATAAGACTCGGGCTTAAAAATCTCATCTAGGGCTTGTACTGAAAAATGTTCTTTCACTTCATCTAGATTCGATACAATATTTTTTAAATGAGTATCTTGTGCGACTGCTTGCTGACATGCATGCTCAACTAGATGGTGAGCATTTAAACGCCCAATCTTGCTAGCAAGTGCCATCATGACTGCTTCAGCCATGATCAAACCTTGTGTAGATTCAAGATTACGTTGCATTGCTTCAGGATTAACCTGCATATTCTCAAGCACATCATTTGCTCGCTCTAATGCGCCAGCACATAACTGAAAAATTTCAGGTATCGCCAACCATTCCGCATGCCATGCACCTAAAGCACGTTCGTGGTCTTGAACCATGCTTTGATAAACACTAGCCATCAGTGCTGGAACGCGATTTGCAGCGGCAAGAATTGAAGCGGCTGCAACAGGATTACGCTTGTGAGGCATTGTCGATGAACCACCACGCCCTTTTGCTGTTGGTTCATAAACTTCAGCGATTTCAGTCTGCATGAGTAATGACCAATCTTTTGCCATCTTGCCAACATTGCCCACGATCATGGCAAGCAGACTAGCAATCTCTACAATACGATCACGCTCGCCATGCCAAGTGCATTCAGGCGTCGTAAGTCCTAGTTCGGCTGCAAAAGCTTCAACTACAGCAGAACCTTGATTTTGCAAAGATGCTAATGAACCTACTGCACCACCAAGCTGGGCGGTGAACACTCTAGTTTTCATTGCCTGTAAACGATCGAGATCACGTTTTAATGCAGCTGCATAACGTGCAAACTTATGTCCTAATGTAATCGGCAAAGCTTGCTGCAACCATGTACGCCCAATCATCACTTGGTCACGGTAACGTTCAGCCTGTTGCAAAGAAATTTGATATGCAGATTGAAGTTGCTTTTCAATCATGGCTAAAGCATCACGACACTGCAAAATCGTTGCCGTATCAATAATGTCTTGACTGGTTGCGCCCCAGTGCACATAACGTGAAGCTTGTTCATCTTGCTGCTTTACAATGGCTGTAAATTGCTTAACAAAAGGAATAGCAATATTTCCAGCCAAACCTGTTGCAACCACCAAAGCATCAAAATCAATCTGTGTTAAAGCAGATTGCCCAACTTGTTCGATGATCGTCGCCATTTCACGAGGAATGACATTGACCTGAGCCTGTGCTTTTGCCAAAGCCACTTCAGCTTGGATCATATAACTCAATAAAGAACGATCACTAAAAATAGTGGTCACATCTGATTGATAAAACAAGCTGGCATATAACTGGCTCATTTCACACCTCACTCAACACGCTGAATAATCAAGGCAATGCCTTGACCCACGCCGATACACATCGAACACAAAGCATATTGTCCTTGGATCTGCTCAAGTTGGTTCAGAGCTGTGGTCACTAATCTCGCACCTGAGGCACCGAGTGGATGACCTAAAGCAATCGCACCACCATTCGGATTGATACGGGCATCATCATCTGACAAACCTAAATCACGAGTCACCGCTAGAGCTTGAGCTGCAAAGGCTTCATTTAACTCAATCACATCCATTTGTTCTAAAGTCAGATTGGCTTGTTTCAGTAACTTTTTGATTGCCGGTGCAGGGGCAAAACCCATAATGCGGGGTTCAACACCCACTGTCGTGACTGCAATGATTTTGGCACGTGGTTTAAGTTGATATTGAGCAACTGTCTCATCTGAAGCGATCAAAATCGCTGCTGCACCATCGTTAATACCTGACGCATTACCCGCAGTGACCGTACCATCTGCTTTCACCACGCCTTTGAGTTTCGTCAATGCTTCAATCGTGGTCGATGCACGTGGATGTTCATCAGTATCGACAACAACCGCATCACCTTTACGTTGAGGAATCGTGACAGGAACGATTTCATGTTTAAAAAAGCCTTTGGCTTGCGCTGCTGCAGTACGTTGTTGGCTCACCAAGGCAAACTGGTCTTGATCGATACGATTAATATTAAATTGCTCTGCCACGTTTTCTGCAGTTTGTGGCATGGTATCTACACCATACATTTCTTTGAGCTTTGGATTAATAAAACGCCAACCCATGGTGGTATCTTCAATCTTTTGGCTACGACCAAAAGCACTATCCGATTTACCCATCACATAGGGTGCACGACTCATACTCTCAACGCCACCCGCAATAATGAGATTTGCTTCACCTGCTTTAATTGCACGTGCTGCCATGGCGATGGCATCTAAAGATGAACCACAAAGACGATTTACTGTGGTTGCAGGGACTTGATACGGCAAGCCTGCTAACAGCGCAGACATACGGCCGACATTACGGTTGTCTTCACCTGCCTGATTAGCACAGCCATAGATCACATCATCGACTTGTTGCCAATCCACGGTTGGATTACGTTGCATTAAGGCTTGAATCGGAACTGCACCAAGGTCATCAGCACGTACTGGGGCTAAACCACCTGCATAACGACCAAATGGGGTGCGAATCGCATCAATGATATAAGCGTTTTTCATAGTCTTACACTTCCATATTTCAATTCGTTGTGACCACTGCCACAAATTACGGGTTCAGTCATACTTCCTTTGCGTAGGCAATGCCTATACAAAAAGCTTTCGCTTTAACCCGTAATTAGTGGCTGGTAAACATTATCCCTGTGTCGCATCAATCAATTGAGCACCCGTCAAAGCCTGTAGTTCTTCAAAACTCAGACCATCCACTTTCTCAATCACTTTTAAACCTTCTGTCGTCACATCAATCACACACAAATCGGTATAAATACGATCAACACATTTCAGACCCGTGGCTGGATAAGATAGTGCTTCAACAATCTTGGGTTCACCTTGCTTGGTGACATGATCGGTAGTGATAAAAACTTTCTTTGCACCTACAGCTAAGTCCATTGCACCACCCACAGCAGGAATCGCATCGGCTGCACCTGTATGCCAATTGGCAAGATCACCGTTGGCTGCGATTTGGAATGCACCCAGTACCGCAATATCTAAATGACCACCACGCATCATGGCAAAGGAATCACCATGATGAAAAAAGCATCCCCCAGTGAGCATGGTCACATATTCTTTGCCTGCATTAATCAGTTCAGGGTCTTCTTCACCTTTAGCTGGTGGTGGACCAAATGCCAATAAACCATTTTCAGAATGCAGAAAAACATCTTTATCCGCAGGTAAGTATTTTGAAATCTTAGTCGGTAAGCCAATGCCTAAATTGACATAGGCACCATCAGGAATATCTTGTGCAACACGTTCTGCAATTTGGTCACGGCTGAGTTTTTGATAGCTCATTGTTATTCTCCTTATTGCGCAGCGACAGGTGATATTGCTTCAACAGCAACCACATGCTGGACAAAAATCCCTGGGGTAATAATGTGTTCAGGATCAAGCTGACCGAGTTCAACTACTTCAGAGACTTGAGCAATGGTGACATCTGCAGCCATGGCCATGATCGGTCCAAAGTTACGTGCTGATTTATTAAAAACTAAATTGCCCCAACGATCGCCTTTGTGAGCTTTGATCAAGGCAAAGTCAGCTTTGATTGGATATTCCAGTACATAGTCTTTACCATCGATATGACGAGTTTCTTTGCCTTCTGCCAATAATGTTCCGAAGCCAGTCGGTGTAAATACTGCACCGAGGCCCATCCCTGCAGCTTGGATACGGCAAGCGAGATTGCCTTGTGGCACGAGCTCTAATTCAATTTTCCCTGCATGGTAAAGTTCATCGAACACCCATGAATCAGATTGGCGAGGGAAAGAGCAGATGATTTTACGGACTGCACCTGTTTTTAGGAGTTTGGCAAGACCATAATCGCCATTACCTGCATTGTTATTGACGATGACGAGATCTTTGACACCAAGTTTAATCAGAGCATCGATGAGTTCAGCAGGTTGTCCTGCGGTTCCAAAGCCACCGATCATGATGGTCGATCCATCTTTTATTTGGGATAAAACCTCAACCAATGAGGCTGTACTCTTATCAATCATCTAACTACTTCCTGTACGATAAGTCACTCAATCTTTCAGGCCGAAAAACGGGCCAATGTAGTTGAGTGTTCTGTTCGGATTGCTTGTATTTATTCTTGATAAATTTTGGACGCACTTCTATGCTTTAAAGTGTATTTTGTTCGATATATATATTTTATGTTCGATGATCGAACATTATCCAAGTAAAACAGTCAGCTTTTGATTAGAATGGAAATGAGCAACTGAAATTGCAGATTGGAGTTATCATCATATGGATCATGATCAAGAAAAAACTGTTCGATTGATTCATCACAGTGAGAATAAGAAGTCAATTCGACATGAAGATTTTATCGCAGGTATTGCTAAAGGTTTAACCATCCTAGAGTGTTTCGGTCCAGAACGTCATCGTCTAAATATCAGTACAGCTGCTGAAAAGACAGGCATGACACGTGCCGCTGCTCGACGTCATCTACTTACTTTGGAATACTTAGGCTATTTGGAGTTTGATGGACATTATTATTATCTTGCCCCTAAAATTCTAAAATTTTCAGGTGCTTACTTAGATGGATCCCCACTCCCCAAAATTTGTCAACCGTTATTAAATTTATTGACCAATCAGACCTCACTTATTTATTCAGTGATGGTGTTAGATGGATATGAAGCAATTACCATCGCACGAAGTGCAGCGCATCAACAAACAGATCGCGTTAACCCATATGGTCTACATCTAGGTAATCGGTTGCCCGCTCATGCCACATCAGCAGGTAAAATTTTACTTGCGCATCTTGATTTGGATGAACAGAAACAATGGTTAGAAAAATACCCTCTTAAACGACTTACTAAATATACGCATACCGAAAGTGAGAAGTTTTTGGCGCTACTGCATGAAATCAAAGAGCAAGATTGGTGCTATTCATGTGAAGAGCATGAACTGGGTGTACACGCTGTTGCGGTGCCTATTTATGATTCAAATGCTGATGTTGTTGCAGCGTTGAATATCGTATCGCCAACCATGCGAACGACTAAAGATTATTTAATTACTCACATTTTGCCATTATTGCTGGAAACTTCTCGAGATTTAAGACATGTCATCTAAAGCGTAAAAGAAGCTCTAATTTAAATAGAAATGTAAATTAGAGCTTAACTTTATTTTCTCGAATTATTTTAAAATCATATCTGTCCAACCCGTAAATGGATTGTCAAATTGCTCCCATTCTTTTGCACCAAGTGCCATTTCGTCATCTGTTAATAAACATGCATCAAACTGCGCCGTTAGTGCATCTTGATCCATATCCATACCGATCAGAACTATTTCCTGTCGAGCGTCACCTGTTAAATCATCCCAATTTCTTTCAATTGCATCACGACTATGTTGATCTTCTGGCCAATGTTCATCTGGTACGGCTGCCCACCAGTACCCTGCTACACCGTGTCGAGCCATCGCACCCGCTTGTGACCACGAACCTGCAAACTCAGGATTGGAAGCAAGCCAGAAAAATCCTTTTGATCGAATCACACCTTGCCATTCAGAATTTACAAAATCAAAAAACCGTTGTGGATGGAAAGGCTTTCTTGCTTTGTAAACAAAACTACTGATCCCATATTCTTCGGTTTCAGGCGTATGTTCACCTCTGAGTTCTTTCAGCCAACCAGGCGCTTGAGCTGCTTCATTAAAATCGAATAAGTTAGTATTTAGAATTTTATCTAGCTTCACTTGCCCAAATTCAGAAATTTCAATTTTCGCTCTTGGGTTAAGTGAATGTAGAATGCCAAATAATTTTTCTTTTTCTTCACGATTAATCAAATCAACTTTATTCAACACAATCACATCACAGAACTCAATCTGGTCGATTAAAAGATCAACCACATTACGCTCGTCATCTTCCCCCAATGATTCACCTCGTGAAGTTAGGCTATCCAGAGAACTATAATCCTTTAAAAAATTATAAGCATCGACCACAGTCACCATGGTATCCAAACGCGCAAATTCATTCAGTGAAACACCATTTTCATCTTCAAATGTAAATGTTTCTGCAACAGGCAAAGGTTCAGAAATCCCTGTTGATTCAATCACCAATTGATCAAAGCGATTGTCTTCAGCCAAACGGCGTACCTCAATCAACAAATCCTCTCGTAAGGTGCAACAAATACAACCATTGCTCATTTCCACCAGTTTTTCATCTGTACGTGATAATTCAGCACCGCCCTCACGAACTAATGCCGCATCAATATTCACTTCAGACATATCATTGACGATTACGGCAATTTTTCGCCCTTCACGATTGTTCAAAATATGATTGAGCAACGTGGTTTTTCCTGCACCTAAAAAACCAGATAAGACGGTCACAGGAAGTTTGCTTGGAGTGGCTAAAGAATGATTCATTGGCGTTCTCACTGATTAAATATGTTGAGTTTCATGTTTGGAAAGACATGAGAAACATTGACCCAATACTTCTAAATATGGGTATCTTGGATTGAATTGTTTGGCTTGGATGGTGCTTTCCACACAGGTTTTAAGTTGTGGAATAGCTATGCTTTGCACTCTTTGACATTCTGTACATACGGTAAAAAGCCGATAACTCGCTGAAATTTCGGCTTGGTCTAGCACATACATATTTAAGGTATTTAGTTTTACGATCAGGCACTGTTCTGACAGTTTTTTCAGAATTCGATAAATCTGAATTGGTGCTTGAAAGCCATAAGGTTTGGCCTTCTCCAATAACTCATAAGCACTCATGGCTTTATTTTCTGTTTTTAAAATATCTAAAATATTTTGTTGGGCGATCGTCAGCTTCATTGCAATTTACTCATTGTTATTATTAAAAGAATTATTCATACAAGGTGAAGAAGTGTACCGATGGTCGACTCCCCATGTACGATAGCCTGCTGTATCGATATGGATTTGTCCTGATGCATACACACCTAAACCCATATTTAATGCTTCACCGTGCTCTATCCAGAATTCACAAAGCTTCTTTTTTGTATTTTCGATACGGATTTGTTCAATTGAATCTGGATTCTCACTACCTATACGAAAATCCAATGCGGCATTAAACACATGTTTAGATCCACCTGCCCCACCTGCACACCGATTCAATGCATAGTTTCGATACACAGATGTCACCGTAAACTGATCAATTCGTTTTTGTTCGACCAATTGCTTCAGAATCTTTAAAGTCGGAATGCTGTTATTCCAGAGTTCTCTTGGTGGAACTTCATATTCAGCGTAATTACACTTTTGCCAATCTCTCGCTGTTTGAAAAAACTCAAAATCTGGAATAAAAGAATCAATCCCTTGGGTTTTCAAGAAATTTTTATAAGCTTGAATTTGCTGTTGATGCTGAGCCTGCATTGCCCACTGGAGATACGAAGATGGGATACGCTTTTCTTGCAGAATCACTTTGGGAATCGTATGTTTCGATTCAAGTTTTGGTAGAGGTTGCCGTCGGATCTCTTGATACGAAGACTGACAAGCAGACAGACCACAAATGAATCCGAGCATGTAGATTTTTTTCATTTTGATTCGCCAGCATCACTTAAATCGAATTTACTTCGCAACGCGCTTGTCGATGCTTATTGTTATGTTATAACATTACAACAAACATTACAATGTAAGCCATTAAACAAATGAATCTTGCTCTTCCAGATATTTCAGCTGAATCAACTCTACCCAAAGCAAATAGCCATTGCCTAGATTGGGTTGGCATGGAAAAAATTGCATTACCCGTTCGTATCGAAAATACGCTATGTCAAAGTCAAATCAATGCTTATGTCAGTTTGGACGATCCCTTAGCCAAAGGGATTCATATGTCACGCTTGTATACGCGACTATTAGAACTGAGTTCGATTGAAAATTTGAACTTGATCGATCTGCAGTCATTATTACAAGACTTTTTAGAAAGTCATCGTGATCTATCCAAACATGCAAAAATTGAAATTCATAGCGAACTGTATATCGAACGACCTGCATTGATCAGCAAGCTTTCAGGTTGGAAAAGTTATCCTTTTGTTTTGTCATGCCAACTTTTAGATGGGCAGTTTTTAGCAGAACTAAAAGTTGAGATTCCCTATTCATCAACCTGCCCATGCTCGGCTGCTCTTGCAAGAAACATTATTCAACAACGTTTTGAATCGGCGTTAAACAATCAAGACATTCGTTTAGATCAGCAGGAAATTTTAGATTGGCTAAGCAGTACAGATGCGATTGCTGCAACACCACATAGTCAAAGAAGCTTTGCGATTCTTAATTTCAGACTTGATCAAAATATCCAACATATCCCACTGATTTTATTTATTAATCAAGCTGAACAAGCTCTCATGACACCTGTTCAGACTGCCGTTAAACGTATCGATGAACAGGCCTTCGCAATTGCCAATGGTCAAAACCTGATGTTTTGTGAAGATGCCTTAAGACGACTGTATGGCACATTTTTAAATCATAAAAGTATTAATGGCTTTAATTTCAAAGTCATTCATGCAGAAAGCCTGCATGCGCATGATGCGGTGGCTCAAGGTTCGTGGCAATGGTAAAGCATTCTATTTTTCAGCAGATGGAACATGGGGCTTTGGGGCAGAAATTTGATTTTGAAGCTGTATTTGAACAGATCAAATGGAACCAAGATGGTCTTGTTCCCGCGATCACTCAAGATCAAACAAGTAAAGATGTATTGATGATGGCTTGGGTTAATCGAGACGCCTTAATCGAAACCTTGCAGACCAAACAAGTGTGTTATTGGTCGCGCTCACGAAAGTGTTTATGGCGTAAAGGTGAGAGTTCAGGACATCGTCAATATTTGACGGATGCCAGACTCGATTGTGATGGCGACTGCCTATTGTTTTTCGTCAATCAGAATGGTCCAGCCTGCCATACCCTACGCCCGACTTGTTTTTATCTTGGTCTAAATACAGATCAAGTGACGATTTTAACTCAACCTGTGATTTAACTTATTTTAAGCGGTAATTCTATGCTACGTAAAAATCCATCTGGCCATTTGCCTGTTATCGATCAATCTGCTTATGTCGATCAAACCGCGATTATCTGCGGCAAAGTCATCGTACATGCCAATGTGTTTATTGGTCCTTATGCTGTGATTCGCGCTGATGAAACCGATGAACATGGCGAAATGGAACCGATTATTATCGGTGCTAACTCCAATATCCAAGATGGTGTGGTGATTCATTCCAAAGCTGGCGCTGCGGTGAAGATTGGCGAAAACTCATCGATTGCACATCGTTCGATTATTCATGGTCCTTGTGAAATTGGTCGCCATGTTTTTGTCGGTTTTAACAGTGTCTTGTTTAATTGCAAAGTCGGTGATCATAGTGCGATCCGACACAATGCAGTGGTCGACGGGCGTGATTTGCCGAGTCACTTTTATGTTCCTGCCATGAGCTATATCAATCCTAAAACAGATTTAAGCCAATATCCTCCTGTTGATGTTTCAATCAGTGAGTTTTCTGAAAGTGTGGTCAGCACCAATATCGAGTTAGTCAAAGGATATAAGGCATTGCACAATGAGTTTTAGACAATTTCCCAAGATCATTATTCGCAATGCCAACCTAGTCAATGAAGATAAACAGTTTATTGCAGATGTACTGATTCAAGATGGACGAATCGAGAAAATCGCTAGCAATATCACGGGCGTTTTCAATGCGAAAACCATAGATGCCAATGGTGCTTGGTTAATCCCAGGCATGATTGATGATCAAGTGCATTTTAGAGATCCTGGCTCACCCCAAAAAGGCAGTATCGCATCTGAATCTATGGCCGCAACCATTGGTGGGATTACCAGTTATATAGATATGCCCGATACTAATCCTGCGACATTGAACGTAGACACGCTGGCACAAAAAAAGCAAATTGCAGCGCAACATAGCATGGCAAATTACGCATTTCATTTTGGCGTGAGTTCTGACAATTTAGACATTATTGAACAACTTGATCCAAAATTAGTCAGTGGTGTCAAAGTCTTTATGGGAGCATCAACCGGCAATATGTTGGTCGATGATCCTAAAATTCTAGAGCGTTTATTTGCCAATGTACCAACCATCTTATTGACGCATTGTGAATATACACCTCGGATTAAAGAGCAGGAAAAACTATATTTGGAAAAATATGGCGAAAATATTCCAGCAGCAATGCACCCTAAAATTCGAGATAAACAAGCTTGCTTTGAAAGTTCTCGACTTGCTGTTTCCTTAGCTGAGAAATACGGTACTCAACTGCATGTTTTACATCTGACCACAGCCAGAGAATTATGTTTATTTAAAGATCTGCCTTTAAATCGAAAACATATTTCAGCTGAAGTCTGTATCCATCATCTTAGTTTTGATGATTCTGACTATGCCGCTCTGGGGCATTTAATAAAATGTAATCCTGCAATCAAAACCCAACAGGATAAAGAGGCTTTGATTCATGCGATTTCAAACAGTAATCGTTTGGATATTATTGGAACCGACCATGCACCACATACTTGGGATGAAAAACAACAATCCTATATGAATGCGCCTTCAGGTCTGCCACTGGTACAACATGCTGTGCCCGCATTGATGGAACTGGTTGCAGATGGAAAGCTCAGTATCGAAACGATGGTGCGTAAGACATCTCATCAAGTTGCGGACTTATTTAAGATCAAAGATCGTGGTTATATTCGTGAGGGCTATTGGGCCGATCTAGTCCTACTCAAAGAAAATACGCATAGGATCGCGGTCAAAGATCAAAAAAATTATATGCAATGTGGTTGGACTCCATTCCAAGATAAAACCTTTCGTTATGAAGTTGATACCACCATTGTTTCTGGGCAACTGGCGTGGCATCAAAATCAGTTGTTTTTGAGTTGCCGAGGAAAAGCACTAGAAATTGATCGATAGGAAAGATATTTGATTAAACTCCGAACTCGCTTGTTCTACAACTTTTAGTCCAGTTTTGGTCTGCTCAACGGTGTAAGTACTATATTGCCCCGTTGAAACTAGACCAAATTGAAGTTGAGTTCTTAAAATTAAGAATACCTCATTTCTCTCATCGACCAATACAGGATTGATCCTTTGTAAGTTTTCTACAAATTGTTGTGCAAAAAAAGGACTATTGAGCTTTTCAGGGCGATTTATTTGAATGTCGAAAAAATTAAAATTCGTATCAGAAATTTGTTTAATATGAAGAATTTCTGGTTGCATCTCTTTAAGTTGCATATTCGTCATCTCATTATTCTGCTCTTGAGAGACTGCCGAAGATATTCCACTCACTAAACAAACAAGTACCGTTAAGGCTGCAAAGATTTTATGTTTTGCCCACATGCTTGGTATTTGTGGATCATTATGAATTTGCTGAGCATTAATGACTATCGATTTTGATATAAAATCATGGACTGAACGGCGATTTTTTCGGTTAAAAATATAGAAATATACAATTAAAGCTTGTAAACAGATTAATAAGAGACTAATACCCCAAGAAA
>NZ_GG665950.1:0-5467 GCF_000156555.1 Acinetobacter sp. ATCC 27244
GACAGACGGCAATGTTTTTAATCGAAAATATGCTTATGTTTCATTATTTGGATTAGAGTCATTGAGTGATTTAAAAACTCAGATTTATAGCAATATAGAGAGCTTTCATTCCTCAGTAGAAATTCCGAAGTGGATTAAAGGTTTACCATCAATTTTTAAAGATTCTCGTGTTACACAGTTAGGGATAAGTGCACCAGTTAAATTGATCGATAATTTAATGTTCAATCGGGTGAATGATGCCATCATCTGCTTTGATGACTTTGAGCGTATGTCTAATAAACTTGATATTAAAGATGTCATGGGGTTAGCCAACTATTTAAAATTAGAAAAGAATTGTCAGGTCATATTGATTTTAGATGAAGATAAAGCTGAAGGTGACAATAAGAAAAAGTATGCGGACTATAAAGAAAAGTTAATCGATGAAACGATTGTTATCAATTCTGTTGAGCCTTTGATAAGGGAAAATGCGAAAGATATTGATGAAGCATTAGTCAATCTGATGATTGATTTTGCTGATAAGTTAGATATACATAATTTTCGATTTTTTCAAAAAGTAATTAAGTTGTATCGTGATTTTAGAAAGTCTTTACCAGAAGTAGTTGCTGACTCAACGAAAGAAATTATTCTGACTAGAATTTTACAAGGTTTTTTTATCCAAGATTTTGGTACAGCTTCTGAGGTGAGTTGGGAGGATTTTAGAATTGTTAGTGAATCTAAGCAAAGTGAATGGTCTGACAAAAAAAAGCAAACTTATCTAAAATTCGATAGACTTTTCAGTTCTTACAATTACTTTTTAAAGCAAGATGATTGGTGCCTAGAATTTAGAAAATGGTTTGAACAGAAAGATGATTTTTCTAATGAGAACCTAATAAAGTTAGCTCAATCTGAATTGATAAGTGATTCTAATAACAAGTTAAGAGACAAACTTTCAGCTCTTTTGGATGAGCGTGATAATTATCAGGCAAGTGATGATTTTATAGATCGGTTATATTCAATTTCTTGTCAAAGTATTGGTATCAGTTCTTTACCCGATCTTAGAGCTTGTATTAGTACATTAGAAGATTTTGAGAAGTCTAAAAAAGCTAAGCTGCTTGAATCGAAGGTTATAAGTTGGATTAAGGAAAAATTATCTAAGGATAGAAACGCTTTTAAGATAAGTGGGTTATTTGAGAGTCATGGATTTGAAAATATTATTCAAGAATTCTTGAAACTAAATCCAAATACGCCTCCTTTAAAAGATGCTATTTATCATGTTTACATAAATAATGCGTATTCAGATTTAGATTTAGAAAGTATTAGAAATGCTGATAAAAGCAGTTTAAACCAATTTATATTCAAGGACTTTCAGGAAGATGAACGTTTTATAAATACTAGAGTTCATCATCTCATCTCTCGACTACCTAATCAGCAAAAAAAGTTTGTAATCGAGATACTGAATGAAAGAGCGCAGGTTTCGAGCTTTCAAAAGATATATGTAAATTATCTTATTGCTAAGTTAACAGATGAAGAAAAGGAGTCGTAAGACTCCTTTTTTTATCACTTCAACATCGGTTTTAAGAAACGTCCTGTATGTGAGATTTCAACCTCAGCGACTTGCTCAGGTGTACCTTCTGCAATAATTTGACCACCACCAGAACCCCCTTCAGGGCCTAGATCAATCACCCAATCGGCAGTTTTGATCACATCCAGATTATGCTCAATCACTACAATGGTATTACCCTTATTGCGTAGTTCATGCAAGATGTCGAGTAACTTGGCAATATCATGGAAATGCAAACCTGTGGTTGGCTCATCTAGGATATATAAGGTTTTACCCGTATCACGTTTTGCTAACTCACGCGCTAATTTTACGCGTTGAGCCTCACCACCTGAAAGGGTTGTTGCGGCTTGACCCAAACGAATATAACCAAGACCCACTTGAGTCAGGGTTTCTAGACGACGATGAATTACAGGAATTGCACTAAAAAATTCGGCAGCATCTTCTACGGTCATTTCTAACACATCAGAGATATTCTTACCTTTATAGCCCACTTCCAGCGTTTCACGGTTATAACGCTTGCCGTGGCAGGCATCACAAGGCACATACATATCAGGCAGGAAATGCATCGCGACCTTGATCATGCCATCGCCTTCACAGGCTTCACAGCGTCCACCTTTTACGTTAAACGAGAAACGACCTGCGCTATAACCACGTGCTTTGGCTTCAGGGGTTTGCGCAAATAACTCGCGAATTGGGGTAAATAACCCTGTATAAGTTGCAGGATTCGAACGTGGCGTACGACCAATTGGACTTTGGTCAATATCGACCACTTTATCCAAGTGTTGCAAACCATCAATCGAATCAAACTTTTCTGCGGTAAGAGTGGTTGCACCATTGAGTTGAGTGGCTGCTAAAGGCAATAAAGTACGGTTAATTAAGGTTGACTTTCCTGAACCTGAAACGCCAGTGACACAGGTCATAATGCCTAAAGGAATGGTCAAATCGACATTTCTAAGATTATGTCCACTTGCGCCTGAAAGCTTAATTACTTCATCAGGACGTGGTGATTGAGTACGTTGTTTCGGTACTGCAATTTTTAATTTGCCTGAAAGATATTGGCCTGTAAGCGAATCGGCATGGCTCGCCAATTCATCATAGGTTCCTTCGGCGATGATCGCACCACCGTGAATCCCTGCACCAGGTCCAATATCAATAATATGGTCCGCAGCACGAATTGCATCTTCGTCATGCTCAACCACAAGCACGGTGTTGCCCAAATCACGTAAACGAATCAGCGTTTGTAATAGGCGATCATTATCACGTTGATGTAGACCAATCGATGGTTCGTCAAGCACATACATCACGCCCATCAAACCTGCACCGATTTGCGAAGCGAGACGAATACGCTGTGCTTCACCCCCTGAAAGGGTTTCAGCCGAACGTGCTAAGCTTAAATAATTGAGTCCAACGCTCACCAAAAAGTGTAAACGCTCACGAATTTCTTTAAAGATTTTATCGGCGATTTCGCCTTTAGCCCCCTCAAGATTGAGATCTTGATAATAACTTTCTGCATCACCAATCGACATCTTGGTGATTTCAGCAATGGTTTTGTCTTTAACACGAACATGACGCGAGATTTCATTGAGACGAGAACCACCACAGGCATCACAAGCGGCATTAGATAAGTATTGAGCTAAGTCATCTCGAACATAATTCGATTCAGTCTCACGATAGCGGCGTTCCAAATGTGGCAAAATTCCTTCAAAAGGCTGCACACGGTTATGTTTACGACCACGTTCATCAATATAACTGAGGTCGATTTTTTCTTTGCCTGTACCTTGTAAGAATTTCTTTTGTGTCTCTTTATCCAGTTGATTCCACGGGGTATCGAGTGGAATATCAAAATGATCTGCGACTTTTTGAAGCATCGTATAGTAATACGGACGCTGTCTGTCCCAACCACGAATTGCACCTTGGCTGATCGATACTTCTGGATTTGGAATAAGTTTGTCGGCACTAAAATGACTACGCGTCCCTAAACCATCGCAGACAGGGCAAGCACCAAAAGGGTTGTTAAATGAGAACAAACGAGGCTCGAGTTCAGCAACTGCACGGTCACATTCAGGGCAAGAGTGTTTCGCTGAAAAGACGCGTTCAGGGTGTTCGCCATTCATCCACGATAAAATTGCAATATCACCACCTAAACGTAAGGCAGTTTCAAAGGATTCAGCAATTCGATTACCAAGATCATCACGTACTTTGAAACGGTCGACCACGACTTCGATGGTATGTTTTTTCTTTTTGTCTAATTCAGGTGGGGTATCAATATCAATAATTTCGCCATCGACACGCGCACGCACAAAGCCTTGGCTTTGTAATTGTTCAAATAAGTTACTGTATTCACCTTTTCGCTCACGAACCACAGGTGCGAGCAACATCAGTGCCGTACCTTCTTCAAGCGATTTTACTGCATCGACCATTTCCGAAACGGTTTGTGCGACCATCGGTAAGTCATGTTCAGGACAGTAGGGTGTCCCCACACGCGCATAGAGTAAGCGCAAATAGTCATAAATTTCGGTAATCGTTCCAACGGTTGAACGCGGGTTATGACTTGTCGACTTCTGTTCAATCGCAATTGCAGGCGATAAACCTTCGATTGAATCAACTTCAGGTTTTTCCATTTGCGAAAGGAATTGGCGTGCATAGGCTGAAAGTGATTCAACATAGCGACGCTGACCTTCAGCATATAAGGTATCAAATGCTAAGGATGACTTTCCTGAGCCTGAAAGTCCCGTAATCACCACAAACTTGTCACGTGGAATATCGAGTGACACATTTTTTAAATTATGGGTACGTGCGCCTCGAATACGGATATGACTTTGACTCATAAATACATCTCAGTAATGTGATAATTGAAATAGGGAGTGTAATCTGTTTCCCTACAAGGAATTGTGAAGTTTCCTCAAACCCTCTATATAATAGCGATTTAAAATTGTTCAAGCTGTAACAAAACGATTTTAAGCGTCAGTTTGTGTCGGATAAATGATGTGGCTCATGTTTTAACATGAAATTTTTATATTGCCCAAGTGTTTATCTGTAAGTTTCACAGACCATTTAGTAAAAAAATTGTTCATTGCTGAGGATAAGATGTCACAAAAATTAAAGATGACCAGCATTGTGCTGGTGTTATTGGTCTTCGGCTATTTATTTGCTTCACCCTATTTAACGATTTATCAAATCCGTCAAGCAATTGAACAAGAGGATAGTGCAGCATTGGCCAGTCATATTGATTTTCCAAGTGTACGCCAGAGTTTAAAAGATCAGGTGAACGCACAAATGTTGCAAGACATGCCTCAAGCGCCTTCGTCAGAGCGCGGACTCGCTGCACTTGGGGCAATTTTGGCGTCATCGATGCTGGATAAGGTGGTGGATGTTATGGTGTCACCGCAGGGAATCACGATGCTGATGCAAGGCAAACAACTCAAGGACAGTTTGCCTATGCAAACGCAGTCAGATTTTCAAACCACACATTCATCCGAATCCGCATCTTTATCTGGTGCTGAAAAAGTAAGCTATAAAGGTCGTTACCAGTCTTTCAATCAATTCGCCGTGCAAATTCAGCATCCACACAATCGTTTTCCGACCAAAATTATCTTGCAAAGAACAGGTTTGAGCTGGAAAGTCACACAAATCCAATTGCCGATCGAGCAAAATCGCTAGATCAATGCTACATTCATTTCAATCATAGGATGAGCAGAATAAGGAATCGAAAAACATGCTAGCAAATATTTTAATTGCATTGATTGGTCTATTACATGTTTATATCTTAGTGTTGGAAATGTTCTTGTGGGATAAACCAGCAGGTTTGAAAGCATTTGGAAATTCGCCTGAAAAAGCACAACTCACTAAGGTACTGGCACAAAATCAGGGACTTTATAATGGTTTCCTTGCCGCAGGTTTTATTTTGGTCATTGTGTGCACCTGAAA
>NZ_GG665950.1:5592-16621 GCF_000156555.1 Acinetobacter sp. ATCC 27244
GAAACTATGCACTGCCTTGGCGAATTCTTTTTAGGTTGTGTGTTGGTGGCCGGAATTTTGGTGGGTTGACTGCCAGTAAGAAGATTATCTATATCCAAGCACTGCCTGCCTTGGTCGCTTTAATTGTCGTCAATTTATTTTAATGCGGGTGCTATGCAGCGTTTGAGCTTTGTGTTTTAATGCCCTCAGTTTGAGATGAGCCTCATACAGTATATCGGACGATACGATATACGACTAAGCCCCTTAATTGGGGCTTTTTTATGTCGATTAAAAACTAAAAAATAACTGAACGGCTTAGGTTTGGTCGAGACCTAACCATTGACGTTGCTGATAGGCGCTGTCCCAAAACAACCATTCGAGTTTTGCGCCCATGGTATAGGCTGCATGCATTTTCGCTAAAGTATCTGGGTCGCAACGCGCGGCAACTTTATCTACAGTCGCAATCACATTTGCTACGGCAGTATTAAACTCTTCACCTGCATAGGTATCAATCCATGCTTGGTAGCGATTGTTGGCGACAGATTGATTGACAATATCCTTACCGACTTCGGCATAGATCCAGAAACAAGGCAGTAATGCTGCCAAAACCACGGGATAACTTTCTGACCATGCTGTGGCGGTCAAGAAAGAGGTGTAGTGATGGCAAGCCAAAGTTAAAGGTGTGTTTTCAAACTCAGTTTTGCTAATGTGGAATTCTTGCATAAAATCATTGTGCAAACTACGTTCAACAATGATGGCAATCTTTGCCGCTTCGGAAAATTGAATCACATCATCGGCATCATAGGCTTTGGCTGCAGCGATCGCGAGTGCACGACCATACGCCAATAAATAATGCGCGTCCTGAATCACATAGTGGCAAAATGCTTTTGGATCTAATGTGCCCGCTGCTAGTTCTTGATTGAAAGGAAGGGCTAATATTTTTTGGTATAAATCGTGGTTTTGCTGCCAAAGCGCTTGTGAAAATGCCATGAAATGAACCTGCAGAATGATAAAAATGAATTTTGTCCAAACTATAACAGAAGTCCGTTTTATGCTGCTTGAATCTGCAAATAAGTCCAACAATCTTTTCTATCTTTCGGTTAAAACTCGCCTACAATAGAGCCATTTTTATAACCCAATAATTTTGTCTAAAAGGCAGCTCATGAAGCATTTCCGTTTTTCCATATTCTTCACCATTGTGTGTTTAGCACTGTCTGCGTATTGGGGTTATACCCATGGCCCAGAAGCTGGCATTTCAACCATGTTAAAGGCACTCACCATTACCGTCATTTTGGCGATTATGGAAGTTTCTTTATCTTTTGATAATGCTGTGGTCAACGCATCCGTCCTGCGCAATTGGGATCACTTCTGGAAGATGTTGTTCCTCACCGTTGGTATTCTCGTTGCTGTATTCGGCATGCGTTTAATTTTCCCGATTTTGATTGTTGCTGTCACTGCTGATATGGGCATGATGGAAGTGGTGAAATTGGCGCTCAATGATCCGAAGTCCTACTCTGAACGTTTAATGGAGCATCATCCTGAGATCGCAGCCTTTGGTGGGACATTCTTACTCATGGTGTTTTTAAACTTCTTTTTTGATGATGAGAAAGAAACCCATTGGTTCCGTTGGATTGAATCCAAACTGGCACATTTAGCCAGTGTGCCTGCGATGTCAGTTTTTATTGCATTGGTGGCGATGTTGATCATGGCGGCACATGTGGACGAAGCAAAGCGTCTGGTGGTGACCATGGCGGGCATCTGGGGCATCGTGGTATACATCGGTGTGAAAGTTCTGAGCCACTTATTGGGTGGTGAGCCTGAGGTGGACGACAATGGCAATGCTGTGACGCAAGGTGCAGATGGTGCGTCGAAGGGTGTGGTAAAAGCAGGGATTGGTGGTTTCTTGTATTTAGAAGTGCTCGATGCATCATTCAGTTTTGATGGCGTGATCGGAGCATTTGCGATTACCAGTGATGTCGTGATCATTATGTTGGGTCTTGCAATTGGTGCAATCTTTGTCCGTTCCATGACCATTTATTTAGTCGAAAAAGGCACATTGGATGCCTATATCTTCTTGGAGCATGGTGCGCATTATGCGATTGGTGCTTTAGCATTTATCATGATTGCAAGTGGTACAGGTTTACATGTGCCAGAAGTTGTGACAGGTTTGATTGGCGTTGCCTTTATTGTTTGGGCGGTGATTGCCTCGATACAGTATAGTAAGCGACAGCAGCAACTCTCTTAAGTTTGGATTCAGTTCAAACGACTAAGATGATGAGGGACGGTAACGTCCCTTTTTGTTTTTTGGTTATGTTTTTTTCAACGCTTTGCGAGCGGATGGCTTATAATCCGTTCAGCCAGTTTTAGTGTCTTAAAATGATGAATGCTTTAGAACGCCGTTCAACCTTTGCCTTAAGTAGCATTTTTGCCTTACGCATGTTGGGCTTGTTCATGATTATCCCTGTATTTGCAGTTGCAGGGCAGTCTTATCAATATGCAACGCCTGCATTGATTGGTTTGGCTGTCGGGGTATATGGGCTGACTCAGGCACTGTTACAGATTCCATTCAGTTTGCTTGCCGATCGCTTTAGCCGTAAGCCATTGGTGGTACTTGGCTTATTACTCTTTGCCTTGGGTGGTGCGATTGCGGCGATGTCTGAAACGATTTATGGCGTGATTATTGGCCGTGCGATCGCAGGGGCTGGGGCTGTTTCAGCTGTGGTGATGGCACTGTTGGCAGATGTCACACGTGAAGAACAGCGAACCAAAGCCATGGCGATTATGGGTATGAGTATTGGTTTATCCTTTGTGGTTGCCTTTAGTTTAGGGCCTTGGTTAACCAGTTTGGTTGGGATTTCAGGCTTATTTTGGGTGACCACGTTAATGGGCTTGATTGCAATTGTCATGCTCTTACTGGTTCCCAAAGTCACACGTCATCATCGCAACTTCCAGCAAGGTTATTTGCCACAGCTTAAACAAGTGATTCAGATGGCCGACCTGAATCGACTGCACATTTCTGTATTTGCCTTACATTTGCTGTTAACGGCCATGTTTATCTATGTGCCTTCGCAGTTGATTGAGTATGCTCAAATTCCATTATCACAACATGGTTGGGTTTATTTACCATTATTGTTGATCAGTCTGTTCTTTGCATTTCCAAGCATTATCGTGGCAGAGAAGTATCGTAAAATGCGTGGCATTTTTCTCTCCGCTATTGCAGGGATTATTGTTGGTTTATTTATTTTGATTTTTGGTTATGAATCAAAATATGTATTACTTGCAGGTTTGGGGATTTTCTTTATTGCGTTTAATGTGATGGAGGCTTTATTGCCTTCATGGCTGTCTAAATCTGCACCCTTACAATCTAAAGCCACCGCCATGGGGATCAATGCCAGTGCCCAATTTTTAGGGGCATTCTGTGGCGGGATTTTAGGTGGTCAATTGATCATGTTACAGAATACTGCACTGGGTTGGAGTGTGCTCACGGTCATTGCTATACTATGGCTGCTGATTAGTTTTCGTCTTGCTCAGCCGCGTTATTTAACTTCAGTAGTGCTTGCACTGCCTGAAATGCAAGAAACGGACGAGTGGACTTCAAAACTTTTGGCAATTCGTGGTATTGAAGAAGTGGTGGTGATGCCCGAACAACAAGTTGCTTATATTAAGGTCGATAAACAGTGTTTAGATGATGCTGGGCGACAAGATTTAACGCACTTGATTGGCAAAGAGGTAGCCATTTAAGCATAACTCTTATAAAGTAAAACATAGAAATAGATAGGATGAAGACAGCTAATGCGTGGTGTGAATAAAGTTATTTTAGTCGGTACTTTGGGTAAAGATCCAGAAACAAAGACTTTTCCGAATGGTGGCTCGCTAACACAGTTCTCGATTGCAACAAGTGAATCGTGGACAGATAAAAATACAGGCGAACGTAAAGAGCAAACAGAGTGGCATCGTATTGTATTGCATAACCGTTTAGGTGAAATTGCACAGCAATATCTTCGCAAAGGTTCTAAAGTCTATATCGAAGGTTCACTACGTACCCGTCAATGGACTGACCAAAATGGTCAAGAGCGCTACAGCACTGAAATTCGCGGTGATCAAATGCAAATGCTTGATTCACGTCAGCAAAGTGAACAAAGCGGTGGTGATTTCAATCAACCACGTTTTAACAATAATCAAGGCGGTGGTTACCAAAATACAGGTCATAACAACAATCAAAATGGTTATGGTCAAGGTGGTGGTTTTAATGGTGGTAATCAAGGCAATTATGCAGGCAATCCACAAGCGGGTAATGGTTTTAATACACCAAAGTCTGCACCACAACCTGCTGCGACAGCACCTGCTGATTTAGATGATGATTTGCCATTCTAGTACACCCTAGAGACTATGTTTTGTAAAGTTTATTAAATTATTCTTTATTAGTAGTTAGTTACAAATAAAATTTACAGATACTAGAAATGGTTCTGTAAATTTTTTTACTTATATCTTATGATATTTAATACTTAGATATTTTGTTAAATTTAACTATGATGTCTGTTAAAAGATTTGTAATGAGTAGTGGTGAAAGATTTGCTGTTCTTTTGAATAGTGATGGTGTTCCTATGACTTATCCAAATTTATATACGATCATTCATTTAAGAAATCGTGGTCAATCAATCAATACTATTACAGCTATTCTGGAAGATATTAAGTTGCTGTTTCAGTTGTTGGATAAGTTAGGAATTGACTTGGAACAAAGGATAAAAAGTAAAGATTTTTTAAAACTAAACGAAATAGAAGCTATAGTAAATTTAACCAGTTTCAATCGTAGTCGATTAGGTGGGGCAGATTCAAAAAAAAAGATCATAAGTTTTCCAAAAAGTAATAATAAAGAGCGATCTAGAGCAAAATTGGTTGTTACTCAGGACTATGTATCTAAACAATTAATATATCGGCGGTTAACTAATTTTGCTGAATATATTGGATGGTTTGAGACTCATCTTCATTCATCAGCAATAACAAGTACAAAACGTTTGTTAAAATCTCGTAGACCTCGTAAGTCCATGGATATTCAGTCTGAATACAAATCTTTTGATAGTGATCAATTAAATAAAATTTTCAAGGCGGTTGATCCTGATAATCAGAATCGTATCTGGACATCAGATTATCTTACTTATAGAAATGAGCTAATTATCTATTTGTTTTTATATCTTGGATGTCGTAAAGGTGAATTATTAAATTTAAAGCTTACAGATATAACCCCTTCTCAAGGTGGTACATCGTATCTTACTATTAAGCGTAATCCTCATGATGTAAGTGATTCTAGGCTATATCAACCTTTGGTTAAAACTAGAAGTCGATCAATTGCAGTCAATCAAAATCTGAAGAAAAAATTAGAAACTTATATTTTAAATTATAGGTCAACAGTACCTAATGCAGAGCTAACAGACTTTTTGATTTTATCAAATAAAGGCCAGCCTTTATCAATCAATGCCTTAGATAAAATCTTTTCTGAAATTTCTAAAGTTGTTCTATTCAATGTACATGCTCATGCATTTAGACATACTTGGAATGATAAATTTTCTGAGAAGTCACACATCCTAGTGGAAACAGGAAAAATAACAGAATCACAAGTTGAAAATGATCGTGCATATCTGATGGGATGGATACCTAACTCACAAAGTGCAAGAAGATATTCAAGACGTGCAGAGAATAAGCGTGCTGTAGAGATTTTTTTAAGTATCCAAGAAAAATTTGAGGATGAAAATGAATAAATCAATTCAAATCGATAGTTTCGATGAATTACAAAATACCTTTACCTCATTTAAAGGTTATAAAGTTGATATTTATGATGATATATGGGTGTTAGATATTAATCAGCAAGTAAATATGTCGAATCTCTCGAAATTTTCGGAGGAAGTTAGGTCTGATGTTTTAAATACCTTTATACACTTTGCTAAATATAGCTCAAGCACACATGCTACAGAAATGATCCGCTATGCACTTAAGTATCCCGATCTGACAGGAGAGTCAGAAATTACTTTAAAAGGAATTTTAGAATATAAAAACTATTATAATGATAAGAAATACGAATATAAGTTAGCAAAATTTAGAGTTTTTTTAAAAAAACTCTATGATTTGGGTTATTCCTCAGTAGATGGTGAAATTTACGATTTAATAGACTCATGGAGATTAAGTGGCAATGACAAAGGAGTAGCAGTCCTTTCCCTTGATCCAGATGAAGGCCCATTTAGCTCATTTGAATTTCAAGCAATTATTACTAGAACCAACGAATATTTAGCAGAAAATAAGATCTCCTATTATGAGGCTGCTTTAATTCGTATTTTTTGTGCGACTGGTAGAAGACCCATCCAGATTGCAGGATTAAAGGTGAAAGATCTATACGTTTCAGATAAATATAATTTTAATGATACAAATGAAGTTCATATCCTTAACATTCCGAGAGCTAAAGTTAGGGGTGCTAGTGGATTCAGATTTGCTTTTAGTGAAGTGGGAATTCGTGAAAGTATTGCGAAAATTCTATTTGAGCATATTCAAATTTTAAAGAAGAAATTAACTAAACAGATAAAGCGAGCGTTATCTGAACAAGAGTTTGCAGAGTTACCACTATTCTATGATTTTGAGAAATTAGCTAATCTGGATTGGGGCAATCAGAATGAAATTTCAGAAATTTTATCAAAGGAAATTGTTCATTTACCTACTGTTGAATTAACTCAAATATTGAGAGATGCTGTGGTGAAGCTTGGAGTCCGTTCTAGAGAAACTGGTAAACCAATACATATAACTGCATATCGGTTTCGCTACACGCTTGGTACAAATGCTGCTAGGCAAAAAGCAGGCGTGAATGTTATTGCAAAGCTGTTAGATCATCATGACACCCAGAATGCGCATTGCTATGTGCAAAGTATTCCTGAAATTGCACAGCAAATATCATCTATCATGGATGAAAGTTTACGCAAATATGCAGATGCTTTTCAGGGAAAAGTTGTAAAGGATGAGATTGAGGCTCAATCACAAGTTAAAGATGCGAATAGAATTTCTTATGTAGAACAGGATTGTGATGTCGGCTCATGTGGTACACATCAATACTGTAACGATTATGCACCAATCGCATGTTATCTGTGTAGTAAGTTTATGCCTTGGGCAAATGCACCTCACCATCTAGTTCTAGAGCAATTAATAAAAGAACGAGATGATCTAATTGCGATGGGGTGTAGCCTTGAAGTCGCTGCCGTGAATGATCGAACAATTATTGCCGTTCAGCAAGTTATTGATGCCTGTGAGGAGTTTAATCATGGATAATTTAATATATTTTCCATCTGACAAAATCCAATCTCCTTACTCCGAAATTAAGCGGTTTATTGATTTTGTTAAACAATTATCAGAATTAAATGAAGATATTAGATTTGATGAGAATTATTGGAAAGGCGAAGTAAACTTTGTCAAAACAGGTATTTCATCCAAAGATAGATCACCTGAAAATCTTTTGCATCATTCAATTCTAGAATTTGCCAAGGCGTATGTTAAGTATCAAAGGACTAATAGTAAGTTAAAAACTCAAGATACAATTCTTTCAATTCGAGCAATAGAACAAATATGTTTAGACCGATATGGTGAAGTTGATTTAACTAAATTGGTTATTGCAGATTTTGACTTAGCTGCTGAAAATGCAAAGGTAAACTATAAAGCGGGTACTGCTTATCATGTTGGTAGGCAACTAAAGATTCTATTGGATTTTCTTCGCCAATTAAAAATAGTTGCTTTACCAGATTGGAAAAGTCCAATTAAAAAGCCTTCTGAAAAATCAATTGTGTTAGATGCAGAGTCAGAGGAACATCGAGCTTCTAAACTTCCAGATGAGGATGCGATTTTTGCATTAGCTGATATTTTCTCACGAAAGGATTCAGAGTTGTCAGATAGAGATATTTTTGTCACCAGTGCTGTGAGTTTGCTTCTAGCTGCGCCAGAACGAGCATCAGAGCTATTTTTCCTAAAGCATAATTGTATCCACGAGGAAGAAGTCCAAACGCTTTCTAAGAGCAGTTTAGGGCTTACAGCAGATGGTTCTAATATTGAGACAGTATTAGGTATTAGGTGGTATGCTCAGAAAAATTATGGGCATGACATTAAATACATTCCAAGTGTCATGATCCCAACGGTAAAACGGGCTATTGAACGTTTGATTAAGATGTCAGAAAAGTCTAGACATTTAGCATATTTGCTTGAGACAAGTGATAAATTTCCAAGACATGAGCTTTGTCCTAAAGTGCCTGATGATCAGTTCTTAAAGCGTTCTGAGGTACTATTAGCGATGGGGTTGGATATATCTTCTTATGAAAACTCGAATAACGCGAGTAATGCTGGTATAACCTTTTTAAAAACTAGAGGTATTCCTATTAGTGATTACGAAGTCTGCCTGAATGATTTAAATATTATTCTGCGAAATAGACTACCTAAAGGTTTTCCTTATATACCTTTTAAAACAGGTAATGGTATTCAGGTTAAATGGTCAGAAGCCTTATTTTGTTGTTTCGCAAACCAATTCCATAGTGATAAAGCGACTATTTTCTCAGAATTATGGATACCACATATTGATACTTTAAATGAAGATTTATCACCAACCAAAAAGAAATTAAGAGGAAAAGATGAGTTATCAAATGTCCAATCTATTTTTCAACGGTGGGGATATGGTGACTATAGTATGTCTACCCATCAGTTTCGACATTTATTGAATACGATAGCAAATACCAATGGAATGGATAGCATGTTACTCGCTAAATGGTCAGGGCGGGCTGATATGAAGCAAAATCGAGTATATGACCATACTTCGGTTGAAGATCGTAATTTTGGCTTAATTGAGATGCAGAAAAATGAGGTTGGTACAGTAAATACAGATAGTGCATTTACATTTCAGATCGCTACACCTCGTACTCTACAAGAGCTAAATACCAAAACAACATTGTCCATGCACACTACCGAGTTTGGTCTCTGTACACATTCCTATATTGATGAACCCTGCTTAAAGTATAGAAACTGTCTTAATTGTACAGAGCATGTCTGTATTAAGGGTAATGCAGAAAAGAAAAAACGACTTGAAGATCGACTTAGAAAAGAAAAAATCTTATGGGCAAAGGATAAGGAGGCTGTTAGTAAAAATGTTACTGGTGCAACGGTCTGGTTGCAAACTAGAGAGCTTACAATTAAACGTTGTGAACAGATGATTACTCTACTGGATGATCCAAACATTCCCGATGGAACACCTTTGAGTTTGCCCCCTTCTGAAGATGTTACACATCTCGATTTAGCATATCAAAAAGCAGGTCGTAAACGTATCCCTGTTATTGAGAATACTCAACGTAAAAAGATCGAGGATGAACCACATTTGCTCAGTCCTGCATTGCAAATGGATTTATGGATTTGATATGGCACAGCATTTAACCGATCATGACATCGAAAATATTGTTGAGCTTCTTGATTATTGGCCTCTAGATGAGAAATTGACTTGGGAGCGGCTATGTCAGGCCATTGAGCTACAGCTCGAACTTGTGCCTGCACCAACTCGTCAAACTTTACAAAAATATGTGCGGGTAAAGAATGCCTATGATCAATGCAAAAAACCAAAATCTACACAGGTTAAAAGTAATTCAGCAAAGAAATTACCTGCTAGTTTAAAAATTGCTCAAACTAAAATTGAGGCTTTGGAAGCTAAGAATGCCAGATTGGAAAAAGAGAACGCTATGTTATTGGAACAGTTTGTAGTGTGGCAATACAATGCCCACAAGTATGGACTAAGTATTGTTAAATTGAATGAACCGATGAGCAAAAAAAGTTCGGATTGATCTAATTATAAAAAAACATCATGTTTCAGTTGGTTGATTCCATCAATTGTAGTTTAATGATTTACTTTATAAGAAATGGGTGATTTATTTTGCTCTTTTAAGTATTTTTGAAATATATAAATGGAGTTTTTTTGATATGCCTGCTACTAATAAGCCCATAATTAATACTGATGATGAAGCAATTTGTAAAGGTCTTTATAATTTCCTCTCACAGCAAAGTATTTTATTTGGAAATATTGATGTCTTTTTTATGGGTTGTAGTCGCTCAATTAATCATTTAAAAATAATTGTTAGCCTTTTAGGGAGATTTAAAAAAAAGATAATACCTCTTGTTTTGAAAGCGTAATTCTTGTAATACCTCCAGTTCTGTCTCTGGAATTAGATTTAGAAAAATTATATAATGATTGTGAAATATTAATAAACTCAAGGTTTAAATTTAATCAAGAATTACCATTGAGTGAGCGATTTAAAATCGTCTTGCCAAATGATATGAAAATATCAACACTTTTATCATTAATACAAGATAGTCCAACGAACTCCATAGTTATTGTTCATAATGCTGTGTTATATCGATCAGATGCTTTGGAAAATCAAGAAAATGTACCAGTACTTTTTGAAGATTTATGGGTTCCACATCTTACTGATTTAGTTTTTAAAATTGCTAAATTATTAGAAAATAAAGAAATTTACATTATATTGAATGCAGGTGAAAAGCCTACATTTCATCAGACATTCAATGAACAAACAAAAAATATTAAAAATTTAGCAGTATTGGGGATTAAAAGGGAAAATGATGCCGAAGATATTTTAAAGGAAAATATCAATAGTTGGACAAAATTTTTAGCACAGGGTAGATTGGGGCAGGCTCTAAAATGTATTGAAGACTTGCCTGAATCATTTGAAATTGAGAAGAAGATTCAGAAAATTCAAGTTCTATTTAATGCTGGGTTAACACAGCTTGCGGTGAATGAAATTGAGTCATTAGATTTTAATGATTCAATTTACGACGCCAGTGGATTTATAAAACTTGCTCAAATTACAAACTCAGAGGGAAGTGATTTATTAACAGTAAAGTTACTTAACAAGGCCTTAGATGGACTAAAAACTAAAGAGGAATTAGAACTCGCACTTTCAATTTCAGAATCTATTGAAAATACGGAATTACAGACTAGTATTGCTTCTAAATTATTAAAATTTTATCCAGATTC
>NZ_GG665950.1:17276-37425 GCF_000156555.1 Acinetobacter sp. ATCC 27244
CCACCTATAAATACAAAAATGAAATCCATGCCAATGAGATTGTTTTATTAGCGTACTACATTGCTTCAATCAACATTGAAACCGTATATCACGATCAAATCAAAACCATTAATCCTGAAATGGAATACACGCCATTTGAAGGGATTTGCTTAACCGATACCTTTGAAATGTACGAAAAAGAAGATTTGGTAAGCAAGGTTTTAGTAGATAACAGTGCAAGACGTAAACGCCAAAAAGAATTGGATATTCGGGTGATAATTGGAAATCCACCATATTCAATTGGGCAATCCAGCGCAAATGATGATAATGCCAATGTAAAATATCCTTTCCTAGATAATCGTATCGAAGAAACTTACGCAAAATATTCAAAAGCAACTTTATCCAAAGGTTTATATGATTCGTATATTCGAGCATTCAGATGGGCAAGTGATCGTATTAAAGACCGTGGTGTAATCGGATTTGTAACCAATGGTGGATTTATTGAAAAATCAGCTATGGATGGTTTTAGAAAAAGTCTAATGAATGAGTTTTCTTCTCTACATATATTTAATTTGAAGGGTGATATTAGAAAAAATATGCTCAGTAAAGGGCTTGCTCAGGAAGGGCAAAATGTTTTTGGTAGTGGAAGTATGGCTGGTATAGCTATTTCAATTCTTGTAAAGAATCCAAATTCTAAGCTGCAAGGTCAAATCTATTATCACAGCATAGGTAATGATCTCACACGGAATGAAAAATTAGAAAAAATTTCCGACCTAGTTAGTATCAATGGTATCTCAACGATTGATGGTTGGGTGACCATTACACCTGATACACATAATGATTGGGTAAACCAACGTGATGATAGTTTTAATGAATTTATTGAAATTGGAAATAAGAAAGTTAGGGCTTGTTGAGAATTAACAAAGGGTACTGATTAATTTATAATAGTACTATGGATAGATACATACTTACTGATGCCCAATGGGCAAAAATGGAACCTTTTTGCCTAGGTAAAGTGACCGATCGAGGTCGTAGTGGAAAAGATAATCGATTATTTTTAGAAGCAGTCCTTTGGATTGCCCGTACAGGCAGTCCATGGCGTGATCTACCTGCTCATTTTGGTAAATGGAATACCGTCTTTAAAAGATACCGTGATTGGGTGAAAGCTGGTGTATTTGAAACTATTTTTGCATCTGTAAATGAAGATGTTGATTTGGAATACGCCATGATTGATGGAACGATTGTTAAAGTTCATCGACATGGGCAAGGTGCAAAAGGGGGACTTTCAAACAGTCTATAGGTAGATCTCGAGGTGGAATGACCTGTAAAATTCTTGCCTTAGTGGATAGTCTAGGCAACCTCATTAAGTTTCGATTAATGCCTGGTCAATATCACGATTTAGTAGAAACCAAACCTTTAATCGAAGATGTTGATTTTCAGGCATTACTAGCGGATAAAGCATTTGATGCAGATTGGCTCATCCAAGAACTCAATGAACGTAAAGTGAAAGTGGTGATCCCACCTAAATCTAATCGAAAAGTAATGAGAGCATTTGATACGATTATGTATAAATGGCGTCATCTCATTGAAAACTATTTCTGTAAGTTAAAAGAATTTAAACGTATAGCGATGCGTAGTTGTAAAACAGATACGAGTTTTGAAGCCATGATTCAATTGTGCGCGAGTTTAATTAACTCTCGGTAATTCTCAACAGACCCTAAAACAGCAATTAGTTTGTTTAATAATTTTTCACTGGGTGTAGCAACCAATCGTGATGCTTGGGTTTATCAATATTCACAACAAAAATTAGAAGCTAATGTTCATAAATTAATTGAATTTTATAATGCTGAAAACAATCGTATCCAACCACTACTAAAAGCTAATCCTAATAAGGATGTAGGTGAGTTAATCAATATTGATTCAACAAAAATTAGTTGGACTAGAGCTTTAAAAAATGACCTTAAAAAAGATAAAAGATTATCTTTTGAAAGAAAGTCGATTTATAGTGCTACATATAGACCATTTATCAAATCATGGATGTATTTTAATCGTAGATTAAATGAAATGGTTTTACAGATGCCTCAAATTTTTCCAACAGCAGATGCGAATAATTTAATAATTCAACTTTCAGGAATTGGAGCTAGATCAGGATTTTCAACGATAATCAGCAATAATATCTTAAGCTTAGATACAATCGAAAAAGGTCAATGCTTCCCACTCTACCTTTATGAAGAAAACACCGTAAAAGCTAATGATGCTGACTTGTTTAGCCAAGCCGATGCTCAAAACTCAGATGGTCAATATAATCGTAAAGATGCAATTAGTGATGCAGGCTTAAAGCATTTCACAGATGCTTACCCGACTGAAACGATTAGCAAGGAAGATATTTTCTACTATGTGTATGGTTTATTGCACAGTGAAGATTATCGTAGTCGTTATGCTGACAATCTTACTAAAGAATTACCTCGTATCCCTTGTGTGAACAAAGCCGAAGATTTTTGGGCGTTTTCTAAAGCGGGGCGTGACTTAGCACATTGGCATTTAAACTACGAAACTGTTGAGCCGTACAAAGCCAAATTGGACTTGGGTAATAAATCATTGAAGCATTTAGAAGATAAAGACTTCTATGTGACTAAAATGAAATTCCCGAAAAAAGACCAAAAAGATACAGTGGTTTATAACAATGCGATCACTATTCGTGGAATCCCTGTAGAGGCGTATGACTATGTGGTTAATGGTAAGTCAGCACTCGAATGGGTTATGGAGCGTCAAGGTGTTTCTACACACAAAGACAGTGGTATTGTAAACGATGCAAATGATTGGGCAATTGAAACTATGGGTGATGCTAGATACCCATTGGATTTGTTCTTGCGTGTGATTACAGTCAGCTTGGAAACAATGAAAATTGTGAGAAGTTTACCGAAGTTGGATATCTAGAAATAAAAGCCATTTAGATTTATCTAAATGGCTTTTTACTATTTATTACAGTTCATTGTTTATTCTATGTTGCTGATATACAAATACTCTTATATATTTCAAATATCTAAATGGTCGGTTAAAACCCTACTATTGCTCACACTGTTGTAAACCATTGGTTCGCTCGACAACACAGAAATGTGCATCAGAACAGAACCATGAGGATGGACTGGCTAGTCTTATCACCGATGAGAAGAGCTATTACCATTTGAATGGATGTAACAGTCCCCTTGCTATCATTACTTGGGGGGTACTTGGCTTTTTCAAGATGGTGGGCGTGGGGCTACGGGCGGTTTGGAGAACCGATATTCTCTATATTGTCAAGTGGTTGTTTCAGTTGGTTTTGATATTCTCGTCAAAAAATTATCAGGAAAATCATGTAGTTATGTTGATAATTGTGGAGTTTTTTGTGTTGATTCTCGATGTTGTTTTATGTTATACTAATAGCAGCATTTCAAGAAAAAAGATGGCAATAAATTGCTCACACTGTTGTAAACCATTGGTTCGCTCGACAACACAGAAATGTGCATCAGAACAGAACCATGAGGATGGACTGGCTAGTCTTATCACCGATGAGAAGAGCTATTACCATTTGAATGGATGTGTCCCTTTTTAACCGTTGCGAGATAGCTTTACAAGGACGCAATGGAGAAGAAAGAGATATAAAATTATGTTTTTTAAAGACTTTGTTAAAGAAAATTTTGATGAAAAATTTAAAATTTTCAAACAAAAAAATATTAAAAATTATGATAAAAAATATCATACCAACTATGTTTCAATTAAAGAATTTGAGAATAATTTAAATGTTCAATTAGAGTCTTTAATAAAATTAATTGAAACTCAAAGCTATAGATTTCAAAAACTGTATCCTGTAATTATTGAGAATAAAAAGAATCCTAGTAAAAAGCCACGTTTAATCTGCATACCAACCGTTAGAGATCGTCTAGTGCAGATGATTTTAATTGATTACATTGCCCAGAACTTAAAACATGAGTTAGCTATACTTAAATCTAACGATTTTTCTGTTTCAGGTGTAGGTATATTTCGAGCAAGACAAAAGGCAAAAGATTTAAGAAATACAAAGCCTTTTGTTTTAAAAACAGATATTGCCTCGTTTTTTGATAATTTAGTTCGGTCAACTTTGTTAAAGGAAATACGAGAAAATATATCAACTGACATACTCTATTTGTTTGAATCCATAATTTGCTGTGATCCAAGTATTCCTCATGAATATGCAAAGACGCATAAAAAGCTAATTGAGTCTAAGATTGGGAAAGGTGTCAGACAAGGGATGCCTTTATCACCTTTACTAGCATCATTTTACTTAAATGATTTTGATAATTGGCTTATTAAGCAAAAATATAAACATGTCCGTTATGCGGATGATCTGATATTTTTTCTTGATTCCGAACAGCAGTGTAAAGATGTATTTGAATTAGTTTTCCAAGAATTGAGTAACTTAGGTTTAACACTTCCTGAAATTGATGAAAAGTCAAAAACACAGATTATTCCTGAAAAGGAAACAGTAAATTTTTTAGGATTAGACTTACGATATGAGAATTCAAAATATGACTGGTATATTCCACCTCATGTCATTGAAAATGTTAGAGATAGTCTAAGTCATCTAACGAATATCAATAGTAATATTAAAATGAAGCTAAATTTTAGTAAAACTATAACTAGGATGGAGCAGATAGTTTCAGGCTATCAGCATTGTTATAGTGACGCTGATTCCAAAAATTTAAAAGATTTTAATAATAGACTACAAATAGAAAAAGAAAACGCAATTAGTTTACTATTCCAAGGGTTAGGGATAGATATTAAGACAATACATCCCCAATATATGAAATTCTTGTTAGATAGCAACTAAGAACAATTCTAAGATTTATTCAGTGAGCTATTCAGCGTTACTCGGCTTACTCCAAAATGTTTTGCTACCTCTGTTTTAGTAATTTGAGGATCTCGTAACATAGCTTGGGCCTTTTTAATATCTTTTTTAGACATGGATGGTTTGCGCCCACCTTTACGTCCTCTTGCTCTCGCTGCATCTAAACCTGCTATGGTACGTTCACGAATTAAACTATGCTCAAATTCAGCTAATGCTCCAAAAATATGGAACACTAGCCTGCCAGTAGCAGAGGTGGTATCAATTGCCTCTGTAAGCGATTTAAAGCCTATCTCACGCTGATTTAAGTCAGTAATAATCTCGACTAAATCTTTTAATGAACGGGCAAGGCGATCAAGTTTCCAAACAACCAGAACATCACCTTTTCTTAGAGCTTTCAAGCAACTTATCAATTCAGGACGATCCTTAGTTTTTCCTGTTATCTTTTCCTGAAAAATTTGTTCACAGTCTGCCTTCTGGAGTGCATCTAATTGTGAATCTAGATTTTGGTCATGTGTACTGACCCGAGCATATCCAATAATCATAATAAAACGTACCTAAACTTTACATAGATTTATTATCGCAATTTCTTTACGTTATTTTGAATAAGAAATGTAATTCTAGGATCATGTTTTAAATGTAAAGAAAACGACCATTTTATTAACAATTACTTGTAATCATCTCATCCTATCTATTATGTGAATTTAAATTGTTGATCTTAGAGACCTTACTCAATAGTACTACCTAACCGTTTATTCTATATTTAGAAGGATGTTCTGTTCTTTCACTATTTCAGATGATTATCAACTATAATAGGCCTAGTTCAGAGTTACTTTTATCTACTTGATGATGTAAAGGTGTAGATTAAGCAAGGTACATGGGTTGTTAAGCAAGTTTGTAATTTTATTTTATGTAATTGTTTTATATGAAATTATTTTGCTTAAGCAAGGTTTTCATCAAAATAAGCAAGGTGTATGAATGGAAAAGTCCATTTCTAAGGTTAATACGATCATTACTCAAACATACTTACAAACACAACAAGAAAATCAGTACTTTGAACGTAAAGGTCTAGGCGAAAAGGATATTAAACCTACCAAGATTGCAGAAGAACTCATTGGTATGTTGAATGCTGATGGTGGAATTCTAGTTTTTGGTGTTTCAGATAAGGGCGAAATTCAGGATCTTAAAAGTTTAGGCAATCTTGATGCGTATCGCAGGTTGATTTTTGACTTTATTGATCCACCTTGTACGATTGAATTAGAAGAAATTAACATAGATGAAAAGTTGATATTTTTGTTCCATGTCGAACAAGAATTAGAACGAGTTTTTTGCCGAAAAGATAATGAGAAAGTTTATTTAAGAGTATCTGACCAAAATCGTGAATTAGACAGAGATCGGGTAAGAAAACTTGAATATGATAAAATGATACGTCGTTTTGAAGAAGAAGTTATTAGTGAATTTGATACGGATGACTTGGATGAACAGTTATTGTTAGCATATCAAGAAAAATTAAATTACAAAGGGAGTTATCTTGATTTACTAAATAAACGTCATTTGTTGAATAAGAAAGAAGATGTATGTAGCTTTAAAAAAGCAGCTATTTTGTTATTTTCAAAAGATCCAGAAAAATATATTCCTTCTGCTTCAGTTAGATATGTACGCTATCAAGGTGTACAAGCAAAAGTAGGAGAAGAACACAATGTAATCAAAGATGAGAGATTTGAAAATAATATTCCTCGACTTATTGATGAATTACGCCTTTTTCTAAAGACTTCTTTTAGAGACTATTATTTTTTAGATATTAAGGAAGGTAAGTTTATAAAAGTACCAGAATATCCAGAAGATGCGTGGCTTGAAGGCATTGTAAATGCACTTTGTCATCGTTCCTATAATATTCAAGGTAATCCCATTTATATTAAGCATTTTGATGATCGAATTGAAATAAGCAATAGTGGCCCATTACCTGCTCAAGTCACGATTGATAATATCAAAACAGAACGCTTTGCCCGTAATCCGAGAATTGCTAGAGTGCTTGAAGATCTAGGCTATGTACGTCAGTTAAATGAGGGCGTATCTCGAATTTATGAATCTATGGAAAAGTCTATGCTTTCTTTACCAGAGTATAAAGAGCGAAATGGAAATGTATTCTTAACTTTAAAAAATCGAGTAAGTGATCATTCTAAAACAATTCATACTTCCTTAATGAAGGAAATAGAAAGTAAATTCCCAAATTATAATGAAACACAAAGAAATATTTTATCTTATTTGTTTTATAACGGTAGTGCAACTTTACTAGAGTTATCTGAATACTCACAAATTAATGAAAATACAATTAGAAGTTATCTGAATGCTTTTATGAATGATAATTTAATTGAAAGACAAAGTAACAAAAAGAGAGATATTAATGCAAAGTATGCTTTCAAAAAAGAGTAATTTAGTCCAAATTAGGGATAAAAATTTCTTTAAAAAAAGATAGTCAGATCCATTCATAAATTACTAACATTTCAAAGTTCTAACTTCTATATTTGATTTTATAGAGGTTTTTAGTCTTTTGATTTGGTAAGTGTGTATTTATCACTTATATTAAAAAATAATTTAAATTCATATGGTTAAAAATTTTTTTATCTATAATTTAAATAAGCAAGGTGACTAGCTCCTTAAGCAAGTTAAATTTTTTTAGATAAGATATTGATCTTATGTGTTTTATCCCAGATAAGATAGTTTAGTATCAGAATAAGCAAGGTTAGTGGATCTGTTACAACCAAAGTCCCTAATTCAATGTTTATGACTGGTCTGTAGAGATCATTGATACTTAAGTGTTAAATTTACAACAAAAAAATTGACAAAATGCTTTACAAATATTTATAATTAATTGTAATTTAATAATATATTTATTTTTGGTGTGTATATCCATTCTAACTTGTAGATCCACCGAACAAGTTTCTCAAAAAGCCCCTTTTCAGCGATTGAAAAGGGGCTTTTGTTATGCCACGACAACAACTTTATTCCTTATATAAATTCTCCTAAAAAGATCATTCACTGATCGCGACTCAGACCAAGTTGATCATAAAACTCGCCAAAATTGTGCATAATTTTTACAATTGGCTCTCTCTTTTATTCTAAAAATGGCTCTCGTTTCTTCAGAGTCAAAACGACAAATTAAAGCCATAGCAAGTATGCATACGGAAGCGTTGTTCATTCGTCCTTTCTTTTATTTGAGGAGAGCAGGTTTGAACAACACCATTTTTAGGGATATATGGGGCATTGAGATGAACAGTTCTCAGGTTGCAAATATCCCCAATAGGTTAAGGAAAATGATATGGCAGCACATCAACACGGTTCTGAAGCCAATCTCTCCCAAAATTTAAAACATGGATTGCAATCACGACATTTGACCATGATCTCTATTGCAGGCGTGATTGGTGGATCATTATTTATCGGTTCGGGCAATGTGATTTACTCCGCTGGACCTGCGGCCGTTTTGGCTTATGCCCTAGGTGGGTTACTGGTTTTATTTATTATGCGTATGTTAGGGGAAATGGCGGTTCAAAACCCTGACAGTGGCTCTTTTTCAACTTATGCTGACCGTGCCATTGGTCGTTGGGCGGGATTTACCATTGGTTGGTTATATTGGTGTTCATGGGCATTACTCATGGGATGGGAGGCCTATGTTGCAGGCAAAATCTTGAATAACTGGTTTCCCTTTATTCCCATTTGGGGCTATATGCTGTTGGTGATTGGGTCACTGGTTTGGATCAACTTACAAAACGTTAAGAATTATGGTGAGTTTGAATTTTGGTTTGCATTGATTAAAGTCATTGCGATTGTGATCTTTTTAGTGATCGGTAGTTTAGCCATTATGCACCTCTGGCCTTGGGGAGAGGTATCTGCCGCAGGTGTGGGTAATCTCACCGCACAAGGCTTTATGCCCAATGGTTTTTCCTCTGTGATTACCGCTTTACTTGGGGTGATGTTTGCCTATATCGGAGCTGAAATAGTCACCGTTGCTGCAGCAGAGTCGAAAAATCCATCTAAGGAAATCCGCAAAGCATCCAACTCGATTGTATGGCGAATTATGTTGTTTTATGTGGGTTCGATGTTGATTACCGTATGTTTGATTCCCTATAACAACCCATTATTAAAAGACCCGACATGGGGAACCTATAGTGTAACCTTGAGTGCCTTGGGCGTTCCTGAAGCACGTCATATTGTGAGCTTCGTGGTGCTGACCTCAGTGTGTAGTTGCTTTAACTCCGCCTTGTATACCTGTTCACGGATGCTATTTTCATTATCTAAACGCGGTGATGCACCCAAAAGTTTTGGTTATTTAAATAAAAAAGGCAGTCCAGGCATTGGTGTAATTGCATCATGTTTATTTGCCTTGTTCGCAACTTTTTTGACCGCCACAGAGAGTATGAATGTGTATGATATTTTCATGCTGGCAACGGGTACGGCAGCGTTGTATGTGTATTTGACCATTGCCTTTTCACAGCTACGGATGCGTAAAAAACTTGAAGCTGAAGGGGCCAAAATTGATTTTAAAATGTGGCTATTTCCTTGGCTGACTTATCTGGTGATTTTTGCGATCATTGGTTCGATCATTACCATGTTGATTGAAGGCACATATTTTAAAGAAGTGACCTATACTTCATTATTGGCCTTATTTATTGTGGCAGTAGGTTTTCTGGTTCAGAAATTCAACTGGGGAAAGAGCGCACAAAGTGAAATGATTCAAGAAAAGCCATCGCTTTAATCCGAAACGTTGAAGCGAATTGAAGAACCTCATATCGAGGTTCTTTTTTTATTGAATTTATGCGGAAAGCGTCGGTACTTTTGCTTCACGTAGACATTGCAGTAAGACTCCAAACGCCATCACCATGTCTTTTTCATTGACACAGGCAAAGCCCATCAACAGACCTCGTTGGGCGTGGGCATGTGATTGCATGTAGTATTGGGACAGGGGGCGGACTTTGACTCCACGTTCCAGCGCAGTTGCTGCAATCGCGACATCATCACAATAATCGGGGAGTTTTAAAACCAGATGTAAGCCCGCAGCCTCATCGTATTCATGTAAAAACGCAGCACCTAGATAACGTTGAATCAAGCTCACCAAATAGTCCCGACGTTTGCCATACAATAGGCGCATACGTCGAATATGCGCTTCATAATGACCTTCACGAATAAATTCGGCTAAAGCTTTTTGTTCCAGTAAATGTCCACCACGATAGAGTTCTGCCGCTACGATGCGTAATGGTGAAAATAGCGGTTTAGGCACTACCAAATAACCGATCCGCAATGAAGGATAAATGGTTTTACTAAAGGTGCCCATATATAACACGGGGGCGTTATGTTCTAAGCCTTGCAGGGCTGGATAAGGTTGCCCAGAGAATCGAAATTCACTGTCATAATCATCTTCCACGATCCAACTGTTGTGCTGGCGTGCAAGATGAATCAATTGTCGACGTCGATCTAAACTGAGATGGGAGCCTAATGGATATTGGTGCGAGGGTGTAACAAAGATCAATTTTGGCGGCTGGGTCGGGTTATTTTCAGGAATAATGCCTTCTGCATCGACAGGCATGGGCTGAATATCCAGACCATTGATCCTGAGCGTGTTGCGCATGCCCCAATAGGCAGGATCTTCGATCCAGACACGGTCCCCGATGTCACTGAGTGCACGAGATACTAAATCAATGGCTTGGTGAATACCCTCAGTGATTATGATCTGATCCGCATCGCATTGCACAGAGCGTGCGACTTTTAAATAATCTGCCAATGCGCTCCTGAGCTCAATACATCCCCCTGCATTGCTATAAATTAGCCGATTGACATCAGGTTCACGACTCAAACGTGCTTGAATGCGACTAAAGATATGGTGGGGAAACTCAGTTACATCGGGTGCGCCCGGCACAAACGCTCCCCATTGATGGGGTGAAGCTGCTGCATAACCCAATAAGTTTGAGCCACGCTGTGATAAAGCATAAGAGCTTTCAATATGAGCTATTTCAGCCTTCTTATTTTTATTTCTGCTGTTTAAAAAAGTTTCAGGCAGTTTTTCAGCGACCCAAGTGCCATGTCCCGTGCGTGCTTCTAAATAACCTTCCGCTTGCAACTGTTCATAAGCACTCAATACGGTATTTCGAGAGACATGAATTTCGCTAGCTAAATCACGTGACGCAGGTAGACGCGTCATCGGTTGGATCACACCATCCATAATTGCAGCGCGCAGACAACGGAAAAGACGTTGATGTAGTTTCCCTTCAGTGTCTTGTTGGAGTCTTTGCAGTAAATGATCTCCAAGTAAGCTACGCAATTGGCTCTCTCCTACAGTTTAAAAATGGCTCTCGTCACTTGCCATCAGACAAGCGAAATTACAGCTATAGGCAGCCATTGTATCGCATCCCAAAAATCGACTCCTAGGATGTAAGACCAAAGCTGTAACTGATGATGAAATATGAGGGAATCAAATGGACGCTCAACATTCTGCACTGAATATACGTAAACAGCAAGCAACGCCACGTGGTGTCGGTGTGATGTGTCAGTGGTATGCAGAAAAAGCTGAAAATGCAACAATTTGGGACAAGGAAGGTAAACCATATATCGATTTTGCAGGCGGTATTGCAGTACTCAATACAGGGCATCGCCATCCGAAAGTGATCGCTGCTGTCACAGAGCAACTGACTAAATTTACCCATACGGCTTATCAAGTGACACCTTATGAAAGTTATGTGGCTTTGGCTGAACGCATTAATCAGCGCGCACCGATCGCAGGTGCAGCGAAAACGGCATTTTTTACCACAGGTGCAGAAGCTGTTGAAAATGCGGTGAAGATTGCACGTTCATATACTGGTCGTCATGGCATCATTACGTTTGGCAATGGTTTCCATGGTCGTTCATTTATGACGATGGCAATGACCGGTAAAACAGCACCGTATAAACGTGACTTTGGTGTGATGCCAGCAGGTGTATTTCATGCGCGTTATCCAGTGCCAGAAAAGGGCATCTCGGTTGCAGCGGCGATTGAAAGTGTTGAAGATATTTTTAGCGAAGATATTGCCCCGCATGATGTCGCGGCAATTGTGCTTGAACCTGTACAAGGTGAAGGTGGTTTTAATGTAGTACCTGCTGAATTCTTAAAGCGCTTACGTGCTTTGTGTGATAAGCACGGTATTTTATTGGTTGCAGATGAAGTGCAATCTGGTTTTGCCCGTACAGGCAAATTATTTGCCATGAATCATTATGAAACCAAAGCCGATTTGATCACGATGGCGAAAAGTTTGGGGGGAGGTTTCCCTATCTCAGGTGTAGTGGGGCGTGCTGAAGTGATGGATGCGCCAAACCCAGGCGGTTTAGGGGGCACGTATGCAGGTAGCCCAATCGCGGTTGCTGCTGCGCATGCGGTGATTGATGCAATCGAAGAAGAAAACTTATGTGAGCGTGCCAATCAGCTAGGTACAGCGTTGGTTACTGTTTTAAAAGAAATTCAACAGGCTTCAGGCGAAGTTGTTACTCAAATTCGTGCTTTGGGTTCAATGGTCGCTGCCGAGCTAGAAACAGCGGAGCAAGCAAAAGCAGTACAAAGTTATGCAATGGAACATGGTTTATTGATTCTTACTTGTGGTAAATACGGTAATGTCATTCGTTTCCTATATCCGTTAACCATTCCTGCTGAGCAATTCCGTCAAGGTCTCGATATTTTAAAACAAGGTTTTGCAGCATTAACAGCAGACAGTGTACAAACAGTGGAGCAATCTGCATGATTCAAAACAATTTGCAGTATTTATTACAGCACCCCGATATTTCATTCGCTGCGCCAGCAGCTCATAATGATATCGAAGTGAAAGATGCTGCGACCGGCGAAACACTGGCATGGGTGAAAAGCTATGACCGTGCAGGTGTTGAAGCCGCGATTCAGCGTTCAGCCCAAGCCCAAGCCGTATGGAAAAAGCAAACTGCTTTAGTTCGCGCTGATGTGCTTTTGGCGTGGTATCAGTTGATGCTTGAGCATAAAGAAAATCTTGCTCAGATTTTAACTGCCGAGCAAGGCAAACCGTTGGCTGAAGCACGAGGTGAAATTGGTTACGCGGCTTCATTCATCCGTTGGTTTGCAGAGCAAGCTCGTCGTATCGATGGTGAGGTTTTAACACCGACATTGCCAAATCAACGTTTGCTTGTGATTAAACAAGCGATTGGGGTAACGGCTGCGATCACGCCGTGGAATTTCCCTGCGGCGATGATCACACGCAAAGCTGCGCCAGCAATTGCGGCGGGTTGTTCGATGTTGGTCAAACCCGCTGAACAAACGCCTTTAACTGCATATGCACTGGAAGTGCTGGCTCTAAAAGCAGGTTTGCCTGCTGATATCTTGTTAAATATCAGCGGTGATGCGATTGAAGTCGGCAAAACCCTGTGCGAGAGCGATATTGTGCGCAAGCTGAGCTTCACAGGTTCAACCCAAGTGGGTCGCATTTTAATGCAGCAATGTGCGCCAACCATTAAGAAGCTATCGCTCGAATTGGGTGGTAATGCACCTGTGTTGGTATTTGATGATGCCAATCTCGATCAAGCGGTTCAGGGCATTATGGCGAGCAAATATCGCAATAGTGGTCAGACTTGCGTCTGTGCGAATCGAATTTATGTGCAAGAGGGTATTTACGATGCTTTGGCAGATCGTTTAGTCGAAGCTGTGGCTAAGCTACAAGTCGGTGATGGTCGTGAGGAAGCTTCCACCCAAGGCCCATTGATCGATGAAGATGCGATTGCCAAAGTCCAGTCACATATTGCTGATGCCACTGCAAAAGGTGCGACAGTGCGTATCGGTGGTCAGCGTTCAGCACTCGGTGGCACTTTCTTTGAACCGACGGTACTCACCAACGTCACCCAAGACATGAAAATCTCTAAAGAAGAGACCTTTGGTCCACTTGCGCCGTTATTCCGTTTCAAAACTGAAGACGAAGCCGTAGCCATGGCAAATGATACGGAATTTGGTTTGGCCGCTTATGTGTTTACTCAAAGCGCAGCTCGTCAATGGCGTGTTGGCGAAGCGCTTGAATATGGCATGGTTGGCATTAATACGGGCGCGATTTCAAATGAAGTTGCACCATTCGGTGGAGTCAAACAATCAGGTCTAGGCCGCGAAGGTTCAAAATTTGGTATTGAAGAATATCTCGAGATGAAATATCTCTGTGTGGATCTATCTGAGTAGATCTTGGATATTTGAAGATCCAATCTTGTTAAAGAGCGGTCATGCCCATTCATGACCGTTTTTTAAGTCGAAAGATAGCCATGCTGGTGTTGGCTTTCAGGCAGACGTCTTAAATTTTCGATTAAAGTATCAATCAGTTTTTCAACCACTAAACGTTGTCCTTTGCGTGATGCATAAACCAGTTGCACCGTACCTCGATTAGACTTCCATTCGGGTAGGATATGAATCAGTTTGCCTTTTTCGATATCAGCTTGTACGGTTAAATAGGGCAAATCTGCGATGCCTAGACCATCACTGACAGCATAATATACTCCCGCAAGATCATTGCTTCTAACGCGAGGCGTATAGGGAACATCCACGCTTTTATCATCTTTCACATGACACAGATGCCAAAAATATTGGTTTTTTTGGATCCCTAAAGCCACGCTTGGGTAGTGTGATAACTCTGAATAATGGTGGATGTGTTGCCCCTGCAAAAGCTCTGGTGCAGCAACCAAACAATGTTCAGTCTGAATCACATCACGAACAATGAGACTTGAGTCTTCGTTGGGTTCAAAGCTGGTTCGTATGGCGATATCAATATCATCATGCATCAGATCGACACGACGACTGGTCAGCTCTAAGGCAATTTCGACTTTGGGATAGGCTTTTAGAAATTCATTTAATAACTTGCGGATTTGGAAATGCATCATCAGTGGTGGGCAACTGATTTTGACCAAACCTTGAGGTTCACTTTTTTGTTTGAGTAACACATTTTCAGCACATTCAACTTGTGCAATCACTTTGCAGCACTCTTCATAAAACTCTTGACCGAGTTCAGTCACCTTAAAATGCCGTGTGGTTCGTTGGATGAGGCTGACATTAAATTTGTTTTCCAACTCAATAATTCGACGACTGAGCTTTGACTTACTAATATGTTCTGCCTCACTGGCAGCACTAAAGCCACCGTGTTTCACCACGAGATAGAAATAATGGAAATCATCAAATGAATTAATCAAGGTCGATGTAGTCCTATATCGAGAGAAGATTAGAGTCGCATGCAGGACTCTAATCTTCAGTGTGTATTTTATTTTTGTGATGTATTTTGATTATAGCTATTGATCAGGTTGCGATAATCAGGGATATGATTGGAGAATAATGCACCTAAACCTTCGATATCATTACGCCAGTCACGATGTAACTCACACGCCATACCAAACCATGTCATCAACTGAGCGCCAGCTTTAGACATACGATCCCAAGCTGCATCACGCGTCAATTCGTTAAAGGTACCCGAAGCATCGGTAATCACAAAGACTTCAAACTCTTCTGCAAGGGCTGAAAGTGTTGGGAATGCCACACAAACTTCAGTCACAACACCTGCAATAATCAATTGTTTTTTGCCAGTTGCTTTAACCGCCTTTACAAAGTCTTCATTGTCCCATGCATTGATTTGACCAGGACGAGCAATATAAGGTGCATCTGGGAACATTTCTTTGAGTTCAGGAACTAGTGGACCATTTGGACCATTTTCAAAGCTTGTGGTTAAAATTGTCGGCAAATTGAAGTATTTTGCGGCATCTGCAAGCGCCAATACATTGTTTTTAAATTTATCTGGATCAATATCACGAACCAATGAAAGTAAACCAGTTTGGTGGTCGACTAAAAGCACTGCTGCATTATCTTTGTCTAGGCGAATATAGTCTTGAGCCATCGTTGTTTCCTCATGTTGTTGTAAAATAAAAATGAGCCTAATTTGCTCTGTTTGTATTGCTTTGAATCATGCTAGTGAAATTATTGAATTGAATGAAGTCTAAAAAATAGGATAAACAATATCAAAAATGGGATGATTAAGATTTGTATCAGTTTTATTGGTGATAATTACTTGAATTGTCCCGTATATAGAATAATGTGTTGTCAAACTGATGCTATAAGCCTTGGATAGAGGGGCGTAAAATAAAGACCAAGATCAGAACTTCTACACTATAGGAGTATATAGATGAAAAAGATTGTTGGTATTTATCAAAATAAACATATGCACTGGGTAGGTGACGGTTTTCCTGTCTATAACCTATTTTCCTATGATCGTTTAGGACAAAGCATTAGCCCATTTTTGCTATTAGATTATGCTGCACCATATCGCTTTGAACCAACCACCGCTCAGCATGGCGTGGGTACTCATCCACATCGTGGCTTCGAAACGGTAACGATTGCTTATCAAGGTGAGGTGACGCATAAAGATTCTGCTGGCGGTGGTGGTACCATCAAAGCAGGTGATGTGCAATGGATGACCGCAGGTGGTGGGATTTTGCATCAAGAATTTCATTCACCAGCCTTTGCTGAGCAAGGCGGTCTATTTGAAATGGTACAGCTTTGGGTAAATCTACCTGCTCATTCCAAAATGACCCCTGCCAAGTATCAAGCAATTGATGCTGCACAGATTCAACGTATTGCACTTGATGATGTGGGCAGTGAGTTACGTGTGATTGCTGGGCAATATCAAGACACCCAAGGCGCTGCAACGACATTCAGTCCAGTCAATGTTTGGGATGGGACAATTGTTGAAGGTCAGCAACATCATTTTTATGTGACTGAAGGCCATACAACGTTGTTGGTGTTACTTGCAGGTGAGGTGACTTTAAATGAAGTACAACAGATACAATCGCCAAGTTTAGTGGTGCTTAGCCGAGAAGAAATTGATTTTTCAATCAAAGCTGAGCAGGACAGTAAATTCTTGATTTTAACGGGTCAGCCACTCAATGAACCGATTGAAGGTTATGGACCATTCGTCATGAACAGTAAAACTGAGATTGCCGAAGCGATACATGATTTCAATAGTGGTAAATTTGGCGTGATGTAATCTATATTATTTTACTTATCAATTGTTTATGTAAGAAAGCCCATAACTCCGCTAGAGTTATGGGCTTCGGCTATAACGTTCTCTATTGATTTTTTTAATGTTAGGTCACTTATAATTATACAGCTTATTATGTGACTCAGTTCTCATTGTTGTACAAACAGAATAGCCTGAATTTTGCACTTTGCAAAGCCTTTCGAAGCTAAAATATGGAAAAATATAGAAGGATCTGTATATTTTTGGCTTTTTTTTGAAATTTATTAAGTAATTTCAGTTGCTTATCTTAATAAAATGAATTGTGATAAAATGTAACCATAGTAGGCTAAAATATTTAGAGAAAAGTCGGACTTAAATGCTGAATCTGGTATTTTTTAATAAGGTGTTTAGGTTAATGATCGGTCATAATCAATAAAAATCATCAACTGATGGGACATAATTTTGGATATTGCAATTATCGGCAGTGGAATGGCAGGGCTTGCTGCAGCCAGAATCCTACATGATGCAGGACATAAAGTAACGATCTTCGAAGCACTCGCAGGTCGGGGTATGGATAGCCATAGTATAGATTTTGATGGCGGTATCATTGATGCTCCATTGCGTGTGATGAATCCAAAGCTTTGGAAGAACACGTTAAGTTTAGCCAGTTATCTAGGCATAGAAACTTTTCCTGTCCGTACCTTTATGGCATGCAGTTGGTTATTTGAAGATAGAACAGACACATGGTTGACAACCTCTCGTAGTCGTATCGGTAATTTTCCGATTATTAATAACCGCAAAGGTATTCAGCAATACGGTTGGCGCTTGGTCAAAGGAATGTTGCAGCTTAAAACAGCCGTCAATCAGTTCTTTAAATCTGAGAATCAAGACATTACGCTTGCTGAGTTTATGAATCAGTACCATATTGAAGAAGTGTTTTGGCATGGAACGGTCATGCCAGTTCTCTATACCATTTGTACCTGCCATCCAAAAACCATTGGAGAATGGCCAGCGAAACCCTTATTAGAATTTATTCGCCAATTGACCGAAGGTGAAGCGTTACTGCGAATGAAAGGCGGAACACCCGCTTTGGTCAGCCGCTTGATTGAGGGGATCGAGATCCATAGTGGCGCTGCGGTTGAGAAAGTCGAAGAGCAAGGCGACAAGATTTTGGTAGAAAATGCACTCGGTCAAAGCCAGTTGTTTGATCGTGTGGTCATCGCAACACCTACTCCTGCGATTGAGAATTTCTTGAAACAGCCACAATTTGCTGAAGATATTGCCTTGTTAAAGAAATTCAGATTTGAACAAGGGGATTTGGTCATTCATACCGATCCTGTGGTCATGCCACCACGCCGAAAAGACTGGGCTGTGTTGAGCTATATGATGGATCGTAAATTTACTCGTCAGCAGTTTACGGTGTGGATCAACGCGATTGAACCAACTCTAGTGGGTAAAAATGCCGTGTTCCAAACATGGTGTCCTGTGATTGATATTGATCCAAAGAAAATTATTTCTAAAGTAAAACTTACTCGTGCGGTGGTGGACTCAGAAACGGTGGCGTTGAATAAGCAAATTCAGCAACGTCATTTAGACCAAAATCGTAAAGTTTTCTACTGTGGTTCTTGGTCATGTGATGGTCTGCCAATCTTGGAATCAGCGGTGACTTCGGCGATGCATATCTCTGAAATTTTAGGTGCGCCGTTACCTTTTGTTGGGCTTAAACCGAAGGTTACCGTTGCACCTGAACTCGGTTACTAAGATGACCCGCTTCAAGCAGGGATGGATTGAAAAATTCATTGGGCATAAGTATGCCATTGATGCCAAACGGCTCGGTGATGATGCCACGCTTGCTTGGAGTAATTTAGGATATTGGCAAGCACAATATGATGATTATCCACTCGCATGCCAAAGTCTCGCTGATCAAGCCGCAGATTCGATCCAATTGCAACAGCAGGATCGTGTTTTAGACCTCGGCTGTGGGCAAGGTGCGAGTGTGTTGCATTGGCTCAAGCGTTATCACGTCGAACAGCTCTGTGCAATTGAATTACAACCCGGCTGCGTTGAACGAATTCAAAAAAACTTGCCGCAGGTTGAAAGTTATTGCCAATCTTTTTTGAATTTAAACACCCTTCATTTTTTAAATTCATTTGATGCCGTGATCTGCATTGATGCGGCGTATCACAGTCATTTGAATTCATTTCTAGATTCAGCCATTCCCGTTTTAAATTCAAAAGGTCGTATTGTTTTTCACTATTTAATGTGGTCTGACGCGTGGCAACAGTGTTCTTATATGCAAAAGCAACAATATCGTTTGTTGTTAAAAGGGGCGGATGTTGATTGGCAGCATTTAATGAGTGAACCGCAGCTTGCGCAAACTTTGGAGCGACATGGTTTGACTCAGGTCAAGATTCAGGACTTTTCTGAAGCGGTATTGGATGGTTTTGCGCGATATATTGAAATGCAGCAAATTGAAAAAAAAGTATTGGACTTTGCTCAGTTGAAAATCAATATGACTGCCAAGCTGTGCCGAAAACTCTACCGAGATGGTTTGGTGCGTTATGTTCAGATCAGTGCAGTGAAAAGCTAGGCAATAAAAAAGGCTTAAACCTGAAAGTTTAAGCCTTTTTTGAATTTGATGGTGCCGGCACACGGATTCGAACTGTGGACCTACTGATTACAAGTCAGTTGCTCTACCAACTGAGCTATGCCGGCAACGTGGCGAGCATTTTACCTAATTTAGCTAAAAAGACAAGCGAAAAAATGAGCAATTAAATCTTGGCGAGAGCGAAATCAAAACTTTAGATAGACTTATTACAGAGGAGTTATCAAAGCTGGGTTTTCTGACAAATATTGAAAGATCACATGGTGTTACAAGCTGGGCATATCGGCAGGCTAAAGAGAATGGATATTTGTTGTGGAGTTTAATGTAAAAATTGTGTGTTGATGATAATCTTATAAGTTGATAAAAATAATTAAGAAATATTTTAGATTGATTGGTTTATAACCATCTTGATTGGAAAGGGAAGAATGCAAAAACGTGGTCGCCAAATTCGTCTGTTTTATGTTGATGGACAGCATAATGGAATTGTTAGAGCAGAGCTAATGAATTGGACTGGCTATGTGTATGCAGCACCGAGAGCTAGTCTGAAACAATTGCTTGAGAAAGAAGATGCATATGGTTCAGGAATTTATTTTCTTATTAGTAAGTCTCAAGAGCTAGAAGGAAGATATAGCGTTTATGTTGGGGAAACTGTGAATGGAATTCAGAGAATGCAACACCATGACTATA
>NZ_GG665950.1:38183-39278 GCF_000156555.1 Acinetobacter sp. ATCC 27244
CAAAGAGTTCTGGGACACTGTTATTTTGGTTCAATGTAAGGACACGACGCTAACTAAAACTCATTGTGCGTATTTAGAATATCAGGTTTATAAATTTATTAAAGAAAAAACTCTCTATCAAATTGAAAATAAACAAGAATTAAAAAATTATGCAGGAAGATTATCAGATGCTGATATTTCTGATATGGATACTTTTTTAGATAACTTAAGTTTTGTGTTACCTGCATTAGGGGTCAACTTACTTACGCCAGTGGTAAAAATTTCAAGTCAGTTAAATACTCAATTGACAACTACTATAGATGAAGAAATAGAGGCCGAATTTTTTGTTTTAAGTCGTGATAAAAAAGTAGATGGAAAAGCTTATATAAAAGAGGGAGTTTTCTATGTGAGACAAGGTTCTATTGGTAAGGAACAGCAAACCTCATCTCAACATAATTTCATTATCAATCAACGTCAATCTTTGATAGATAAAGGTATGATCCGAGTGGTCAATGATAAAATTGAGTTTATTCAAGATGTATCTTTTACAAGTACTTCGACACCTGCTGCAATGTTATTTGGTTGTCCAACATCAGGGCCATCTACTTGGAAGCTTTTAGGTCAGCCTCAAACAAGTTATAAGGATTGGGAGGAAAATCAGATTATGCAATAGATAGTAGCTTCGGTTAGATTGAGCTATATTAGTTGTGAAAATTAAGACCTCTACTAACATTATTGTAAATTTTACGTTTTTTCAAATGTACTTTCATTGATAAGTATTGAACATTGCTATTGATTATTTCGCTTATATTCAGCATAGAACTAGTAATGTAACAAGCAAGCCTAGTGCTTAAAGTTAATTATTTGAGCATAGTTCAGACAAAATTTTGTTTGTACAACATAATTTCAAGATATTGATGTAAGATATTGAATCAATATTATTTAGTTTTTTTAGATCAAATGCGACAAATTGACATCGATGGAAAAAAAATATTTGCACCACTTAAAGATAAGTGGCTTGTACTTACACCAGAAGAAAGAGTAAGACAAGAGTACATTTGTCGTCTTGTAAATCATTATGGTTTTGATTTGGCACAAATGGATCAAGAAGTTCAG
>NZ_GG665950.1:39902-41680 GCF_000156555.1 Acinetobacter sp. ATCC 27244
TTTATAAGCATTTAGAGCAAATATTTCTAAAATATCTACTTTCAGATAGCCCAGAGAGATTAAAGTTCTCTGGGCTTCTTAAATATTTTTTTTCGATGATTGATTAAGAGGGTTAAGGAGGAGTCAAAGCATGTCCATACATTATTTTTTGTGTATTTAGCGGTCTTTCCTGTTGAAGAGACGGTATAAGTGATCCTAGTCAAAATAATGAACAAAATTAGGAAACAGTGTCTCCTTGGTTGTAGGAAAAGGATGTATTTAATCAATTCTTTAAATCAAAAAATATGCAAACAGATTGTTTTCTTTAAGCATAATTCAATAAAATCGTTTAGGAAGCACCTTGTAGATATTGAGCGGTAAGCATCCAGTGAACCCCCAGTTAAGTAGGGTTCCATTTATGTGATAGTAATTCATGGATGGGTAATCTTTTTAGTACATCACTTAAATAAGCATAAGGGTCTAGACTATTTAGTTTGGCCGACTGGATTAAAATCATGCCCGTTGGCTTACTTCGCAGTGAACCTGCAAATAACCAATTCTTTCTGCCTAATGCCCAAGGAGGCATCTGATTTTCGTTTTAGTTACTACGATAGGCAAATTAGCATCATTCAAATAGCGGCTTAAGGTAGGCTAGAGTTTTAGGCTGTAATTGGGGCAATCTCAGAAGTAAAGAAACTCACCCAACGGTGAGTTTCTTTACTAGTGAAAATTACGATGCTATTTTGAGAGTTTGAGATAGTGTTGAATGGAAATTCTTTGGAATAGTGTTTATTATTTTTTGGATCTGATTTTCGGTATAATCAGAGTCTTTCAGAATTTTACTTAATAAATCAAGTGATGAATTAATAAGTGTGATTCTATCCCAAATAGGCTTGAACTTTTTAGAGTTCACAGCTTCTTCAATTTTTATAAGAAAACTTTGTTTGTCATAAACATATTTCATATGGTGAATGTAAACTTTATTGGTAATTTCACATTTTTCATTAAATGTAAGAGTCACTTCGATGGTATTCAATGTCTTTTCAGAAATCATATTTACATATGACTCTTCAAAAATAGAATCAGCAAGCTCTGATGGTTGTATGCCTTTGAAAATATTAAGATTAATAAGAGAGTCTGTGACTTCAATAAGAGTTGGGTTGATCATATCATTTTCCTTACTTCTTCAATAAGAGAAGGAATTACCTTCAACGATTTTACAAGAGTGGCGTTATCTCTTGATGCAATTGAGCCAAATTTATCATATAGCTTAAAATTAATATACATAACTAGTGTGCCATCATTAGCAATGCCTGGTTTTATGGTAGATGTATGTCTTGAAAATGAGTTAGCTAACTCTAAACCTTTAGGATCATACCCATGGTCTGATAAAAGGTTGGTAACCTCATCTTCTGTTTTCTTTTTAATAAGTTTTCTTAATTGATCACGCGCTACAGTAGGTCTCTTTTCAAGTAGCTCAGGATCTATGAAGTCAGTGGAAATTTTCTTACTTTCCTGATCAATTAATTGTTTTTCTAGCGTTTTAAGAATATTTTCATCAAGATTTTGGATTTCGGTAAATTTTCTAAGAGTTTCTTTAACTTTGGAATTGATTTCCTGTCTTTTAGACTCAAATAATTCGTTGAAATCTATATCAGGTAGAAACGAATCTTGATCACTAATAAAAGCTGCTACAGAATCAACTTCAGCTAAAGATTGAGTTTTTCTTTGATAATCTGATGTTAATTCTTTTAAAGTATAATCTTTTATTCGTTCGGTTTTTGCACGATTCACTTCCT
>NZ_GG665950.1:42632-43932 GCF_000156555.1 Acinetobacter sp. ATCC 27244
TCCTTTTGAAAGTCTTCCCATAATTCATTTAGCCCAGTTTCTTCATGAAAAATAACTGTGGCATTGTTATCAATTTCAAATGCTCTGATTTCCTCTTCTGGAATCGCACGTAATACACGACCAATTACTTGAGCAAATGCATTTAGACTTTTGTAAGGTCTAAAAATTGATAATATAGTTAGATACTTATGGTCATAACCTTCCATCAGCATATTCACAGATACAACTACATCACACTCATGATTTTCGATAGCCTTAAACTTTGCGGTTTGAATATTTTTTTCCATATTACTGTGAATCAATATGGATTTAAGCCCAGCTTCTTCATACCAACGTTGTAGATCTTCCGCATGTTGAATGCTACAACCAACAGCGATAATTTTATGAGGTACGTCTGGTGATATTTCTCTTAATTCCTTCAATTTAATAAGACTATGATTGATAACATCCATTGAGCACTCTTTTGACAGGGCAACGCACTTTTGTATCCATTCAGAATCTTTGAAGCGTAATACTTGCTCTACTGTTAATCTCTCATCGGGAAACTCTGGTGTTATAAAATATAAATGGTGAGCATTTACGGTCTCTTTCTTTAAGTATTTTACAAATTTGTCCCGCATAACTTCAGACAATGGTGTTTCATGAATCTTTTCACCAGGAATTGGTAAACCATCTCCTCTGAAAGGAGTACCTGTAACATGAAGTTTTTTAGCTGTATTAAAGTATCCAAGAATTGCTTCCCAGCTAGAAGCGGCAGAGTGATGAGATTCGTCAATAATAACCATATCGAAGAAATCATGTGGTACTCGATTTTTCAAACAATTCTCATACTGGCTAATCACTCTTTGAATATTTGAATAAATAATATTGCTGCTAGCCAGATGCTCATCTGTAATATCTGGAGTAAATTCACATACTACAGGTAAATTATTTGAACCAAAAATTACATCAAAATTAATCCAAAAATTATCTTTTAAAGACTCCTGAGTTTTACTAATACTTTCTTTTGTGACTAAGCCAGGAGTGATGATAAGGACACGTCCATTTGATGTTCCATATGGCGCTATTGAAATAAGCCCTGATTTTCCTGTACCTGTTGGTAACACAACTAGTGCTTCACCCTGAGGGTTTTGTTCAAAATAATCTTGAATTTTTATATAAGCTTCAATTTGGGGAGATCGAAGTTTATTATTCCCAACAATATTGACAGTGGTATCTTTAAAATAAGACATATAAAAGACCTTTGAGTTTCTTGATTAATCATAAAGTTCTGCGTTGTGGCCGCAGCTGAATTTATAGG
>NZ_GG665950.1:44579-46668 GCF_000156555.1 Acinetobacter sp. ATCC 27244
CCATTTAAAACTATAGCTAGGCTTTTTATACAGCTTCATTTCTCTTAGGGAAAGGCACAATTTTATTCCTTAAACCATCAATAAAATCAGACCATTCCTGCATCATTTTGATTCGGTAGTCTAAATGCTGAGCATGGTTGTAAGCCTGAGATACTGCATTCCCAACTCGATGCGCCAATTGGATTTCAATTGCATCATGCATATAACCTTGTTCATGTAAGGTTGTAGAAGCAAGCCCACGGAAGCCATGTCCTGTCATCTTACCGTTATATCCCATTGTACGAATTACACATAAAAGAGCATTACTGCTCATAGGCTTAGCTGTACTGTGATTATAAAACACGTATTGTTTATTGCCTGTAAGAGGGCGCAATTGCTCTATTAACTCGATTGCCTGTTTAGATAAAGGAACAATATGTGGTTGAGCCATCTTCATTTTATCAGCAGGTATACGCCATAATTTAGTTTCAAAATCAATTTCATCCCATTCCATCATTCTAAGTTCAGCAGTACGTACGAAAGTTAAGGTCATCAACTGAATCGCTGTTTTAATCATTGGACTGCCATGATAACGATCCATACGTTCAAGGAATGGTGGAAACTCTAAAATATCCAAACGGGCCATGTGCTTTACTTTACGAGGCTTTAAGGCTTCTTGTAAGTGCGGTGTTGGATCATTCTCCATAATGCCTTTACGAATTGCAAAACGGAAAATACGACCAGTTAAAGGAATTGAGCGTTTTGCCATTTCCAATGCACCGCGTGCTTCAATTTTTTTTGCGCAAGCAAGCACATCTTTACCTTTAATTTGATCAATAGGCATATTACCTAATGCAGGGAAAAGGTCTTTCTCGAAGACTGATAGATCACGTAGATAAGTCGTTTCTTTAATGACTGCTTTACGGTCCTCCATCCACTCCATCGCAAGGGATTTAAAAAGGATGCTTTCGTCCGTTTGCTGTAATCGTTGATTTTTCACAGCATTGGGATCGATATTACTATAAAGCTGAATACGTGCTTCATCACGAGCACGACGAGCCTGTGCAAGTGAAATCTCTGGATAGCTGCCAATAGTTAAAGTACTTTCACGACCATTAAACCGATATTTTAACCGCCAGAAGCGTCCACCTGATGGCGTGACTTCTAAATACAGTCCTTTTTCATCAGCATAACGCTTTTTCTTTTCAAGTGGTTTGATCTTTCTAACTTGAGCATCGCTAAGCATTCTGAATAGTATCCATGCAAATTGGGGGACGATTATTTGATTTTTATAATCATCCCCCAATTATCCCCCACAATATTGGGGATTGCAATGGAAAGGGTAGGAATGTGTAAGTAATAAAAAAAGCCTAAACCCTTTAGATTTAAGCTTTTTAGGTCATCTTTAGATGGTTTTAGAAATAATCTTGGCGGTGAGAGAGGAAGTCATAAATATTATATAAGTAACTGAAATATATAAATATAAATTATTATAAATTCAAATGTACCGACAAATATACCGACAAGTGTTCAGGGTTGGAATATCAGTACACGTATCGTCAATTTGATTCCTTAATTCTCGATTCGAGTATTTTTGAATATAAAACTGATTTTTTAGCTTAAAAAAATATAAGTGGTTTTACTGTTTCTTCTGACCTGCTTTTTTACTGGTCAAGTAAGTCGAATAGTAAAGGGGGCAGACATTCCAGCTTGGTAGATCGACTACTGCTATTAGTAATTCAGGTGCCAGTGGGCACAAACCAAAATCGCGTGATTTAAAATACGAACCCTATCTGTGAGGTAGTAAAAATTGCATTAGTGATAAATTTGCAACAGTGATAAAGTGTTGAAGTCAAAGCCTTTATGAAAATTGTTCTAAAGTTTAATCATTTTCACTTTTTAGAGATGGATCATGTCTATTCAGCATATTATTGTTCATGAAATTCGACGCGTTAAAGAAGATAAAAAAAGTACAGAAACATTAATTGCTAAGATTAAAGATTCAGAGAATGATTTAAGTACGCTAGATAGCGAGTTAGCAGCGAGTTTATTAAAGCTATTTTCTAGATCCAGCTTAATGGTTGGTCAGTTTTCAATTGGAAAAGATAAA
>NZ_GG665950.1:46926-113104 GCF_000156555.1 Acinetobacter sp. ATCC 27244
GTATTTCGAAACTGCTATTTTGACAATTCCTATCTTTTTAATGAGGAATATCTAAAGGTGGGTAAATCTATAGGGGAATTTCACACCCATTTCACCACTGAGTAACTTTTATAAGAAAAACATGCAAAGGTACATCAATATTGTTAGTGAGCTTGTAGAGCAAACTAGAGCGTTATATGAGTACCTGTAGTTTAGAGCTATTTGATTAGGCCATGGTCGCCGTAGTTGTCCAAGATAAGTCACTTGTTTGAATGCAATGACATGGAGGAAAGGTAGCTAAAAATATAGGGTTTTGCACTCTCCCTCGCGCGCGCGCGTTTTGTCTAAATATACCCATTTTTTGATGACTTAAATCACCTCTTAATAACTTGAAAATTATTGGAGGGGCTATGGGAATTTATATTGAGCTTAGTAATTTTGAAGTGCCCAAAAATCTTCTTTTTCTCAAAGCAGAAGTTAAGTACGGCGCACCTAATTATAAAAAGATGATTGATGAGCTAAAAAAACATCATGAAATGACTAACGAAAAGATTGCGTATCTATTACCAATCTCCGGTCCTAGTAGTGTGGCTGAATGGATGCGTAACGGTACTCCTAACTATGAAGCAGGAGAAGCATTTATTGAGCTTTGGAAAGCGCTCACTGATAAAACAAACCAAGATATCCCAAGGGTTAATAACTGGAGCATATAAGCATGCAACGACCAACAGTTCCGGCTTTTAAGCCTTTAGACTGTGATGATATGGAAAGATCAATCCAGCTATGTAATGGGATTGAATACTTGATTGATGAGTTTCGAAGGGAGATCAATGGCAAGGAACCAGCACAGTTGTTCAATGTTAAGTATAAAGATCATTTACTAAAAGTTGCTTCTCACTTGGAAGAACTAATCCATCGCCTTGCGTACTTAACAGCCAAGAACAATAGAGCTTTTTACTATAATCATCTCTATACAATTTTAATTAACTTGAATAGCTGTCCGAATACTTTAATTATTACGGCACACTATTTGGATCCTGATCAAGAATTTAAACGCCTTCTTAATCGGAATACATTCGAGTTTGAGTTAGGGCAGATCGTGAAGAAGATCCAGTTTATAAAACGTGTGCTGGAATCGCTTTTTATTGGTCGTAAGTCTGGAGTGAAAAATATCAATCGTTGCTTTCATCAAACGAAGCGTACAGCCTGATTTTAATCGAGAGATAGGAGCTATTTAGGCTCCTTTTTTCTGGACTAAATATACCCATTTTTTGAGGACACATAACCATTTAATTTTGAAGTATTGAGTAAATTACTTCGAGAAAGACAATGGCATTAATTCCACGGTCACAAGGCCGAACAGTATCACGGCCAACATTGCAGCAACATACACCAATAACCGGACTCGGCAATATTGGTAAAGCTATTGATGGTGTGCTTGAGGCACGTAAAGAGGAAAAGGATAAAACAGAGAAGGCTGATTTTGCATTACAGTCATCTAAGATTGGCGCTGATATCAGCGTTGTAGATAATGACTTAATACTCAAAATGCAGAGTGAAGGGCTGCCATATGAAGAGGCAGTAAAGCAAAGACAGGATAGCCTTGAGTCAATCAAGAAACAGTATAAAACTGTGGTACCTAAGCAGTTTGAGCAAAACTTTAATAATTACTTCGAACAGCATTCTTATCAGAGTGCATCGAAGTATCTGCCGATTGCGCAGAAGTCAGAACAGCAACAGGCAATTGTCCAGCTTAAGGAGATGAAGGAAAACTATTTAAAGAATCCGAATGCTTCCGAGCAAGAGGTTTGGAATGGTTTAGCTACATATGGACAGTCTAAAAACTTAGCTTTAGCACATGTAAAAGACAATTTTAACGAATATAAAAATAATCGCTCCAGTAATGATGTAGCTGCATTTTATTTAGGAAATAAGTCGGACAATGAAAAGCTGACTGAACTAACAACTCCTGAAGCTGTTTTAAAAAAACATCCCAACTTGACTCAGGAACAAGCCGTCTACTGGAGTGGACGGGTATCAAGTCAAATCGACCAGAATAACCGGGCAGTTGCCTTACAGCAAAAGCAGTTAGAAGATGATGCCAAAGATGCTGTTAATGAGATGAAGGCGGACATCGAGACTGGATTAATTCCAAGTGAAGACGTCATCAAATCTCGTTTGGCACGTGTTAAGGGTACGGGAAAAGAGTCTGAGTTTGTTCAGTACAGCGGCGCTTTGGTTGAAGTACAGCAGTTCATGAGACTGGGAGCGGATGAGCGTGAAGCATACCTCAGTAAAAAGCGTTCAGAAGCTCAAAATACGGCGCAAGATAATGCTAGAGATGTGAGCTGGAAATTAAATCTGCTCTCTAAAACGCATGAGAATATGCTCGGCTATGAGAAAAATAACTCCACTTTGGCCTACTCTATTAAGACTGGTCAAGAGCTGACAGTAGTACCGACAAATGCAATTCTTAGTGGCAATCCTGAAGCCATTGCGGCTCTATCCAAGAACATCAAATCTATTCATGCGAACAATGTATTGAACGGGACTGTAGGGTCTTTAAATCCTTTTTCTACCCAACAGCAAGCTGAATTAAAACAGTTCTGGGAAAAAGCTAGACCAGGGGACAAGTTGAGCTTGCTAACCAGTCTTTATAAATCCAGTGCAGGTAATGCCAATGCATCCAGAGATATGATTAATAGCATTGCCGGCGAAAGCGGTGCCTATCGTTTATCGGCTTCACTTAATAACCGAGGCCTTCAAGATATTGCCGGGCAGATCATTACCGGTCAGGATCTACTGGAAAAGAGTTTGGTCAAAGTAGATGAGAGCGGTTTAACAAAACATACCGAGGCATATTTGGCCGGTATCACTTCACCAGGTAAACCTGACTTTCAAATCTATTTGGATGCAGTCAAAGCTAACTATGCTTATTTGGTTCAGAAATCTGAGAAGGTCACAGATACGAAAGGTAATCTTCTAAACAAAACTATTGATGAAGAGCTTTTTAATAAAGCGGCTAAGAATGTCACAGGCGGTAAATTCACATCAGGCGGATTCTTCGGAAGCAAATCAGTTGTGCTACGGCCGCATACGGTAGGTGAGAAAGCATTCCGTGAGCAGCTGGAGAGCTTTAACTCTCGTAATGCCCGTAACTATGGCGGATCTGACAAAGACTTCTTCTTGGATCTGCCTTTAGAACAAGATCCGAAAAACCCCTATCTCTATTACTTCAAGAATGGCACCAAGTACGTAATGGATGCCACCGATAAGAAGCGTCAAACACGCTTAACTTTTAAAGTGAGATGAGGTAGAGATGGAATTTTTAGCAGATGATGAATTAACGTTAAATCAGGATGACCCTCGCTTTAAACCTAAAAGTGAGCGTGGTGGATTTAGCGACGGCGTGTTAGGTACTGTTTCTGGTGTGGCAATGGGTACCATTGAGGCAGCCACCGCACCAGATGCCTTGATACGTGGTGACAAGAAAGCAGCAGCTCTAAGAGCGCAGAACCTTGAGATTTTTAAGCCTGATGACTTGGGTGGAGTGGGCGAGTTTACCTATGGCCTGACTAAAGACTTTACCCGTATTGGATGGAACGCCGTCACTACTTTAGGAACAGGCGGTGTGCCAGGCTTGGCATTGAATTCAGGATTATTCGGGTACCAGACCTTTGAAGCAGAGAAATCAGACTTACTGAATAAAGGGGCCGATATAAAAACAGCCCGTACTGGTGGAGCGATTAAAGGGGTTACAGATGCTTTAGGTTTTGCTATTCCTACTCATGGTGTTGCTAAATCAGTAGTGGCCGATGCTGTGGCCACTACTGCGCTGGCTACTGGAGCTGGCGTAGCTGGTGATTATCTTGAAGGTTCATTTCTTGAAAACAATGAAAATAAGAAGGTTGCTCAATACGGCGAAGCATTAAAGGAAAATGCAACCAGTCCGTCCACATTGGCAGCAAATGGCGGGATGGCCTTACTACTCAACCTATGGGCCAACAAGGGGCGTTTACGGCCAGAGCAGATTAAAGACCATAGTAATGTAGATACTATGAATGATGCGGCTCACATTCAGGCCAACATCGAGCATGCAGAGGGTACGAATCCATTTAGCCCAACTAATGCAAAAGAGGCCAATTCACACTTTGATGCATTGGATAGTGCAATGGAGAGTGCACTAAATGATGAGCTGGTCAGCTTAAAAGCACCAGTGAGCGGAACACCCAAAGCAATCGTAACCAGTACACCAGTGGTACCAATAACAGGTACACCTAAAGCCATTGTGAGACCCGGCACTATCAATACTGATGAACATAAAGTGCCAGTAATGGCGGAGCTTTTGACTAACCCTGTATTTGATAAAAAACCTTGGACAAAAACGATTGTCCAGGAAGCCTCTAAACGGGGTATCAATCCAGTAGATGCCTTAATCATTTCCCATTTGGAAACTGGCGGCACCTTCAGTACTTCAATCCAGCCAAAGGGTAGAGATGGGGAGTTACTTTCATCGGCCACCGGCTTATTTCAGACTTTGGATAGCACCTTTGCCCGTATGGGAGGTAAGAACAAGTTTGATGGTAATGATCAAATTAAGGCTGGTTTGAACTACTACGAGCATAATGCCAAAGTTTTCCGTGGCCACTTTAATCGGGATCCTAATGGCTTAGAACTTTACTATCTGCATTTCTTCGGTGAGGGTGGTGGACCAGTATTTTTAAAGGCGAAAGATAATGAGCTTTTTGTAGATGTGGCCACACGCTGGAGTAAAGGCAATCAGAAAAAGACTGCAAGACAGATTGCAGAAGGTATCACTTCAAGCCATAAATTCAATGGTATGACTGTAGGGCAGGTAAAGGCCAAATACGAGAAACGCTGGAATGAAATAGCCAGTCTTTATAGTGATGTGGGGGCACAAACCACAGTGCGGTCTACCGAAGTCCGTGGAAGTGAATCAGAGTTTCCAGAGTTTGAGTCTGATATAGCTGCACCTCCTGCATACAAATCCCAATCTGATGCTGAAATTGAGGCAATGCCTTTTGTGTTCAGTGCAGATGAACATAGTGTTAAATCACTCCAGGAAGAGTTTGATGCTCTATCCTCTCCATTGACTAAAGAGGATCTGGAATACCTCAAGGCTACGGCGCATTATCAATATTCTGATGGCGGTGCTTACCGGACGCCGTATGTTGAACCTCAGGTTGATTTATCTGGGCCTGGTAATAGCGCAAATCGTACTTTGGATACACTGGAATCCGACCTTTACCAGCTTGAGCCAGAACAACAAAGAGTTATTGTTGCAGAGCCTGAGTCAAATATTTCAGATCTCAGTACCAGAACATCTGATCCGAATATTCCGCAAAACTCTATCGCTGAAGGTATAGATAATTGGACTCCTACCAGGTCTCAAAATTACCTTAAACGAGAACGCTCAGTTGATGGTGGGAGCATCATTCAAGAGCTACACAATAAGACCTCTAACACGACATTCCAGCGTCAGATCAATCAGGATGGCACCATTAGCCCGGTAAAGGCCACACGTAATGGAGATGAACTGTTTGCTCATCCTGCCAATGGCAAAGCAGATAGCCCTGAATTAACTGCGGTACAGCACAAAGCTACCCAGGCATTAGAACGTGAGTTTTGGAAACCGGGCAAGACTAAGGTTGATGGTGCACCAGACTTGACCAAGTCCAGTAAAGGGGAATACGGCGCATTTACTGATACAGCAGACGGTAGGGAAGCGGTTTCAATTCTGGAAGCAGATCCTGACATGGAAGTGACCTTCACGCGCCTGGATGAAAATGGGAATGAGGAAATCGTGACGATGTCATCCCGAGATCTATTGGACTATGTCAAAGAGCAAGAAGAAATCGCAAAAGATGAAATTCAGGCAGTGAAAGCATTGGCAAGCTGCGCATTAAGATTTGGGAGTGAAGCAGCATGAGAGCTGAATGTAGAGAACAAGTTGCAAAAGCATTAGGTAAAAGAAAATTAAGTGCAGCTGATAGTAATCGTATTTCATCACTGTATATCCGGGCACAAAATACTCTGGCCAGAACAGATCCTGATTGGATGTTCAAAAGTCCCGCTGAGCGTGCTGAAGCGATTGCGCAGAAAACTGCTACGGATCTCGCCGTCCAGATCGCCAAGAACAATCAGAACATTGCCCGGGATGCCATCATCAAGGCCCAGCTACAGAACGAAATCTATAACCATCCTAAATTGAACCCAGTTCAGGCTTTAATGCGGAAGATTGCATACTTTTCAGATCAGAGTGGTATCCAGTCCATAGAGAAGCAATCCCAAGCCTTACACAGTCGCTGGATGTCATTAGTTGCTGATGTGTTTACCAAAACACAAGAGCGCTTTGGCATGTCAGTGAACAAAGCCATGACTGATGACATTATCCGGGTCATGTTTGGTGGCAAGTCTGATAATCCAGAAATTACGGCGATGGCCAAGGAAGTAAGTGCAGCCCTGGAGGAAATGCGTTTAGCCTTCAACCGGGCTGGTGGGAATATTAAGAAGCTCGATAACTTTGGCTTTATGACCTCACATGATCAGAAGAAAGTAGCCCTAACAGATCAATCAGAGTGGGTGAACGATGCATTGGCTGGAGTAGATCGTAATCAGTATGTCAAAGAGACTGGTGAGTTGATGGATGAGCTGGAGCTTAAATCCATGCTCGAGGAGATTTATAAAACTATCTCAACCAACGGCGCCAACAAAGACTTACTGATACTGAATAAACAGGCCAAAGCAGGTGCATCACCTGTAGGTGGTCGTTCAAAGATGGCAAATCGTCATCAGGAATCACGTGCTTTGCATTTCAAGGATGGTGACGCATGGCTGGCGTATCAGAAGAAATATGGAACTTATGATGAAGCAGGGTTTCATGAGATTCTGAAAAACCATACTCACCGCATGAGTACAGAAGTGGCCATGATGCAGAACCTTGGATCCAATCCTCGCAATACATTTGAGTCGCTATTGGATGAAGCCAAGATCAAACTGAAAGCAGATCCACAGAATGGGATGAAACATGGTGAGATTGATAAGCAAGCACACCGCGCTATGTCGATGTATAACACCTTGGATGCCAATACCCGGGCGATTGACTCAACCTTAGGTAACGTCATGGGGGGCCTTCGTGCCTTAATGGTTGCGTCTAAATTAGGCGGTACCACATTAACCACGTTTGGCGACCATGCCAGCATGAAGAAAGTTGCCAATATGCTGGGCCTGTCCTATACCAAATCGATTCTCCCTGAATACATGAAGCAATTGAAACAGGGTGCCACACGTGACGAGGCGTTACGATTTGGCCTTGGTATTAATGAAATGGCCGGATCTATGACCCGCTTTGGTGATGCAGATATTGTCAGTAGTGCCACAAAATCGGGCCGTTTTAATGCGCGTATGCAGGCTTTTGCAGCAACGACTATGAAACTATCAGGACTGAACGCCGTCACTGCAGGAGCGAAACGAGCACTTAATCTGGTGCATATGAATAAGCTTGCTGAAATGACCCGTAAAACGGATTGGCAGGATCTCGGTGCAGATGATCTTAAGATCCTGCAGGGGAATGGTATTACCGAACGTGACTGGCAGTTGTGGCAGCAGCTGGAGCCAAGTAAGCGTGAAGATGGGACGGCGGTACTCTCTCAGAATGATTTCTTTAATGCGCCTGATGATGTGATTAAGCAGTTTTTGCCATTGGATAAGCAGGACAATGCTAATGCACTGGCTGACTTCCGGTACAAAGCTGCTATGAAATACCAGACTCATATCTTCAATGAGGAATCCGTAGCTATCATTGAGGCAGGTGTACGTGAACGTAGCATCATTAACTTAGGTGAAGCCGGAACCATCCAGGGGGAATTGGGTCGTACCTTATTCCAGTTCAAGGGCTTCCCATTGGCTTATATGTTCCGTATTGGTCATCGTGCCTTTGCTCAAGGCGATATTAAGAGCCGGGTAACGTTCTTGGCTTCGCTACTGGCTTATCAAACTTTAGCAGGTGCATTGATCGTTCAGACCCAGAACTTGGCCAATGGTAAGAATCCAGAGCCGGTATTTACGATTGATTTCTTTGGTAAGTCACTTCTTAAAGGTGGTGGGCTTTCCTTCCTGGGGGACATCATGTCTGCACTTTCAGACCCAACCGGTCGAAGTGCATCAGACTTTATCAGTGGCCCACTCTTAGGCCAGAGCATGAAGCTGGGTATGCTGCTAACAGGCATGGGCAACAATATCATTGAGGGCAAGGAATCTACCCGGATGATGGAAGTGGCCAATACTCTGAAGAGCAATATTCCATTGCAGAATCTTTGGTACAGTAAGCTGGTCGTAGATCGAATGCTGTATTCAAAAATGCAGAATATGATTGATCCTGATTATTTGCCGAGAACCCAGCAGCGACTGGAGAACTTAGGTAATAGTTACTGGTGGGATTTATCAGAAGAATAAAATTAGGAGCTTCGGCTCCTTTTTTAATTTTTAGATTACTATGTTGTATTGATATTTATAAATAGCCAAAATTCAACATCAAATGATGTGATGAGACAATTAAGAGGGGGGGATATGATTGGTAGAGTTTTACCCATATTGCTTTTAGGGTATTCAACAGTAGCTTTAGCAGAGAATGGATTTGATCGCTCGTTAATCAATGCCAAGATAATCAATGAGAAATATGAAATTATTGATATTGATAGCTTTAACGATCTTACTCGTCAAATCACCAATGAAGTAGTTTCGACGTTACCTAGAAAGGTTGATGCTGATACAGAGCTATTAACCATGGTGTTAAGCAGACCTTTAATTTCTCAGACTTATGCGCTAAGAGATATTGAAACTAAAAGGGATTTATCAGAAAAAATAGACTTGGAAAAGTTTAGTCAATTAATTAGAAATTACACTTGTTCCTCAGCTATTGGCACTTCTCAAGTTTATAGGGTAAATGGCACTCATTTTTCTTTTAAAGTAATTAATAGCGATTTTATGGAGCTTTACAGCTATACATTCCCACTAAGAACATGTGAAGAATGAATGTGAAATACAATTCAAAGTTGCAGTTATTGCTGAATAGCTTGATTGGTATGACTACACTTTGAGGAATAATTGATGAACCTATATATCTCAACACCTGAGCTATTAAAACGTTATGGAATTACTAAAGGAACATTGATCAGTTGGCGTAATAAAAAGAACTTCCCTGAGCCAGTGATTAAGGCTCATGGACGTTCAAGTAGCCGTTACGGGATAAAAGCGGTTGATACCTGGGAAAGAGACAGTGGATTGCTTGACTCGCTTGAAATACAGCCTTTGATAACACCGCATTCATAATTTTAGTATAAAAAGGAATTTCGCATCATGAAGAAGATAATAGCGTTCTCTCTAATGAGTCTTATAAGCTCAGTCTCTTTGGCCATCCCAATTACACTTCAGCATTCCAAGACCAGCTATGTGAACTCAGGGATCTGTTCCGCCGTGGTGGATGTGACGATCCATGATTTTCTTGGGACCAATGACAAGTTGTATTTAGACCTGATGGCAAAGGATAAGGCCGGTAGAGTGCAGGGGACTTCTGAGAATGTAATAACCTACGGCGATATACAAAACCTTCAAGGTAAAGCATTTGGAAATGTTTTTCTTGAATCTGAAACGATGTGTGGAGCGGATCGTAGCTGGACAGTTCAGGTCAAGCGCGCCGTCTTAGTCACAGATGGTAAAAGAGAAGATTTATTAAAGGCTAAGAAAGTTCATATTGATGACTTTCAGCCTATGAAATTTAAAGTTAATTAAGACTGTTATATATGCTTACTATTTTTCAGTTTTATAATCGACTTATACGCATAAATTACTAAACGAAGTTGAAAGCATTGTTCACCAAAATAAATATTTACCTAATAGATTTAAGAGGATTATGGAGGGATGAAAAGGCTTTGGGAAAAGGTGGTAACCTTTTACATTTATTCGTTATTTGCCGGACCTATTGCCATGGTTTTCTTAATAAGTGGCGATCAGGATTATATAGTAAATAAGATTTTAACTTTTTATTTTATGGGTGCTCTGGCTTTAGCAATTGTTCTTTGGCCAATCTTAGCCTTTATAGGTAGAAAGAAACGATCATAAAAATAAGGCTGCATTTGCAGCCTTTGTCTTATTACAATAATTTACTTTCACCTATTGCATGAACGTTTTAATTATTCAATAATACCGTCAGAAACTGACGGTGCGCATATGGAACAACCCGACAATATAATAATGTTTTCAGATCTCTCTGAAGCTGCTGCCAGGTCAAAGCTTAGAGAGTTAGCAAAAGATTCAAGTAAGGTGTTTTACACTGAGCATGCTCGTAAGCGCATGAAGCAGAGAAAAATTACACCTTCCCAAATACTTTGCTGTATGGAGCATGGTCAGTTTGAAGAAGGTCCTTATAGAGAAACTAATGGATCTTGGAAAATGAAATTATCTGTTATTTCAGCAGGTGATGTCATTAGTGTAGTCGTAGTACTGGACTACGATGATATAACCAAGGATCACAGTATTGTGATCACGGTAATTAGAGGTTAATTATGTACCATTACACCGAAAGCGGTTTACGCGATGTTTGGTTGGTAAATGGTTACATCGCAAAAGAAACACCCTATGGAAAGGTTGTTTCTTTTGAAGATGTAGAAGGCTTACATCGTGTGATTGGAATTAACTTAGTAACTCATAAGCCTCGTCTATCAGGTGCTGAGGTTCGTTTTTTACGCAAAGAAATGAATCTGTCCCAAAATGGATTAGCTGAAATTTTAGGTGTTTCTGAATCAAGTGTTCGAGCTTGGGAAACTCACCGCTCTAAAATCCCTAAACCTAGTGACCGCCTTTTGCGAGTTATGTATAAGGGTAGTGTTGAGAAAGGTAGTGATATTAGAAACATGCTTGACAAGATTGCGCATCTTGATCGGCAAATGGGTGAAAAGAAAGCTAGCTTTTCCCACCAGAAACAAGGCGGATGGTCTGAACAGGCTATTGCATAATATAAAGTTTGTAAGAAAAGGGCTGCCTAATGCAGCCCTTTTCTTTGATAGAAAGAATTATTTACCACCTGGGCGACGGTCAGTCGTACGATCGCCATAACATGAATCATCTTTCGCAGTCTAATCATTCATAAGAATATTGCTGACAATCAAAGTAACTCTAACTGTCCAATTTTATATTGATAAGTTCCCCATTCACCTTCACGAGGTTCACGGCTAATACCCGTTTCAGATCGCCATAGCTCAATTAAGGCTTCACCGTTCTCATAATTCGGAATACCCCCACGTGCCCATTCAGATACTGTAGAAGCACCAGATACCGGTAAGACGAATGCAATCTTTTCGTGTGTCCAGCCGCATTTGACCAAGTCCAGGATCATTCTGTTGAAGTCTGGACGTTTATAGCCACGGCGTTTAACAATGAATTCCTTTACTTTTTTTTTGGTTCTTAAGTTTTTGAACCTTTCGGTTTGTGACCTGCCTGATGCAGTAGAATCTACGCGGTCACCTTGGATAAACATCATATTGTATTCCCCTGGATTTGATTAAGTGAACAACGGCCCAAGTGGATTGATTTATGGCACATGTATTGTTCTCACTCTTCCACTCGCGCCGATGCAAAGCGACAGATATCTAAACGATCCATCACGCGAACTACGCCTTTCTTGCCATGGCGGTTTTTAGCAATAATGATTTCTGTAATACCACTCGGCATTTCATCATCATTGTTCAGAATTGGATGGGCCAATAGAATTTGATCCGCGTCTTGCTCAATCTGGCCAGACTCTTTCAGGTCGGATGCCTTTGGACGTTTACCCTTTTCAGACTCACGGTTGAGCTGTGCCAGGGCGATGATAGGGCAATCGAATTCCTTTGCCATCGCCTTCAAATCGCGACTGATTGAACTCACTTCCTGATAGCGGTCTTTCTTGGTTGGATCACGTACCAGTTGCAGGTAATCAATGATGATGCAGCCCAATTTCTTGTAGTTACGCTTAGCCTTGCGTGCATAAGAGTGAATCTCTGCAATGGTCGGCTTTTGCTTATCTTCAATGTGAATTGGAAGGCGGCTAAAACGATCCTGCGCATACGCAAATTCCTGAATCATCCCGTCATACAGCTCGGCATTGTGGATGTTGTCATATGGAATCTGGGTCAAAGCTGAGATACAGCGATTCGTGAATGTCTCAACATCCATCTCGGCAGATACAACCAATACCGCTTCCTTGAACTGCATAGCGGTTTGAATCGCCACCATTTGCGCCAGAGTGGACTTTCCAGATCCTGGTCTACCACCGATGACACAAAAGTGTCCGCGTTGAATGGTGCCCACTACGTTGTCCAAATGAGGTAGGTTGAACTTAACCCCTGTGTACTGCTTGTTAGCCTTAGCCTCTGCTTTCTGGATTAACTGATCACCAGCGCGTTTTAATGCTTCAGCAAATGTGAAACTGGACTTCTCCAATTTTTCATTGGTGGTCGCCTTGTTCAGGATATTTTCAGCAGCGTTATGCACATCAGGTACGGTTAAATCTCTTGCCACCTCCTGGATGCTTCGGCCCATCTTTTCAACTTCACGATGCGCTTTCAGCTTGTTGAGTTCAGCGACATAAGATTCCAGGTTATAGAAACTCGATGGTGCATCTGCCATCAGTGTCATCAGGTATTCAGCAGGCGTTACGCCAACCAGTGAATTTTTCTCATTCAGCTTCTGCTCCACGAAAACCACGTCATACGGCTTGTTCTCGTTAGCAAGGTCGGTAATGGCCTTGTAGATCTCTTGATGGCGCGTAGCAAAAAAGCAATTTTCATCCAGATCATTCATTACAGTTTCAAGTGAGTTCTGAACTGTCATCAGTGCAGCAAGTACACATTGCTCGATGGCGTTGTTATGAATTTCGATCATTACCAATCCCCCATGTCAGCTTGAAAGTTTTGAGGGTCTAAAGTCGAGTACGGCGTTATATTTCCGTATTCAGGATTCTGCTTTTTGTAGCGCTCAAACTTATCTACGATCCAAGCTGTGAACTTATGAAGCTTTTTACCTTCAGATAGAGCCTGACTGTCAAAATGAGAGTTAAATGCACTAAGCTCGAACTCAAAACTAGGCAAACCAAAGATCAGGTCAAGACTATTCCCATACCCTGCCATTTTTATCTTTGTTGACAGCTGATCTACATCAGGAATCCAGTCATGCTCTTGAGAGAGATTCATTGGTAGATTCTGTACCCCGTTTTGGGGATCATTTAAAATCCCGTTTTTGGGGTTATTCAAAGCACTGTTTTCGGGATCATTCCCATTTTTGGAATCATTCCGTTTTTGGGATTGTTTAATGTTCCCATTTTTGGGTGTATTAGAGTCATCTCGTTTTTGAAGATATTCTTCTCGTCCCGTAACGCCGTTGAGTTTGAGAACGCGAACACGCTTAGTCGGTCCTGTACGGTCACCGGTATCTTTTACCAGACCAAGGTTGATTAACTCTAAAATAACTTTCTGAACTGTCTTCTTATCCAGCACGGTATCTTTGGCTAAGCGTTCTATGCTTGGCCAAGCCGTATGCTCTTCACCGGCCCGATCTGCCAATGAAAGCAGAACGAGACGTTGTGATGAGTTATTAACTGGAGCAGTCCAAGCCCAGCGTGTTGCATCAATGCTCACTAGGCCCTCCTTGCTGATAGTTCTTCAGTACAGCATTCCAGAGACGTTCTTCGGTAATATGTACTGATTCCACATATGCAGCTGATGAGGGCATTGTTGTCTGATTAACAACTGGCTCTGGCTGTACTTTAGTTTTCTCTGATGAAATAGAAGGCTTATCCATTTTTAGTAGCCTCCCATTCTGCTTCATACTTTTCGCGTTCAATGTCGAATGTATTGCTATGGCTCTCTGCCCAATACGCAGCAATATGAATTAAGCGTTCAAGAGTTGCAAAGACGGCGCCATGAGTGTTTTGCTTAATGGCTTCTTTGACTACTTCGACTTCATCTTTAACTTGATAAAACATGGTCTCAAGCCATGATGTATTTTCATAAGCTAATGAATATGCATCGTGCAGATCACCAGCACCGTACTGATCATCAGGCTTATGCGTATGTCTGTTAAGTTCACGTATGTAAGTGTCTGCCTGGCTATCGGCAAGCTGGTAGGAAATTATGATTAGATTTTCTAGTTCAGCAAAAGCAGAGGAGTCGGCTCTATCATTTTCTTGTACAAATGTTTTAACGAAAGCCGTTGCTTTGTTGATTTGGTTAGCCAAAGTTCGAAGCTGTGTGGCAGCTTCAGATGCAATTGAGTAAGCACTGATAATATCAGCGACACTGTAAAAAGGAATTAATTGTTCTGGAAATTGAATTTGTACTTTAGCGTTCATGATGAATGCGCTCCTATGTTGTTTGGAGCTTCGTCAATCACGACCAAATGATTTTGGAGACGAAGCTGAAAAGGGTTGGTCGACAGGTAACATAGGGAACCTGCACATCCGAAGATGTCCCTCTCCAGCTCCGCCATAACATGCGGATGCATAGAGATTTTACGCACAAAAAAAGCCCGAAGAGCGGACTGTGCGCCTATGTTACTTTTGCAGCCGACCAAAGCTGATTCAGTGATTTTGCACCGAACAAGATCAATATAGCCGATCATTTTTGATTTGAGAAGCCTCAACCAGAAAATATTTTGAAAACTCATGGCCGCTCCCCAAACCTTTTAGCTAGGATCTGCATACCTTTTGGCAATATGAAGAACTCAGTCTGTGTGTAGCTGTATGATTGACCTGAAGGCTTTACACCTTCTTTGAGTGAATACTTAGTTTCACAATACCCGCGGTTTTCACTGTAATAAGTTGAAGCCCTGGCATTGTTTAGATACCGATCCCAATTATGTTTCCGAAGCCATTCAGCCAGTTCTTGCTGCTTCACATTCAAAATTTTGCAGGCTTGCTGAAACTTAACGCCGTGTTCAGTATGAGTAATAGTTTCGATGGCTTTTGACAGTACTTGGTTTTCAGCACTTAACTGGAGATTCTGTTTAGCTTGGACTTCAATCGCCTGCAGGAGATGCTGAGGATTGCTGATATCGAATGCCGGAGTCTGCTGCTCAAGCTCATACCACCGTTTTACAATTGCTGCGGTAAACTCCGGGCAGAGCTGGGCAACCACAGTAATTGAATCAAGCTTTCCTTGTTCGCCAGAAAACACATATTCAGTACTTGTGCGACCGTTTGTAGGCTTTTCCACCGTTGGTGGTAAAGCTATAACGAGACGTTCAGCTAAACGTTCGATAGTCCTTTTTACAGAATCTAGGCGTATTTTCGTAATAGCTGCGATATCCGAACTAAGCATCTGTTGCGATGGCAAAAAGGAAGTGATGGAAGTATTCATAATTAAGCCTCCAACCCTTTAGAAGCCATCCATGCTTCAATATCTTCAATGCGCCATGCAGTGATACGCTCAGTTAATTTAATTGGGGTAGGGAACTCTCCAGCGCGCACTTTGTCCCATATAGTTGTTTCACCCATTGGCAGTAAACCCTGGCGCTCAGGACGTGCTTTGATGATCCGGGTTGTTCCATCTTTAGCGATGTACTTGCGTTCTTTACGTGCAGCCGTAGTTGCAAGTTGTGACATGCGATAAAAGCCTTTTGGCGCCGTAGTTTGTTGTTGAGTAGACATGAAAAAAACCTCTAACTATGTGCCGTACTGCAACGGCGTTAGAGGTAGTATGTTGTTGTTTTTTATTTATTAATAGAAAGCAACTGGCACTTAATATAGATTAAGTTTCACTTGCTATATATTTCTTTTTGGTCTGCCAGGCTCTTGAGCATATGCGGGAGCTACTCTTTTAATCCAGTCTTTCAAAGATTCTGGCTTACTTGGTAGCTCTTGCATATGTTCAGTTTCAATCAATGTGCTCCATACGATTTCACACATTTCACCTATTTTTATCTGCTTCTCTCTATCATTTTTCCATTCGTGTATTGCAATTGCTTTAGCGGCTAATTGTGCGTGTTCTTTGGCTCGGCTTTTCCCTCGGGGCTTTTGAATTTGTTTTTCAATTAAAGTTTCAATCGTTTCAACTTTTCTGCCTCTAAGTGTTAAAGAGCCTTCAATAATTCTAGAAAGTTGATAATGGGTTATTAGAAGATCTGTTCTAGATATTGCTTGGAAAACAGCAGGCTCTCCTTCTTTTTCAATTGTAGTATCGATTACAGGGGGAGGTGTGACAGTATTATGGTGAAAAAACCTGTTTTCCTTCAAAAGCTGAATCCAAGCAATATTAATGTTTTCTACAGAAGCTATAACATCTGCAGAAAGCGTACATTTACCGAGCTCGTGTATCAGTTCATGAGAAGGCTGTTGTTTAAAGACTTCTAAAAAAAGGTTTTTGGGATTTCCTGTAAAAGAATCCTGAATATCTAGAATATTGTTGAAAAAGATACCTGAGCTGCCATCAGCAATAATATTTTTTCTTAAAATTAATTCATTAATTAATTCTAGTTTTGCCTCAAGCAGACATCCTTCACGTAAAGCTAAATTAAGTCTTGCCGTAATAATGGCCTCTAATGTGGCATCCATATCGAAATGCAGCTGTGTATACCCCCCATGTTTATCTACATCTGCATACTCTTCCCAGGCTTCTGACATTTCTTCGCCGTAGGCTGCATAACCTTCCCAGCCTCTTACAAAAATGTAGAGTTGCAGGTCATATACCAAGGCCATATTTAATAGCTTCTTTGCATCATAGTAATCAACTTCTAAGACTCGGTTTAACTCTTTCGCTGCATCCTTCAATGTATAGAAAGGAGCTGGATTTTTAATATCTTTAATATTACTCATGACCATTTATCCTTTTAGAAAACGCAGCAGAGCTATGCCATCTTGGTATTAGGTTTAAAGTGAATTAAATTTTCACTATCGTTGTTTGGCTTGAACTTAGACACATCCCCACCTTGACGAAGTGTGTCGAGGTAATCTGCCCAGAGCTGCATCATTTCGCGTCGACGGCGTAAAAATTTGGTTCGGTTATAAGCTGTGCCATTAGGGTCTTTAACCTTGTGAGCAAGCTGGTGCTCTACAATATCGGTTCTATATTCGATTTCTTCATCCAGTAGTGTTCGCGCCGTCGCCCGGAATCCATGAGCTGTATGTTTTCCTTTAAAACCTAATCGTTTTAATACCTGGGTAAGGGTGTCTGTACTCATGCATTCAGATGAAGTTTTAACACTTGGAAAAACGTATTTTGAAGTGGTCCGCAATTCTTCAAGTTCTTTGAGAATGTCATACGCTTGAATTGATAACGGTACGATGTGGTCTTGATTGGTTTTACTTGCTGCAAAGGACAGGCATCTATTTTCAAAGTCTACCGATTCCCAAAGTAGGGTTCTGACTTCCCCAGGGCGCTGGTAGATATATGCCGATAGCTTTATTGCTAACTCAGTTCTAATTCTCGTACGTGGAAAGTCTTTGGTTAAACGCCATGTTTTACGTAGTAGATCTGCCAGTTCTTTCTCATCCGTCACAGCGTTATGATTGCCTTTAGTCGGCTGGGGAAGAATGATGTCTGGAGCAGGGTTGTAGGTAATGATTCTTCGCTTCAATGGAAGCTTCAGTACCATGTTTATAATGGACTTAATGCGTCTTGCTGATTCAAGTGCACCACGTTCAACGAGTGCATCAGTCACATCACGTTCCAGTTGTTCAGTGGTCAGCTCTGCAACTGGTAACTTTCCAATAAACGGCAATATATCTCTATTCAGTTTGCGAATAGTTTCATGGTCCACCTTTCCCTCATGTTTGCGGATATCTAACCATTCTGCAGCGAATTTACTGAAAGTATTCTCTAAGGTTTGGAGCTGCTCACGTTTCTTATTATTACGTTGCTCAGCTGGATCGATGCCATTTGCCAGCATCTTCTTAAATTCATCACGTTTGGATCTTGCTTGCTCAAGACTGATCGTGGGGTAAGTGCCGATTGCCAGGGTGTTATATTTCTGTGTTACTGGCCGACGGTAATCCATTCGCCAGTATTTCGCTTCTGTTTCATCAATCAATAAATACAGTCCACCACCGTCTGGGTGTCTTTGCTTCTTTGCACCACTCACATCAAAGCTAAGGTTTTTAACCTCTTTAGCAGTCAGTTTATTAGACTGTTTTGCCATGCTTATTTCTCCTGGTTGTCGGTATAAAATCAGCACTTTTGGAGAGTTTTCGGTCAAAAATTAGCTGATTTGGATTTATACCGACAAATATACCGACAAAGTTGTCGGTATACTACCGTTATCCATCGTAGTGCATCGGGCATAAAAAAAGGCTTAACCCCTTTAGGATCAAGCCTTTTGCACTACGGTAAACTACCGTAAAAGTCGAATTTGGCGGTGAGAGAGGGATTCGAACCCTCGATACGCGCAAACGTATACACACTTTCCAGGCGTGCTCCTTCAGCCACTCGGACACCTCACCAAGGTGTGCGATAGTAACCAAAAAAAAGCCAGCTGCCAAGTTATCACCAAACAGATTTGCAGAAAAAGTTTTGAGCTAGTGGTAATATGGCACGATCTCAAAGTTGATTTGATTGAAATATATGCAAAGTTCTGCAAAAAAAGCCGCATTGCCAGTGATGACATTGGCAGCCTTAGGGGTGGTCTTTGGAGACATTGGAACAAGTCCGTTATATGCCATACGAGAATGTTTTAACACAGGACATATGGCGATCAGTGAAGCATCGGTACTTGGGATATTATCGCTAATCTTTTGGTGCATGAACTTAACCATTAGCTTTAAATATGTTTCCGTGATCATGCGTGCAGATAACAATGGTGAAGGTGGGATTATTTCTTTACTGGCGTTAAACCTTCGCTCAAAAGTATTTTCAGATAAAAATAAAATCTATCTAATTGCACTCGGCTTTATCGGTGCATCGCTTTTCTTCGGTGATGGTATTATTACCCCTGCAATCTCAGTCCTATCTGCAATTGAAGGTCTGAGTATTGTCACCCCAGCGTTTAACCAATGGTTAGTTCCGATTGCATTAGGGATTCTTACAGGGTTGTTCATGGTACAGCGCCATGGTACTGCAACGATGGGGAAACTTTTTGGTCCAGTTACCCTGTTATGGTTTATCTCGATCGGTCTAGTGGGATTGTGGAGTATTATTCAAACCCCTTATGTCTTGATGATGATCAATCCTTACTGGGCATTTAACTTTGTTTATGAACAGCCGACCATTGCATTTATCACCATGGGAGCAGTGATCTTGACCATGACGGGTGGTGAAGCACTATATGCGGATATGGGACACTTTGGTCGTATGCCGATCAAATTAGCTTGGTTCTGTATCGTACTGCCATGCTTGCTCTTCAACTATGCTGGTCAAGGTGCATTACTACTGCGTAATCCAGCAGCAATTGAAAATCCATTCTACCTTTTGGTTCCAGATTGGGCGTTATTCCCGATGATTGGATTGGCAACGGCTGCCGCGGTTATTGCATCTCAAGCGGTGATCACGGGGGTATTTTCAGTTGCCAATCAGGCGATGCAACTCCGTTATTTACCGAGATTAACCGTGCATCACACCTCTGATGTGGAGCAAGGTCAGATTTATTTGCCATTTATCAACTGGGTGTTGTTTATTTCGGTCTTCATTTTGATTTTACTTTTTGAAAGTAGTACCGAATTAGCCAGTGCTTATGGTGTCGCGGTGACCATGACCATGTTGTGTGGCACCATTCTGATCTCGACTTTGGCATATGGTGTTTGGCGTTGGTCATGGTGGAAAGTGGCATTGCTGGCCATCCCATTTTTACTATTGGACTTAGTTTTTGTTGCATCAACTTCATTAAAAATCTTGGCAGGAGGTTGGGTGCCAATTTTAATTGGTGCGGTGGTCTATACCATTTTGATGACATGGAAGCGTGGTCGTGAGATTGTTTTCAAGCGCATGGAGACAAATGCTTTATCGATTGAATTGTTCATCAAAAGTATTGGAATGAGCAAGGAAACACAATTTGTTCCAGGTGAAGCGATCTTTTTGACAGGAACGCCAAATATTGTGCCTCATGCGATGTTGCATAATATTAAGCACAATAAAGTACTGCATGAACGCAATGTAATCGTTACGGTATATACCCAAGATATTCCATATGTGGCACGAGAAGATCGAATCAAAGTCGAGAAACTCGATGATCATTTCTATCGTATCTATATGTATTATGGTTTTAAAGATCAACCAAATATTCCAAATGCGTTAGAACAAGCATATCAAGAGCTTGATTTTGAGTTTGATATGATGCAAATGAGTTTCTTTATTTCACGAGATCGTATTGTACATACGGTGGGTGACGGAATGTCTCCTTGGCGCGAAAAGCTGTTTATTTCGATGCAACGTAATACCAGTCCAGTCAGCGACTTTTATCAGATTCCAACCAACCGTGTGGTTGAGTTAGGAAGTCAGATCGAAATCTAAACTTGGATCGATAAAAATGGCACCATCGGGTGCCATTTTTTATGTTTGATGATTGAGTGTTCAGATTTACGACATAAAGTGTCGTTCTAAGCCGCTGTTCAATGTACAGTAAGGGTTTGACTTGATAAGCTGCGCGTTCATGTTGATTTTGATATGGTTATGGCAAGAAGAACGAGCAGGAAGAGTAAAGCGAAATTCGCTTTTTTGAGCCAAAATTTTGGAAAGATCGTATTAGCGCTGCTTGCAACAAGTAGTTTTGCGATAGCTTTTGGCAATGAAAAAATTGCCAAATTTATTCCCTTGCAAAGCAGTGGTAATCCCACTTGTTTAAAGCAATTTTATCGTGATGTTCCGCCCTTACTCAGCAAAGCCAGTTTGCAAAAAGACAGTTATGCACTGTGTTTTAATGATTTTAATGTGATGTATTCAGGGGTGTCCAAAACACCACTTTGGTCAGCAGCCTATCTGACCCCAGAACGTTTGAGTATCAAAATCAAACGTGAAGACAATTTCCATGAAGAAACACGTGTAGCGGAACGTCATCGTGCTTTGCTATCAGACTATCGTGGTTCAGGTTATGACCGTGGACATATGGCACCAAACGGCGATATGAATAATAAGGCCGCGCAGTACGATAGTTTTTCCTTGGCAAATATGGTACCGCAAGCGCCTAAAAATAATCAGGAAGTTTGGCGTAAAGTTGAGGAAGCAGTACGTGCAGTGGTGAGTAAGCAGCATAAAGATGCTTATGTGATTACAGGCCCAGTATTTGAAGGGCAAAGACTAAAAACCATTGGTAATGGTGTCATTGTTCCAACTGCAGTTTATAAAGCGGTGTATTTGCCGAAGCAGGGGATTATTGGGGCGTATTATGCTCCGAATAATAATTCGCTACAGGTAAAAGTAGTCAGTGTGTGTTATTTGGAAGAGAAATTAGGCATTAACCTATTTCCCCAATTAACAGAACAACAGAAGCGTAATGTCTATCAATTACCTACCTCAGCACAGCAGGTCAAAGCACAGAGCGAGTTGAAGTATTTGCATTGGGATGGTCAAAGCCAATGCGCAGAAGATGCCAGTGCAGATAGTATTCAGGCACAACAACGTCAGTTTACGAATAACTCAACGCTAACGGCTGAACGCCCAGTGTCGTCAATAGATGAGGAAGCAAAGCAAGAAGTTATTCGACAGTTGGTGGATATGCTGGTGCAGTATTTTTTACAAGTGTTGAGATAATGTAGGATCACTTGCAAAGCAAGAATGCACAGCGCAGGCTATCTCAAATAAAATAACAATGTGAGGCTGAAATGTTTAAACCGTTTGAAAATGGCAATGAATCTTCGGTGATTGATGATCTGACTTTGGAAAATCAGGTGGATTGCGTCAGTTTGTATGGGAATTTGCAGATCACCAAAGATCAGGTGGGATTGCAAACAGCAAAAGCACTACAGCAGTTCATCAATGATGTGGTCATCGCATTAGAGAAAGACGACTTACCCGAAAAGATTGAGCGTTTGCCTGAAAAGGAAATAGATAATCCATTTTTATAAGCACAATAAAAATGCCTCCTTTTAAAGGAGGCATTTTTTAATCATAAATTGTTGGAACTTCATCATGATTTAGTTATTTTCACGTCCAACCAATTTATAGATCACAGCACCAATCACAGCACCGATAATTGGGGCAACCCAGAATAACCAAAGTTGACCTAACGCCGCTGTTTCGGCAAAGAAAGCAACCCCTGTACTACGTGCAGGGTTTACAGATGTATTGGTCACTGGAATACTGATTAAGTGAATTAAGGTTAATGCCAAACCAATCGCGATAGGTGCAAAGCCAGCAGGTGCACGACGATCAGTTGCTCCCATAATGATGATTAAGAAGAATGCAGTTAATACCACCTCGATAATAAAGGCTGAGCCGAGTGAGAAATTATTTGGGGATAAATCACCAAAACCATTACTCGCGAAACCACCTGTACCTGCAAAGCCAGCTTGACCTTGGACAATGATGTAAAGCACCAAGGCTGCAACTGTTGCACCAATCACTTGTGAAATAATATATGGTGCAAGTTCTTTGGCTTCAAAACGACCACCCACCCACAAGCCAACGCTGACAGCAGGGTTAAAATGTCCTCCAGAAATATGCCCAAATGCATATGCACCTGTTAATACAGTAAGACCGAATGCAAGTGCTACGCCCGCAAAGCCAATACCAAGTTCTGGATAAGCTGCTGCTAAAACAGCACTACCACAACCACCAAAAACAAGCCAAAAGGTACCTAGAAATTCTGCTAAATATTTGTTCATTGTTATCACCAAACCATGTATAAAAAATAAAAAAACATCCAAAAAATTTATTATGGATTTTCTGATGACCTGTGAAAAAAATGTGAATTAATTCACACAGGTTCTACGCTCTTGTATAAATGCTGTAAAAACAATGAACAGTTGTGAAACCGTAAGTTTGAATTGAGTTTTATTACGAATTGTAAATTGTGTTGTTGTTCCGCCACTGTTGCGGTGTTTTCCCTGTCCAAAGCTTAAAAGCACGTTGAAAAGCACTTTGTTCCGAATAACAAAGTAATAAGGCGATTTCTTGCAGACTAAGGTGGGGGTCTTTTAAATATTCTGTTGCCAACATAAAGCGAACTTGCTGGACACGCTCTTGAAAAGTGGTGTCTTGCTGTTGCAAGTGTCGTTGTAGCTGTCGAACTGAAAGCCCTAGCTTTTCAGCAATAAAGTCAATTTGATATTGGTCCTTTTGCAGACCGGTCAAAATGGCATGCTGTAAACGTTGGTCGAGTTGTGTGGAGTTCGGAAGCTTTTCCAATAAGGCTTGGGCTTGTTGCAATAACAATTGCTGTAGTGTGTGATCACCTGTTTTTAGCGGTTTAAATGCTTCGGTCACGGGTAAAAGAAGCTGTGTTTTCGGTTGTTCAAAGCGGACTTTACAACGGAAATATTGCTCGTAAATATGTATGTTCTTGGGTGCAATATTGACGAAATGAACTTCGTGTAAATGAATTGTTTCGCCAGACATAAATAATTTGAGAAATTGCACCATTAAGGCAATCGCAATTTCATCTGTAAGTTGGGTGGGGTGAGGCTCTGGTGCTTCCCAACGGATAGATGCATAAGGATGATCAAACTCTACAATCAAGGGACTACCATCATAAATAAGACGATGAAAATCATGATAACGAGCCAACGCTTCGCCTAGGTTTTCACATGACAGTGCCAGATAAGCAATGATGCCTAAATGTTTGGGCTGAACATATTCAGCGATTTCCAGCCCTAAGGCGGTGGTGGGATGTATGCGATTGAGGTCTTCCAGCAAATCTCGCCAAATGACATAGTCGAAGCGTTCTTGATTTTGAACACGCTGTAATTGTTCTGGAATAGCGATATGTTTCGCTTCACAGTAGGCTTTTAATAAATGCCCTAAACCACCGAAAACAGAACCTGTATAGTTTTTGAGTTGAGACATCCTGTCCGTTCCCATCTTGTCGTGTTTTGTCAATATTAATATATCGTATCGTCAATACTTCGCCTATAAAAATTTATATCTTAAATAAGAAGAAGGAAATATCAGGAGAAAACCATGTTCAAGGGGTTCATCGCAGGTTTGGCAGTTGCCAATGCATTTGAGTGGTTTGCACATAAATATATTTTGCATGGTGTTCATCGACCAGGACAGCCACGTTATAGCCCTGTACCAAAAAGCATGGAATCACACTGGGCACATCATCGTGAAGTCCGTAAACAGGAATTTTCGGATGAATGCTATGTACAAGGATTTGAACATTGGCGCACACGTAACGAAGTGATGTCCTTGGCCGTTGTGGCTGGAGTGGCAAGTGTGGCGTTCTATCCATTTTCAAAAGGAATGTCACTCGCTGCACTTTATAGCGCTGGGAATTATTATTATGTACATCGTCGTGCGCATTTAGAGCCAGATTGGGCACGACGTACCATTCCTTGGCACTATGATCATCATATGAATTCAAATCAAGATGCCAATTGGTGTGTGACACGTCCTTGGTTTGACTACGTCATGGGAACGCGGGTGGTATCTTCTGCTGATTTAAAAGAAGCCAATCCACTTGGCTTGCCATTGCCAGCGCCTATTTCTAAAGTACTAACGCAAGCGATTGAATCCATTTTTCCTGCTAAATGGGTGGAGCAAAAGCCGAAATTAGTGACTACCGCTCAGGTAAAGGACACTGAAACAGTATCGGTGGCATCTTGATGAAAAATGCAAAGAGGGTATTTGGGATAAAATATGATGATGACCATGTGCTTATGTCGTGAATTGTCAATAATATAGGGTTTTACTGTCAATATTTACCACTTGATTATCGCTATGTTAGTACAAGCAGCGTGAATGTTTCAGATTAATCCAGTGTTATTGTTGTTGAAGTTACCCTCTGGCGTTGAATAAACGCAGTTTCTATACCTTGCATAGCAAGGTATTTTTTTGACTAAAATTTCTCGAATAAAAAACCTCCCAAGCGATCATGCTGGGAGGCTGCTGTTTATCACTTTAATGCTTATAAACGCATTTCAATGCCTTGATCAGCCAGATATTGTTTCGCTTCTGGAATAGTATGTTGACCAAAGTGAAAAATAGAGGCTGCCAATACTGCATCTGCGCCGCCTTTTAAAATCCCATCTGCTAAATGTTGTAAGTTTCCAACGCCACCAGAAGCAATGGTTGGAATGCTGACACGATCATTAATTTGGCGCATCAAGGCAATATCATAGCCTGCTTTAGTGCCATCAGCATCCATACTGGTAATTAACAACTCACCCGCACCGAAGTCTGCCATTTTGACCGCCCATTCAATGGCATCGATACCTGTTGGCTTGCGGCCGCCATGGGTAAAGATTTCCCACTTATTTTCGCCTGTTTGCTTTGCATCGATTGCGACCACGATGCATTGTGCACCAAAACGTTGTGATGCTTCTTGAACAAACTCTGGGGTAAACACCGCCGCTGAGTTAATACTGACTTTATCCGCACCTGCGTTGAGCAATAAGCGAATATCCTCAACTTTACGGACACCACCGCCTACAGTTAAAGGAACGAAGACGCTTTCTGCCATTCGCTCTACGGTACGATAAGTCGTATCACGTCCATGATGGGTGGCAGTAATATCTAAAAAGGTAATTTCGTCGGCACCTTGTTCGTTATAACGACGAGCAACTTCTACAGGATCACCTGCATCACGAATATCAAGGAATTGAACGCCTTTGACGACTCGACCATTATCAACATCTAAGCAAGGGATAATACGTTTTGCGAGCATAAAATTTTCCAAAAAATCGCCAATAAAGAAAGGAGACCGACTTAGGTGCTACACCTTCATGGTGGGAAAGGGTATTCTATCAAACTTCACAGCTATTTTTTGCAGGTTTTCCATGTCGGTTTATACCCCGTTGAGTTTAGATGAAGTTCAAGCCTTTGCTGAGCCTTATGGTTTGGCAGTGATTGATCTGATTCCAATCCAAGGCGGTATTCAAAACACCAATTATTTTTTGGTGGATCAAACACAAAAGCAATATGTGTTAACGGTGTTTGAAGAGTTAGATGCGGAAGGTGCGGGTGAGTTGGTCCCTGTATTGGACTGCTTGGGTGAGGCTGGTGTCGCTGTCGCGGTACCACTCAAGCACCATGGTCAAGCGATTCATAGTATTGCAAATAAACCCGCCCAAATTGCACCTCGTTTGATGGGCGTACATCCCGAAGATGCCACGATAGAACAGATTCAAGCGATCGCTCAAGCACAAGCAAAAATGCATTTGGCTTTAAAAAATTTTCCTTTAGTGCGTGATTTTAATCGCAATCATCAGTATTGGACTGACGTTGCTGAACAGTTGCAACCTCACATGAATCAAGCGGATCAGGACTTATTGGCGCAGGTTTTTCAACAATTTGCAGACATTACTCAGCAGCATCCAGATCGACCAATAGGTTTTATTCATTCAGATTTGTTTCGAGACAATACGCTGTTTGAAGGCAATCAATTACAGGGTATTTTAGATTTTTATGAGTTGAATCAGGATGAATGGCTATTTGATATTGCGATTAGTATCAATGACTTTTGTACTGCCTATCCGCAAGTTCATCTTGATCAAGCTAAAGCCGACGCATTCTTGCAAGCTTATCAAATGATTCGTGAGCTCACCCACGATGAGAAAGCGTGTTTAGATGTATTTTTGGCGATGGCTGCATGTCGTTTTTGGAGTATGCGTTTGCAAGTTGCGCAAAAAAATGCAGCACATGGACGTACAGGTGGCGATATTTTGCAAAAAGATCCAATGGAAATGCGCATGATGTTGCAAGACCGTTTACAACAGATCACAGCTTAGGGAGAAGTCATGCGAGATCAAGGACGTTTAGTGGAATGGTTTGATGACAAAGGCTATGGCTTTATTCAACCCAATGATGCATTTAAAGATCATGTTTTTTTACATATCAAAGATTTTGCTCGTCCTGGGCCTCGTCCTATCGTTGGTTGTGCGTTGGAATACCTTGTGATTTTGGATGAACGTGGGCGTTATCGTGCACAACAAGTCACTTATTTGAAAGCATCGCAAGTGATTGAGCATAAGGCAGCACCGACCAAATCTCAGCAGAAACAGACATGGACACCGATGAAAATTGGAATCTTGGTCTATATTTGCTTTATGGTAATTGCCAGTTTAGCCAAATGGTTGCCGCCATATAGCTTACTGTTTGTGAGCTTGATGAATGCACTAAGTTATTGGCTATATGCTCAAGATAAAGAAGCGGCGCAGTTGGGCAATCGTCGTGTACCTGAACAGACTTTACATATTGTCGATGCTTTGGGTGGATGGTGCGCTGGTTGGTACGCTCAGCAAAAACTGAGACATAAAACACAAAAACAACCGTTTCGTCAGATATATTTCTGTACCATAGCTTTTCATATATTGTTGATATGTTGGTTAATTTCTCCTCTTAATGTTTTTTACTAAATTAAGGGGAGTTGGTTCGTCCTGGAGAAATAAAAAATGAATTATTCTGTTGATCAAGATCCGAATCGCACCTTGACCTTAATTCTTTATGTTCTTTATATTATTGCGATTTTTACTGGTGGTTTGTTAGCAATCGTGGCTTTGATCATTAACTATGTCAAACGTCGTGATGTGCAAGGCTCAATTTTTGAGAGTCATTTTACATGGCAGATCCGCACTTTTTGGTGGTATCTTGCATGGAATATTATCGCCTTTATTCCGTTCCTTTTCCTGTTTTTTACAGGTGATAATCCGAACGTATTTGCAGGTGTTGCACTTTCTGCGGTTACATTCGCGTTTGCTGTGGTGTTCGTCGCATGGGTTTGGATTGTGTATCGTGCCATTCGTGGTTTGATCGCACTCAATGATAATAAACCAATGTATTCGTAATTTATTTTTAATTGAAGAATTGGTGAAGAGAGCTTTTTAGCTCTCTTTTTTATTTTCAAAGAATTTAAATTTCAATTCACTGATCAATACACCTAGAACTACGAGTAATCCACCAAACAAAGCCAACAGTGGTAAACGTTCGCCAGCAATGCGTCCAAATAACCCTGCCCAAACGGGTTCACCCGCATAAATGATCGCAGCACGTGTTGGATCAACCATTTTTTGCGCCCAGTTCATAACAAATTGAATCAATGCGCTTGCAAGTCCTAAGCCAACGGCAATAAAGACCAGTGGCCATGAAAATGCAGGAAGTTGATGTTCACCCACAAGCGGCATGCAAGCAAATGACAAAACCGAGGCAACGATGAGTTGGACAACAGTGACACGTCTTAAATTGACCTTGCCAGCAAAAAAGCCAATCAAGATAATTTCTAAGGCAATCACAAATGCACAGATCAAGGTCAGGACTTGCCCATAACTCAAGGTGATACTCGAAAAACCATTACCGGTTAGCAACACCAAACCGATAAATGCCAAGGCGGTGCCGATCCATGTCATCAAAGCAGGACGCTTCTGAAAAATAATCCACATTAAAATTGGGACTAAAGGAACATACAATGCCGTCAAAAAGGCGGATTCACTACTGAGTATACTTTGCAAACCAATGGTTTGTGTTCCATAGCCAATTGCGATCATGACTCCAATTGCTGTACCTGCAAAGGTTTCTTTTAAGGTTAAGCCTGTCATTGATTTTAATGAAATCAGGAGGATTGCGAATGCCGCCACTGCAAAGCGACAGCCAACAAAAAACATTGGCGTACTAAAATTCAGTGCATATTGCACCGCTAGAAATGTCCCGCCCCAAATGACGGTAATCAAAATCAGCGCCATTTGGGGAAGATAAGAATTAAATTTTTGCATGCGTACCATATTTATCAATCATGATTGAACTGGCTTCATTCAACCCTCGTACTGTGACATTGACCCCGTTTCTTTGGAACTTATTGACCACAGAATCCAACATTGCCACAGAGGTGACATCCCAAATATGAGAATGGGTTAAATCAATAATGACGTCATTGATATTTTCTTTAAAGTCAAAACCCTGCATGAACTTTTCTGCGGAGCTGAAAAAGATCTGTCCTTTGAGATCATAAACACGAGTTGAGCCTTCGAGGTGGCGTTCTACACGAATATCATTTTCCAATTTATTGGCAAGGAACAAGGCAGAAAGCAGCACACCAGTAAGTACCCCAAGTGCAAGATTATGGGTTGCCACAACAACGATCACGGTTGCGATCATCACAATGTTACTGCTTTGCGGATTTTCTTTAAAACTGGTGAGCGACTTCCATTCAAAGGTACTGATTGAGACCATAATCATGACAGCAACCAAGGCCGCCATTGGAATAACTTTCAGCCAATCACTAATAAATACCACCAAAATCAGAAGGAAAACACCAGCTGAAAATGTAGATAATCGTGTTAAGCCACCTGATTTGACGTTAATCATGGATTGACCAATCATGGCACATCCCGCCATACCACCCATAAAACCCGAAGCAATATTGGCAATACCTTGACCTTTACATTCTTGGAATTTATCACTCGGCGTATCTGTCATTTCGTCCACAATTGTGGCAGTCATCATCGACTCAAGTAAACCCACGGCTGCAAGTGCAATTGAATAAGGCAAGATGATCGTCAATGTTTCAAGGTTTAAAGGGATATCAGGTAACAAAAACACTGGAAGGGTATCTGGTAATTGCCCCATATCCCCAACGGTGCGAACATCAATACCGAAGCTAATCGCGATCAGGGTAATGATGATGATACACATCAAAGGAGAAGGAATTAATTTGCCGATTTTCGGCAGTAAAGGAAATAAATAGATGATTGCTAAACCAAATGCAACTAAGGCGTATACATACCAAGTCACATTAATCAGTTCAGGAAGCTGTGCCATAAAAATGAGAATAGCAAGCGCATTCACAAAGCCAATCACCACAGATTTGGAGACAAATCGCATTAACTTTGCCAGTTTTAAATAACCCGCAATGATTTGAATCACTCCAGTCAGGATGGTGGCAGCAAGTAAATATTCTAAACCATGCTCTTTGACTAAAGTGACCATGAGTAAGGCCATTGCACCTGTGGCAGCGGAGATCATACCCGGTCGTCCACCGACAAATGAGATGACGACTGCGATACAAAAAGAAGCGTATAAACCAATTTTGGGATCGACACCCGCGATGATGGAAAATGCAATCGCTTCAGGGATCAAGGCCAAGCCGACCACAAGACCCGCCAGCACATCGCCACGGATATTAGAGAACCATTGTTCTCGTACATTGGAAAACATAGAAATAGCCTATTTCATTAAAAATATAAAAGGCTAGTGATGTGATATATAACAAACACACGACTACACCACATCACTAGACAGTGATGAGTTATTTACAAAAGGGGGCTGTAAAAACTAGGGTGGCGTAAGTGTCATTATAAAATTAGAGAGTAAGATAAAAATCGGTACAAGGATAACATTTAAGCTTAAAAAGCTCTAGCCATTATTTAAATCACTAGAGCTCTTGATCAATTATAAACGATCTTCATCCAACAATAACTGAGCATCACGAAGGCTTAATGTACCTTCATAAATTGCACGGCCTGTGATCGCACCTAAAATGCCTTTTTGGCCTTTTAAATTACGCACATCATCGAGGTTGGTTACACCGCCTGAAGCGATCACCGGTAAGCCAGAATATTGCGCTAGGTTCACGGTTTGCTCTACGTTGACCCCTTGCATCATGCCATCACGTGCAATATCAGTGTAAACGATGCTAGATACACCGGCATCTGCAAAACGTTTTGCTAAATCAGTGGCTTTTACATCGGTGACATTTGCCCAACCATCAGTTGCGACCATGCCATTGATTGCATCAATACCCACAATGATATGACCTGCAAAGCGTTTACATGCTTCTTCAACAAACTCAGGCTCTTTCACTGCTTTTGTCCCAATAATGACAAAAGTTACGCCCGCATCAAGATAGTGTTCAATGGTTTCAAGTGAACGAATACCACCACCGATTTGAATCGGGAGTTCAGGTTGTGCACGCGCAATCGCTTCGACAACTGGTTTATGAATCGGTGTACCTGCGAAAGCACCATTTAAATCAACTAAGTGTAATCGACGTGCACCTTCATTGACCCAGTGCTGTGCTGTTGCGACAGGATCATCAGAGAAAACGGTATCGTCTTCCATACGACCTTGTTTTAAACGAACACATTTGCCATCTTTCAGGTCAATTGCAGGGATGATTAGCATGCTTTCGCTCCTTGCGTCATCATGGAGTTTAAATTGGCTACATATTAGCAAAGTATTGTTCAATCGCTAAGCTTTGGATGTTAGACGACTGCATCTTTCTTTAGAATTTGTGTTCATAAAAAAGCCAAGCATCATAGCTTGGCTGGGTGAAGTGGTGATAAAGAATGTTATTCAGCGTCGTACTGTTGATATTGCATTTGAATTTGTTGGCTTCGCTCAACATAACTTTGATAAGCTGGGATTGCAGTAGCCGCTAAAAATACAATACTAAGTGGTAAAAGGATAATATATATCCATGCTAATACTTTTTCCCACCCTTTCGTGATACGAGGAGCGCCATATGTATTAGAATCTGGGTTGCCCTTCGCACAAATTAAATAAATGAAAAATAAGAAGTTTATTAATGGGATAAGCATTAAAAGTGATAGCCAGCCTGTTTGATTGCGGTCATGTAAACGGCGAATTGAAAAAACGAAGCTTAAGTAGATCATGGCTATGTAAACAATAACAAAGAGTCCACCTAATATATATATAGCTGAACTTGTTGATGAAGTATCAAAAGCAGGGATAAATATTGCAGCGATAATACCTAAAATGAATACGAAGACTGTGAGTAACATATTCCAGCCTAAATAAGATAGTCGGCCAAAACGTCCACTTGCACTAAAACCCGAATCATTTGTTTGAAGTTGAGATGACATTTTATTTTCCTGTAGTCGCTGATTTTTTAAAATTAAATTTTTAAAAGATAACTTATTTGGTTTTTATTCAAAGCGTTTGCATAATAAGCAAAAAATAATTGAAAATAAATACAAAAGCCTATAAAAAAATCAAGCCGACATAAAGTGGCTTGATTTTGAATATTTAAAAAATATTTTGAAAAGAATTAAATCTTCCATTCCACAAAGTTTTTCAACAACTGCAAACCAGCGGTATGACTCTTTTCAGGGTGGAATTGAGTGGCAAATAAATTGTCTTTGTGAATCGCAGTACAGAAGTTCACCCCATAATCACAAGTTGCCGCAATCACTGACGAGTCATTTGGTTCAACATAATAACTATGGACAAAATAAAAACGCGCATCTTGTTCGATGTTGTTCCACATCGGATGGCTTGGGTCAAGTTGATGTACTTGATTCCAACCCATGTGAGGGACTTTTAAGTTTGGCATTTCTGGAAAATGCTTCACCACACCATCAAAAATTCCAAGTGCATCCACACCACCATTTTCTTCTGATGTTTGCAATAAGGCTTGCATGCCTACACAAATTGCGAGAATAGGCTTGTTAAAAGCAGCCTGACGGACCACTTCATCAATTCCAGCTTCGTGCATGCCTTGCATACAGTCACGCATTGCGCCTACACCTGGAAATACGATTTTATCTGCTTTCGCAACTAACTTAGGATCATTAGTGACATCAACAGTTGCACCGACATGTTCGAGTGCTTTCGCAGCAGAATGTAAATTGCCCATGCCATAGTCAAGTAAAGCAATACGAGTCATTACAAACTACCTTTGGTTGACGCAATGGTATTTTCTGCACGAGGGTCTACTTCACATGCCATACGCAACGCACGTGCCAATGCTTTAAACACGCTTTCAATTTGGTGGTGGCTGTTTTTACCTTTCAGGTTATCAATATGCAAGGTCATCAGTGCGTGATTGACAAAACCTTGGAAAAATTCTGAAAATAAATCGACATCAAATGTTCCGATACGTGCGCGAGTAAATGGAATATCCATAAACAAACCAGGGCGACCAGAAAGATCCACCACAACACGAGATAAGGCTTCATCTAAAGGTGCATAAAAATGACCGTAGCGTTTTAAACCTTTTTTATCGCCTAACGCTTGAGCAAAGGCTTGTCCCAAGGTGATTCCACAATCTTCAACAGTATGGTGATCATCGATTTCTAAGTCGCCATCGCAATGAATATCGATATCAAATAGACCATGGCGCTTGATTTGATCAATCATATGGTCTAAAAATGGAACTCCAGTGTTGAGTGTGCCTTGACCAGTACCATCGAGATTGAGACGAACTCGAATTTTTGTTTCGTTGGTATTTCTTACCACTTCACTGATACGTTGCGTCATGGACACGTTCCTCAAAAAACGTCAAAAATGATTGAATTAAAAACCAATAGTTTCGCTGTGACGAAAAAGTGACAGCATCATAGTTTGCTCAGGAGGGTTAATCAATGCCTATTAGCGTACATGCTTACAGTTCACTAGAAAATCTAGGAATTCGCACCCAGCTAGAGCGACTTTATGACACCAGCCCAGAGTTTGGTGATGGGCAAGATGCAATGGAGCAACTTGAACAAAATCTACAGCAATATACCACAGTTTATACCGCTGAATTTAACAGCAAAATTATAGGTGCAATTTGGGTGACAGGACAAGGTGAAAGCCGTGTTTTGGAATATGTGGTGGTGCATCCTGCAAATCGTGGTCGTGGTGTGGCAGAACGCCTTGTAGAAGAGGTGTGTCGTATAGAGGAAGAACAAGGGGTGAAATTATTTGAACCAGGGTGTGGTGCAATCCATCGTTGCTTATCGCATATTGGTAAAATTTAAATCGCTTGGATAATGGGTTGCAGTAAAATTAAGCGCTCAATCGAAAAATCCATAAATATACTTGACGGATTTTGACAAACATTGTTTAATACGCCCACTTTGGCGCGATAGCTCAGTCGGTAGAGCAACGGATTGAAAATCCGTGTGTCCCCAGTTCGATCCTGGGTCACGCCACCATAGATTCAAATTTCAATCCCTGATCCCATCAGGGATTTTTTTTGCCTAGTGCTTGTCTGAAAAATAAGCATTTAAATCAAAAGCTCATGATATTGATTGACTATTTTGGCTAGATACGGCTTAATACACGCCATTGGCGCGATAGCTCAGTCGGTAGAGCAACGGATTGAAAATCCGTGTGTCCCCAGTTCGATCCTGGGTCACGCCACCATATTCAAAAAACCCCAAACGAAAGTTTGGGGTTTTTTTATTGCTTTGACTGAATTAGAAAAATGATTTTTAACCATTTGATTAATTTATTTTGTTGATTAATCATGTATCTTTGAGCTAATCTTCGGCTTGTATTTCGCTGAGTATGCTTATGTGAAACGATGTGAATTCAAAAAATAATAAGCGTGCGGAATTAAAAACTTGAGTGCAACAACTCAAACAAACAAAACTTTTAATTAGATAAAATGATAAAGGCCTTAATATGTTATCCAAAATCAAATTAGCGACTGCTGCATTATTGTTAGGTGCTTTAACGGCATGTGGAGGAGGAGATGGTGATGATTTTAACTCTTCTTTCTCTAAAACCATTACTAAAAATGGGGTGACCTATGTTTGTAAATCGCAGTCTGCCGCCAATGCGTGTGAAAATAATAACGATTGTACCGCCTGTGAGACCTCAACACCGGGTGCTGTGATTACTGCACAGTGTGTCACAGGGGCTGGCACAGTCAAAGCGACTGAAAATGGATGTATCGCAACCATTGGTAACGCGCAACAAACCAATGTCTGTTCTGGAACTGCATTGAAAATGCTAACAGGCATAGGTCATACCAAACAGAAAGTAATTGCTGAAGGCGCAACATTTAGTAAGGGTAGCGCCGTATTAAATGGCATTAAAGTGAGCTGTAGCTAACTTACTCATTAAATATATTGATGAAAATTAAAGGTGACGCGCTCACCTTTAATTTTGGGGTCCATCATGGAAAAGTATTTATATATTTTGTTCTTAGTCGTTGGCTTTGGTCTAGGGTATTTAGTGGCTGATTTTAAGCAAATCATCCCTTCATCTGCGCCACTCGATAAACATGCAAAGAGTACATCGATGGTCGTTAACGATTTACAAGCAATCGTCGCTTCAGTGCCATCACCGATAACCAACAGCGCAGCATCATCAATTAAGACCTTGTCAGAGCAGCAACGCGAACAAGTGTCTAAGATTATTGAACATGCATCTGAACAGCAAATCGATGAATATTTAAATAAAGCTTTTCCCAAACAGGATTTCACTGCGATCCAAAATAAAAAATTGTTTGCTCAACGGGCTTTAGAAGAATTGAGTTCGCATAATGATCAACAGACTTTATCTGGTCGTTTAGTGTTAGGACGTACCCCTGTGATGCCGCAAATCTCTGAGGATTTGAGTCAGATCCATTCAAATCAGAGTATTTTTGCGCATTTTGATACTTTGGGTAAGTTCCCCGCGGATGAGCAAATATTTATTCGTTGGTTAAACCGTGACACTGGCGAAGTGTTGATGTTTACGCCACGAAAGATTACCCAAGATGTTTCCCAAAACTGGGTAAGTGCTGCGCCTCCAACCGGATGGCAAATAGGTACTTATGATGTCAAAGTTTATCAAATGCATGATCAACTTAAGCCGATTGCTCAGGCAAGTTATCGGATTGTTGAGATTTTATAAGCGTGTATCTGTTTATAGATGCAGTAAACTCTAAGTTTGTTGGTTTTGTTGATGATTTCGAGGGTGAATGCTATCGAATAACGCTAAATACAAAAGAAGTCGCTATGTAGCGACTTCTTTATTGTAGAGGTTGTTTTTAAGCTGTTTTAGCGACTTGAGAAGCGTTGAGCATATGACCTGTTTCTTCAAAGTTGGCATGCCATGACAGCGCTTCACGCAAAATATGAGGCGTATGCCCGCCACGCTCACAAGCACGATCAAAATAGTCATTCAATGCTGCTTGATACAGTGGATGTACGCAATGATCGATAATCACGCGAGCACGTTCACGTGGTGCTAAGCCTCGCAAATCTGCTAATCCTTGCTCGGTCACTAAAATATCTACATCATGTTCACAATGATCGACGTGGCTTGCCATTGGAACAATTGACGAAATATCACCGCCTTTAGCAATGGACTTGGTCACAAAAATAGCCAAGTGTGCATTACGTGCAAAATCGCCTGAACCGCCAATTCCATTCATCATTTTTGTACCGCAAACATGCGTTGAGTTTACGTTTCCATAAATGTCAAACTCAAGCGCAGTATTGATCCCAATAATGCCTAAACGTCGTACGATTTCTGGATGGTTTGAAATTTCTTGGGGGCGCAATACCAACTTGTCTTTGTATTGTTCCAAATGACCAAAAACACGCTCACCGCATTTTGCTGATAGCGTAATCGAGCTGCCTGAGGCAAACTTGATTTTCCCTGCATCAATGAGTTCAAAAGTACAGTCTTGAAGCACTTCTGAGTACATGACTAAATCTTCAAACGGAGAATCTTTTAGACCAGTGAGCACAGCGTTGGCGATTGAACCGATGCCAGCTTGTAATGGCCCTAAATTTTTAGTCAAACGCCCCGCTTCAACTTCTTTTTCAAAGAATGAAATTAGGTGATTGGCAATCGCCTGTGTTTCTACATCTGGTGCGGTCACTGTGGATGGAGAGTCCGCCGTATCATTGAAAACGATCCCTACAATTTTAGCGGGATCAATCGGAATCGCTGTAGAGCCAATACGATCATCCACTTGAGTTAATGGTACTGGCGTACGTGTTGGACGATAGGTTGGGATATAAATATCGTGTAAGCCTTCAAAGTTCTCACTTAATGAGGTATTGATTTCGACAATTACTTTTTCTGCAAAAATCGCAAAACTTGCTGAATTACCTACAGACGTGGTCGGGACAATATGCCCCTGTTCAGTAATCGCAACTGCTTCGATGATGGCAATATCTGGACGTTTAAGCTGTTGATTACGCATTTGTTCAACAGTTTCAGACAAATGCTGGTCGACAAACATGACTTCACCATGATTGATGGCACGACGTAATGTACTATCCACTTGGAATGGCATACGACGCGCCAATACACCTGCTTCAGTCAACTGCTTGTCTAAATCGTTGCCTAAACTTGCACCGGTAATTAATGTGATTTTTAACGGATTTTTTTTGGCACGATTGACCAGTGCTTGTGGAACGGCTTTTGCCTCACCTGCACGCGTGAAACCGCTCATGCCAACTGTCATATCATTTTCAATAAAGTTGGAAGCCTCATCAGCACTCATAACTTTGTTATGTAGGCTGTGAAGGCGAATGCGACTTAGTGACATCATCCATTCTCAATGTTGCTTTATATCAGCAATGGATTTTAGACCTAAAATGTGAAAAGTGTATTGAATTTAGGCTAAGGTCTAAGGTGAATAACAATATATTTGATCAGAAATTGTCTGATTAAAAATGCCCCGTTAGTGTTTGTCTAATTTTATCAATGGTATTACTTTGTGGTTCATCTGATTCAGGTGATGGGATCGGTAATGAAATGACCACTTCTAAACCACCTTGTTCACGGTTACGAATATTGATCTGACCTTGGTGAATATCCACAATTCGTTTCACGATTGCCAATCCGAGCCCACTACCTTGGATTGTTCGTGCCGAATTACCACGAACGAAAGGTTGCATCAGTTCTTCAACTTGATCTGGTGGAATACCCTCACCATGATCCGCAACAGTAATCAGAATATGGTCATCGACATGGCTTGCTGATAGTTCAATTGGTTCTGAGCCATAGCGTTTAGCATTATTCAATAAATTTGCAATCAATCGTTTTAATGACAAGCTGCGTGCAGGAATAATCGGCAACTCTTGCATCTCGAATTGGATATCGAGTGGCTGGAATTGTACTACCAGTTCTTGCAATAAAGTATTGATATTGGTGTCGCTGAGTTCCTCATCCGAACCATCACGCATATACGAGATGAATTGATTTAGGATCGCATCCATATCATCGACATCGTATACCAGACCTTCACGCAGAAACTCATCAGGTAACATTTCCGCGGTGAGACGGATACGTGTTAGTGGTGTACGTAAGTCATGTGAGATACCTGCAAGCATGATTTGACGATCACGTTCGGTCTGCTCAAGCGTATACACCATATGATTAAAGGCTTGATTGACCTGACGAATCTCCAGTGGGCCGTGATTGGTATCTAAATAAGGGGCTTTGCCCGTCTTACTGTAGGTATTCGCCGCATTTTGTAGTCGTCGTAATGGACGATTCATCTGACGAACCAAAATAAGGATAATAATCGAAGAAAGAATCGGCACACCAAATAGCCACGTTGCGATCAGTTCAACGCTGTAGTTGGCATAGGTTTTTAATGGCTCGCGTACCCAGTTGCCATTCATTTCTGGGGTTTGAATCCAGATCCTTGGAATCGGTTTAAATTTAAAATAGACAGTAACGTCATCTACACCTAATTCTTTGGCTAGTTTTTCCTCGATTTGATTGGTGAATAGTTCAGCTAGAAACTTATCTTCAACTTTTGGAAACTCTTTAGGATCAGTAATGTATTCAATGCCGATCCGATTTTTAAGCCATGTATCCACATCGACTTCGGTATCACGATGCAAAATACGGATATCAGGATTGTTAACGAGCTCAAGTTCAATTGCGAGATAGCGTGCATGTTGCTGTAATTCAGGTAAATATAAGGTACGCCAAAAGAACCATAACGACATAAAAAGACTGAAAAAAACCATGAGCAGTACCAAGATCGTGGTACGCATGGCTGCGGAACGAGGTTTGATTTTATCTAAAAAGCGTTCCCATTTGGTCCGTGGCCGCTCTGAATAGGCCACGAAATCAGTAAACTCTTGTGGATCGATAGGTTCAAGTTTCAACGTCTAAATTTCCTGAACTTATTCAGCACCATCTGGAACAAATACATAGCCTACACCCCAAACGGTTTGGATGTAGCGAGCACGAGCAGGGTTGTCTTCAATTAAGCGGCGTAAGCGAGAAACCTGAACGTCAATTGAGCGTTCCATGGCACCCCATTCACGACCGCGGGCTAAGTTCATTAACTTATCACGGGTTAAGGGTTCGCGTGGATGCTGAACCAATGCTTTTAATACTGCGAATTCACCTGTGGTTAAGGTGACGACCTGACCTTCACGCGTTAAGGTACGGGTAGATAGATCAAGTGCCCAAGGACCAAAGCTGACTACTTCAACTTGTTGGCTCGGTGCGCCTGGAACTTCGCGAACTTGGCGACGTAATACCGCACGAATACGTGCAAGTAACTCATTTGGGTTAAATGGCTTTGGTAAATAGTCATCAGCACCCGCTTCTAAGCCTGCAATACGATCCGAGTCGCTGCCACGTGCTGTCAGCATGATGATCGGAGTATCAATATTGGATTGGCGCAAACGACGGCAAATACTGAGACCATCTTCAACAGGTAACATAAAATCAAGAACAATCAGCGAGAATAATTCGCGTTGTAGCAAACGATCCATTTGTGTTGCGTCATGGGCAGTTTTAACGACGAAACCTTTGTCTTCGAGGAAGCGTTGTAAAAGCGTACGCAAACGCACATCGTCATCGACCACTAAAATGCGTTCGACGCGGTCTGTTTCATGCTGAACAGTTTCCGTCGATTCGGCAGGTACAACTAAACTCATGCTGTGCTCCTTTATCGTTTATTGTCATCGTCTTTATGCAATGCTATATGAAGTATTGATAATTCAATTATGAAGTATCCGTAGACCCACGAGTATACGATTCATTGCACAGATTTGACTATGTTATAAAGCAACAAATATTGCCAATAAAATCAAGAGAAAGATACCAAATATATACAGGTAAAATTATGACAATCAATCTATTTTTCAATAGATAGGCAAAAAAAGCACGGTATTTTAGAAACATTGGTGAATTAGCATAAACTGTAGGCTTTTTCAGAAAAGAATGGGGCCTGTGCACAATATTTTAAAAAAACAATAGTGGATTTTATGGTCATGGACTTTATAATCAGTGCTTTTAGACTTAACCCTTGTGGAATCAATCACGATGACTGACATAGTTCAGCAGTTGGCAAATGAACTTGCCGTACGTCCAAACCAAGTAGAAGCTGCTATTCGTTTAATTGATGAAGGCGCCAGTGTTCCTTTTATCGCACGTTACCGTAAAGAGGTCACGCAAGGCTTAGACGATACCCAATTGCGCCAACTCGATACACGTTTAACGTATTTGCGTGATTTATACGAACGTCGTGAAAAAGTGATTCAGTCTTTAACAGAACAAGATAAATTAAGTGATGATTTATTGGCACGTGTTAATGCGGCAGAAACCAAAAATGCATTAGAAGAAATTTACGCGCCATATCGACCAAAACGCACCAGTAAATCTTTTAAAGCAAAAGAAGCGGGTTTAGGTCCGATCGCAGAAAAAATTATTGCTGAACAAATTGACCCAATCGAAGCATTGGCTGGTTTTAGCCATGAAGATTATCCAGATGTTGAAAGCCAACTGGATGCGATTCAACATATCTTGATTGACGATTGGGCGCAAAATATTGCGTTGACCACTGAATTAAAACAAACCTTCGCTAAAACTGCGGTCTTGAAAAGTGCAGTGGCTTCTGAAGAGAAGAAAGAAGTCGGTAAGAAATTCCGTGATTATTTTGAGTTTTCAGAGAATTTAAACAAAGTACCTTCACATCGTTTATTAGCGATGTTACGTGGTCGTCAAGAAAATGTCTTAGGCTTAAAAGTGGATGGTGAAGATGATGCACCATTAGCACGTATTGAGACTGAGTATAATCTTGAACAAATTCAACCACAAAGCCGTCAGGATTATTTGAAGCAAACTGCAAAACTATTCTGGCTGGGTAAAGTGCGTCCACAAATTGAGCACTCATTACTCACGGATAAGCGTTTGGCTGCTGAAGCTGAAGCAATGGATGTATTTGCAGAAAACTTACGCCATTTGTTACTTTCTGCGCCAGCAGGTAGCCGCACGACATTGGGTGTGGATCCTGGTATTCGCACAGGCGTGAAGCTTGCTGTGGTGAGTGATGCGGGTGATGTTCTGGCACACAGCACCATTTATCCTTTCGCACCGAAAGAAGACAAGGAAGGTTCTATTACAGAACTCGCGCGTTTATGCAGAGAGTTCCACGTGGAACTTATTGCGATTGGTAATGGAACAGCAAGCCGTGAAACAGAAGCTGTTGTTGCTGAAATGATGGCGGCAAATACGGATCTGAAATTAACACGTATCACTGTAAGTGAAGCAGGTGCATCTGTTTATTCTGCAAGTGAACTGGCTGCACAAGAACTTCCAGAACTTGATGTATCTATTCGTGGCGCGGTTTCAATTGCGCGCCGTTTACAAGATCCATTGGCTGAGCTGGTAAAAATTGACCCTAAATCAATTGGTGTTGGTCAATATCAGCATGATGTGAATCAAACAGGTTTAGCAAAAACATTGGATGCTGTGGTTGAAGACTGTGTGAATGCGGTCGGTGTTGATGTGAATACCGCGTCACCAGCGATTTTGGCGTATATTGCAGGCTTGAACAAAGCAATTGCTCAGCAAATCGTTGAATACCGCAAAGAGCATGGTCGTTTTGATAACCGTCAAGCCTTGAAAAAAGTACCACGTTTAGGTGAGCGTACTTTTGAACAATCAGCAGGTTTCTTACGTGTTCAAAATGGTTCTGAGCCATTGGATGCGTCAGCAGTCCACCCTGAAAGTTATGGTCTAGTCGAAAAAATCGTTGCAGCAAAAGCAACCACGGTAAAAGACATCATTGGCAATACTGAAATCATTCGCCAAGTCAAAGCGGATGAGTTTGTTGATGACAAATTCGGATTACCAACCATTCAAGACGTTTTAGCAGAATTGGAAAAACCAGGTCGTGATCCACGTCCAGAGTTCCGTACAGCGAAGTTCCGTGAAGACATTACTGAAGTTGCTCAACTCACTGAAGGCATGCAGCTTGAAGGTGTAGTGACCAATGTGACCAACTTCGGTGCATTCGTGGATGTAGGTGTACATCAAGACGGTTTAGTACATATCTCTGAATTGGCAAATGAATTTGTTTCTGATCCACATAAAGTGGTGAAACCAGGTCAAATCGTCCAAGTCCGTGTGATGCAAGTGGATGTGGAGCGTAATCGCGTCAACTTGAGTATGCGTGCAGAAGGTTCTGCGCCTGTTAAAGCACCACGCCAGCAACGTGCACAGCAGGATCGTCCTGAACGTTCAGAGCGTAAGCCACAAGGTCAACGTCCGCCACGTAAAGATGGTGACTTTAAACGTCCGCAACATAACAAGCCAAAAAATGACAAGCCACAAGAGCAAAAAATTGGTGGTTTGGGTGCCTTGTTATTACAAGCTGGCATTAAAGGATCTAAATAATCTAATCTAGCTCACTTACAAAACCTTCCTTCGGGAAGGTTTTTTGTTTGGGCGGATTAAGTGATAGATTGATAATGGAATATAAAACAGCAATTTTATTCTATAAATCGTATCCTATTGCGTTAACCTGATTTGATGTGAAAATCCAAAGGAGGTCGTGATGTCACGTAGACCTCGAGAACAAGTCGATTACTTACACCTCGAAGAACTCGGTGGTTTAGAAATGTTGAAAGCCAGTTACTTTCAGCAGGAGTTCTCTCGGCATGTCCATGAAGGATTTTGTATTGGTGTGATTGAAGAGGGTGCACAACGGTTCTATCGCACAGGTGGCAACCATGTCGCACCACAAGGCGATATTATTTTAGTGAATGCCGATGAAGTGCATACCGGCTCGTCAGCTGTAGAAACTGGTTGGCGTTATCGGGCAATTTATCCGACACCAGAGATTTTCCATGAATTAACCCGTGATCTGACGACAGTACATGGTACAGCACCATGGTTTAGAGACGCCGTGTTGCATGACGAAGGTTTAGCACAGCAATTCCGATTTCTCTTTGATTTACTTGAACAACCGAATAATACCTTACTCAAACAAACCTTGTTCTTATCTACGATTGCTTGGTTGGTGTCAAAGTATAGTCAAACTAAACCACTTGCCACAGATTTGGGTAATACCAAACAGCGCATTTTAAATATTAAAGATTTAATGGCGAGTATGCCTGAGCAAGAGTTTTCACTCATCGAATTGGCGGAAATGGCAAATTTGAGTCAGTGGCATTTCTTACGTCAATTCAAAAAGCATATCGGACTCTCTCCGCATGCGTGGTTGATCCAAGCACGTTTACAGAAGTCACAAAAATTATTAAGACAAGGTTTGAATTTATCCGAGGTATCGCAGCAGTGTGGTTTCTCGGATCAAAGTCATTTTAGTCGACATTTTCGTCAAACTTTTGGAATTACACCGGGCGGTTATATCGCTTACCTCAAATAAAAATAGCAATTTTATGCAATCTCCAGCGGTTGATTTTTGGCATAGTCACTAGGTTTTTAATGAACTGTTGTGATGTAAATGTTAGGTGAAAGCATAGATGATACGCAGATGTCCGAATCACGGGCATTTTTGAATGGCGCAATCAAGATACTGCCGTTGTGTTTAGCGGTATTGCCGTGGGGCTTGCTGGCAGGTTCAATGGCGATTCAAGCGGGGCTTACGACTTTACAAGCTATTGGGATGTCGGCACTGGTCTTTGCTGGTGCTGCACAATTGATGACCTTAGGTTTAGTCATGGCAGGAACACCTGCAATAACCATTATCATTTCCGTTTTTCTGATTACCACGCAGCATTATTTATATGCACTGTATTTACGTGAAGATATTTCTAAGCAACCTTTAAAAGATCGGTTAATGTTGGGCTTTTTGCTGACGGATGAATTGTTTGCAGTGAGTATTAAAAAGCAACCGCATTATATTCATTATCTGCTTGGTGCTGGGCTTTGCTTTTATTTGTGTTGGGTATTATTTAGTATTTGTGGGGTCTTTCTAGCCTCCGCTGTTCCCAATTTAGACCAATATCATCTCGATTTTTCCATCGTTGCGACGTTCATCGCAATCGTGATTCCATTTATAAAAAACTTAAATACTTTGGTTGGTGTACTCGTTTCAGTCACTTTAACGGTTGTATTCCTAAGTTTAGGCTTTAAAAGTGCGGCGATTATGGCAGGGGTGATTGGAATGTTTACAGCAACCTGCTTACAGAATTTTCGGGAGCGTAAAGCATGACTTGGTTTGTCCTGATTATTCTGGCATTGGTGGTGTTTGTGAATCGCTATATTTTGCTCGAGCCGAATCTGCCTTTGCGTTTACCCAAATGGTTTCAACAATCTTTGCAATACTCCGCCCCGTGTTTGTTGACGGCAATCGCAACACCCATTGTTTTTATGGATGAACATGGTGTATTTCGTGAAACTTTATTGAATCCTTATTTTCTGGCGACGATTTTAACGATTTTGATTGCGTATAAAGTCCGTCATACTTTGTTGACGATTATTTTGAGTTTGGCATGTTTTTATGGATTGGTGTTTTGGTTAAATTAAAAGCTTGGGAGCATATAGATTATGCTCCCAGTTTTTGTTGCCAATGCCTTAACGCGTGGTGTACCCACCATTGGCGAAAATGGTTTGTCCAGTAATCCACCAGCCATCAGTGACTAAGAAACGTACCAGTGGTTCGATATCTTCGATTTTGGTTAAACCGCCCAAAGCTGATGCTGACTTATGATACGCCACTGCTTCAGGTGATTCTTGGCCGTAGAAAAATGGTGTATCCATCGGGCCAGGAGCAACAGCAGTAACAGAAATACCGCGTTCACCAAACTCTTTCGATGCAGCGCGTGTGTAGTGTTCCACAGGCGCTTTTAATCCTTCATAGGTTGAATAAAGACCTGTATAAGCGGCAAGTAAGCTGGTGACAATGGTACAGATTTTTCCATTTGGATTGAGATGGCGGCCAGCCGCTTGAATAAAGAAATAGGCAATTTTATTGTTGATGTCATTCATGCCATCAAACTCTTGTTCGGTGGTGTCTAAATATGGTTTTTTGAGCACACGTCCGACAGTATTAATCGCAATATCTACACCGCCAAACTCTGTTTTGGCTTTTACAAATAAGTCTTCAATGTTCTGGATGTTAGATAAATCTGCTTGTACCAAGATTGCTTTAACCCCTAATGCTTGTACCGCTTTTAAGGTTTCTTCAGCATCTGATTGCGTTGCTGCACTGTTGTAATGAATCAATAAATTTGCCCCTTGTTCAGCAAATTTACGTGAAATTAATCCACCTAAGTTTTTTGCACCGCCGGTAATCAGTACCGTTTTTCCTTTTAGATCATGTTGTGACATTGCTTTATTCCTCATGTTGTTTTTGCATAAAAAACATCCTAATTGAATTTATTTGTTTGAAATAGTTGTTAGTATTGAACTGATTGTGCAAAAAAGTTGAATAATAAAATGGATAAAATTGAGCGTTTAAAGATTTTTTGTCTGGTGGCTGAGAAACAATCTTTTGCCCAAGCTGCACTGCAATTGGGTTTGCCTCGTTCAAATGTGACTTATGCGATTCAAGCTTTGGAAAAAGAATATGAAGTATTACTGTTTTATCGAACCACACGCAAAGTTGCATTAACACATGAAGGCAGTTTGTTTTATGAGGAGGCAATACGTCTGGTTGCCCAACTTAAAGAGCTAAATCGTTTTAAAACACAGGTGCGTAGTCAAGAAGGTAAAATCAGTATTGGTATGCCGAAACGCTTGGCAACACAAGTGTTGATTCCTCATCTATCCGCATTTTATCAACGCTATCCTAAAGTCAAAGTGTTGATTAATGGCAGCGATGATTTTTCAAATTTGATTGAACAACAACTGGACTGTGTGGTGCGCGTTGGGCAGGTTCAGGATGAATATTTACTGATTCGACCGATTAAACAGACGCAAATCTGGACTTTGGCATCGCCACAATATTTGGCGGAATATGGTGAGCCGAAGCATTTTGATGCGTTAGAACGGCATTTTGCTGTGGATTACCATGTGGCAAAACATTATCGAGAACGGAGTGAGTTAGCATTTCAAAATCATCGGATTAACATGCCTTATCGTTTACTGGTTGAAAATACAGAAGCCTATATTCAAGCAGGTTTAACTGGCCTTGGCTTGATTCAGATCCCTGAATTTGATGCGAAAACTTATGTGGAGCAAGGACAATTACAGCGGCTTTTTTCAGATATTCCATGCTTGGAATTGCCTGTAAATATTTTGCTGACGGATCGACAATATCGCCCAAAATATTTCCAAGACTTTATTGACTGGTTAGAGCAACATTTAAAAAAACTACTTTAACTTCTATCAGAACAATACCTCAGATCACTTTGACATGGAGAAAAATTTACAGTAAAACTAAAAATTAGAGTAATTACTCTAATTTTATAGGTGGATAAAAATGCACATAGGTCGACAAGCATGGGTGGCTCAAACTTCAGGCGATTTGTCTTTAAAAGATCGGATGGCTTTATTACGTCATAGCCTATTCCCAGTACTTAAACAAAGCATCAAGATGTATGCGTTAGCAGGTCGTTCCAAGCTGAACGCTCAGCAGCTTTTGAGTGTAGAGGATTTACATTTGCCTGATAGTTGTGATGTCAAACAGGCGATCGAAAAGATGCGATCCTGTAGTTCAGTGAGTTTGCAGAATCATTGTTTACGAACATGGTATTACGCTGTAGCATTTTCCAAGTTACAAGGCTTGAGCCATGATGAGGAGTTATTGGCAGTCTCGTGTTTACTACATGACTTGGGGATGACGGAACCGCATTATCAGCATCATGAAAATTGTCGTTGTTTTGCAGGACAGGGGGCTTATGCTGCAAAGGACTGGTCTTTAGTGCAAGGATGGCAAACACCACGTGCTGAGCAATTATTTGATGTGATCAGTATGCACATGAATCCTTATGTTGCGGTTGATGAAGGGATCGAAGCACATTTACTGCAACAAGCAGCCAGTTGTGATGTGATTGGAAGTCGGGGTTTTGAGTTTTCTACGCAATTTAGACAACAATTATATGCACAATATCCGCGCTTGGACTTTAATCAGCAGATGATTGAATTTACCCAACATGAAGCACTTGTTCGACCAAAATCGCGTACAGCGATGGTAGTTCAAAGTGGTTTTAAGCAGTTGGTTCGTTTTAATCCTTATCATGATTGAGGCAAAAATGATCTTGTGAGAACAAAACTGGTTTAGCTCAATGATTCAGTCACAAGGGTGATCGTATTTTAAATTATAAGTTTTTCAAGACAGAGATCATCAGCATGAAAACGATGTGATTAGGTATTGGGTTGAAATGAATCAATCTATTTGGGGAACTGTACAATCTCTTCTTAAGGGACAGGCTTCGCCTTGTGTAAATCGATTGAGCATATTTTTAATTTGATTTAACTGTGCAATTTTTTCATCAATCATGTTTAGTTTTTCTTGAAAGATATTTTGAACTTGGGGGGCTGGAATTTCATTTTGTTCAGTCATTTGTAGAATTTGTTGAATTTCACTTAATGAAAAACCTAGGTGCTTAGCGGTACGAATCAATTGTAATTGCTGCAGTGTTTGCTCGGGATAATCTTTATATCCATTATTTCGTGTAATAGATTGAATTAATTTTATTTTTTCATAGAAGCGAATCGTATCTCTGCTTAACTGGGCTTGTTTTGCCAATTCTCCAATCAACATGAGGTCACCATTATTATATGTCTGTGATAAAAACTACTTGACCTTTGAGTGTACTCCATCCTTTAGCCTATACCTATCTTTAAAAATAGGAGTTATAAAGATGGAGAATAAGCAAACCCAATTTAATCAGTTTCAGATCGCTTTAGTGGCTGGAGCAACAGGCTTTATTGGACGTTTCCTCATTGCTGAATTACTTAGTCAAGGCCATCAGGTCTTCGCACTTGTTCGTGATCGAGCAAAGCAGCAAAAAGATATGGAAAACTGGTTAAAAAATAAAAATATCGCATTTGATCAGCTTAGATTCATTCAAGGGGACATTACGCAAGAAGATCTGGCAATTAATCCAAAAGACTGGGAGAAACTTACAACAGTCAATATCTTATATAACGCAAGTGCATTGTTTGCATGGAATCTGAGTATGCGTGAAGGACGAAGGGTAAATGTAGAAGGTGCTTTGAATTTATTAACCTGTGTAAATCAACATTGTGATCTAGTACGTGTGGTACATGTGTCTGGTTATATGCTGACATTACAAGATCATTTACGCCAAGCTGGTGTCTGTATTGATCAACCTGAACAAACCAATTGGCAATGGGTTTATCAGCAATTAGGTACATATGAAGCTTCTAAGATCGAAGCGCATTATGCGTGGATTAAACAAGCGCAAAGCTTGGGTTTAGACTGGACCGTTATTCATCCTGCAACGGTGATTAGTGATGAAGTCACTGGGGAAATACCAGTTAATCAACCGATTGCACACATGATTAGTCTATTAAAGCGAAAGAAAATGAGTGCAATTCCAGCAACACCACAACATTATTTGCCTTTGGTTAGTATTGATTATTTAGTCAAAGTAATAGGTTATGCAGCGACTGAAACTCGTTTAGCTCGATCTGAATTATTGGTTGCTCATGAACAACGTTTAACGCTTGCAGACATGTTTAATATTATGGCTGCACAAGTGGGTCAAAAAGCTCCAACTCGATATGTTTCGTTAGATTTATTAAGAATGATTTTGAAATGGAAATGGCTGGCGCAGAAATTAGAAATGTCTGAAGAAATGTTGGATTTTATTCGAACAGAACCATTGAATGTTTCTGAACTAAAAACTTTGATTCAAAAGTGGAATATTCAGGAGTCTGATTTGGAGAAATCTTTAACAAAGACCAGTCAATGGATTTATCAACATAGCTAGTTGCCGATTAAAACAACAAACTTGTGGATAAGTTTAAACTTATACACATTTTGAAGATCAATAAAAAAAGACCTTCCTCAGAGAGAAAGGTCTTTGTTCACAATCAGATTACCAATGTTCACCTGGGAACAAACGTGCATAGGCACGTTGCATAAGATTGAGCTTCTCTTGCTTACCGACAGATGCAGTTGAGCTTGGGAATAAATTGAAACCAATCGACATCAAGATATTATTAATGTCTGGAGCAACAGCATAAGTAATTGAAGCTAAGCGTCCAAGATTGGTTGCGATTTTCTTCGGACGTTTCACGATTGCATACGCAATCAGATCCGCAGCTTCTTCTGGAGAAAGCGTTGGTACATATTTATAAATCTTTGTCGGTGCGATCATTGGCGTACGTACTAAAGGCATATAAATCGAAGTAATCGCGATTTTATGTGAATGTACTTCAGCAGATAAACAACGACTAAAAGCATCTAAAGCGGCTTTTGATGCAACATAAGCAGAAAAACGCGTTGCATTTGCGAGAACACCGATTGAACTAATATTGATGATTTGCCCATTTTTGCGTTGCATCATATGTGGAAGAAGATTCAACACCAAACGGACTGCACCAAAATAATTGAGTTGCATGGTGCGTTCAAAATCATGGAAACGATCAATCGATTCATGAACTGCACGGCGGATTGAGCGTCCTGCATTATTTACAAGAATATCAATATGATCTACAGCCGCTAAGATGTCCTTTGAAACGGCATCGATAGATTCCATGTCATTCAAATCACATGGAAATACAGTTGCTTTGCCGCCCTCAGCTTCAATCTCAGCTTTTACCTCATCCAACTTTTCTTTGGTACGAGCAATCAATAAGACATGTGCGCCTGCTTGAGCAAGGTATTTTGAAACCGTTAAACCAATACCACTTGAAGCACCTGTGACAATGATTGTTTTCCCGTCGACTTTTTGCTGAAAAAGTTTTTTGAGTTTTGCGTTCATGTAAGTGTCCTACATTAATCGAGCTGTTGTTTGCAATGTATCCTTGTTGCGATTAAACATTGCACTTTATTTTGTATTAATATTAACCGATATTTTTTGTTTGTCTAGTGTAAATATTTGAAAAATAATAGTTTTTTAGAGTAAAAACTCTAAAACAAGATATTGTAATAGTTGAAAAAGCAATCATATTCTGCTTGGTTTGAACAAAAAATAAGCCCCCATCAGGAGGCTCATTGATTTCAATGCGATTAAACCTGTGCGAGAGCCTGTTCAAGATCAGCAATGAGGTCATCGATATGCTCAATGCCAATAGACAAGCGTACTAGGTCTTCACTGACACCTGCCGATTTAAGTTCTTCTGCATTCAATTGACGATGAGTTGTGGTGGCAGGATGACACGCTAAACTTTTTGCATCACCGATGTTTACAAGGCGGGTAAATAGCTGTAATGCATCAATAAAACGAGTTCCACCTTCTAATCCATCTTGGACACCGAATGAGAGGATCGCAGAAGGTTTCCCTTTCACATATTTTTGTGCCAAATCATGCTGTGGATGATCTTCTAAACCTGCATAGTTCACCCATTTTACTTTTGGGTGTTGTTTTAAATATTCCGCAATTCTGATTGCATTTTCAGTATGACGTTCCATACGAAGATTTAAAGTTTCTAATCCTTGTAGAATTAAGAACACACTCAAAGGGCTAATTGCTGCGCCTGTATTACGTAATGGAACGACGCGCGCGCGTGCAATATAAGCAGCTTCTCCAAGTGCTTCCACATAATTGACGCCGTGATAGCTTGGGTCAGGGGTATTTAATGCCTTGAAACGTTCTGGATACTTACCCCAAGGAAACTTCCCACTATCCACAATGATGCCGCCAATGCTATTGCCATGACCGCCGATATATTTAGTGAGTGAATGAATTACGATATCGGCACCAAATTCAAATGGTTTGAGTAGGGCAGGCGTTGCCACGGTATTGTCCACAATCACGGGTACGCCATATTCATGCGCAATTTTTGAGATCGCTTCAAGGTCAATAATATTACCGAGTGGATTACCAATTGATTCCACAAAAACTAATTTGGTTTTCTCATCAATAATTGAACGTAATGCTTCTGGATTCTGATAATCAAAGAAGCGTACTTCGATACCTTGTTTCGGTAAAGTATGGGCAAATAAATTATAGGTCCCACCGTATAAAGTTGAAACAGAAGCAATATTGTCGCCTGCTTCAGCAATCGTTTGAATCGAGTAAGTGATTGCTGCCATACCAGAGGCTAAAGCTAAAGCGCCAATACCACCTTCAAGCGCTGCGAGACGTTGCTCCAGCACAGCGGTGGTTGGATTCATGATCCGAGTGTAGATATTTCCCTGAACTTTTAAATCGAATAAGTCTGCCCCATGTTGTGTGTTATCAAAGGCATAAGACGTGGTTTGATAAATGGGTACTGCGACTGCTTTGGTGGTTGCTTCTGGTGAATATCCCGCATGAATGGCTAAAGTTTCGTCTTTATAAGTCATGTTTACATCATCTATGTGAGTTAAATAATGATCGAGTGTAGCCGAAAATCTGTCCAAAATGGTGCACAATTTATGCGATTTATTGCGTTTTTAATGATATGTATAGCAGCTTATCTTCCTATGAGTTTTGGCTTATCTGTCCAAAGCAACCGCGTAATGTCTTGAAATAGAAAATCCTTTTATTTGTCCCAAACAAAATCTAACTTAACTTCATGTTGATTGGGTTTTCAGCGTATAATACGTGCGATTATTTTTCGCTTTTTGCGATGTGTTGGTTTTTCAATTGAGGAGTCCTGCGTGGCCCAATATATTTATACGATGAACCGAGTGTCTAAAATGGTTCCGCCAAAGCGCGAAATCTTAAAAGACATCTCTTTATCATTTTTCCCAGGTGCAAAAATTGGTGTGCTTGGTTTAAACGGTGCGGGTAAATCTACTTTGCTCCGTATTATGGCGGGCGTAGATAAAGATTTCTCAGGTGAAGCACGCGCGCAACCTGGAATCAAAATCGGTTACTTAGAGCAAGAGCCGCCATTAGATCCAACCAAAGATGTTCGTGGTAACGTTGAAGATGGCGTGCGTGAAGCGCTTGATGCTTTAGAACGTCTTGACCAAGTTTTTGCTGAATATGCGGATCCTGATGCAGATTTTGATGCGCTTGCAAAAGAGCAAGAAAAATTAGAATCCATCATCCATGCTTGGGATGCACATAACCTCAATAATCAGCTTGAAATCGCAGCAGGTGCTTTGAACCTACCTGCATGGGATGCAGACGTATCCTTACTTTCAGGTGGTGAGCGTCGTCGTGTTGCGTTGTGCCGCTTATTGCTTTCGAAGCCAGATATGTTGCTTCTTGACGAACCGACGAACCACTTGGATGCAGAGTCTGTATCGTGGTTAGAACGCTTCTTGAAAGATTTCCCTGGCACGATCGTTGCGATTACGCATGACCGTTATTTCTTGGATAACGTTGCTGAGTGGATTCTTGAGCTTGACCGTGGGCATGGTATTCCATACCAAGGCAACTATACTTCTTGGCTTGAACAGAAAAATGCGCGTTTAGAGCAGGAACAGAAGCAAGAAGAATCTTTTGCAAAAGCATTGAAAAAAGAACTTGAATGGGTTCGTTCAAATGCGAAAGGCCAGCAGAAGAAAAACAAAGCACGTATGGAGCGTTTTGAAGAGCTTAACTCTAAAGAATTCCAACAACGTAATGAAACGTCTGAAATCTATATTCCACCTGGTCCACGTTTAGGCAACAAGGTTGTGGAAGTGGAAGGGATCAGCAAATCATTCGATGGTCGCTTATTGTATGAAAACTTAAGCTTCAGTGTACCTCCAACAGCAATTGTGGGTATCGTTGGTCCAAACGGTGCGGGTAAAACCACTTTATTCCGTATGATGACTGGTGAACAGCAACCTGATACCGGTACTGTGACTTTAGGTGAATCAGTTAAAGTCGCTTATGTCGGTCAGATTCGTGACACCTTGGATAACAACAAAACGGTTTGGGAAGAAGTTTCTGGCGGTTTAGATATCCTGAAAATTGGTGATTACGAAATTGCATCACGTGCTTATATCGGTCGCTTTAACTTTAAAGGTCAAGATCAGCAGAAACGCGTAGGTGAATTGTCGGGTGGTGAACGTAACCGTTTACAACTTGCGAAGATCTTACAGATGGGTGCAAATGTGATCTTACTGGATGAACCATCAAACGACTTGGATATCGAAACTTTACGTGCACTTGAGGATGCAATTCTTGTATTCCCTGGTACTGTGATGGTGGTATCGCATGACCGTTGGTTCCTTGACCGTATTGCAACGCATATTCTGTCATTTGAAAATGAGCAGCCTGAATTCTACACAGGTAACTATGCAGAATATGAAGCATATCGTCAGTCACGTTTGGGTGATGCTGCAACAACGAAACGCTCTAAATATAAGAAAATTTCGGGCTAAGACCTGATTGATAAAAAACCAGCCTGAGGGCTGGTTTTTTACTTTTATACAAAAATGATACTTGTAAATCCTTCATCTAGTGTTGGGGATTCTATGGCTGCGAAAACATTCTTGAGAGCTTGTTCATCAACTTTGGTATCTAATGTTCTTGTGCTATTTCGCTCTAGACAAATCGATAAAGGGGTTTTGAACATCACTGCCACACATTCAATATTATGGAAACGTGCGATTTCTAGAATAGGTGCTCTTTCCTCTTTTTTGACTAAGATGGCATCAAAAATAATATTATAAGGCTCTTCCTTTATTTTTTTGTCAGCCCAAGTACTTTTACCAGTAGCTTGGCAACCAATCAAGACATAAACGATTTGTACGCTTGAGTTATTAATGATTTCATTTTCCAAGTCATGAAAGCATTTTGCCCATGCCATCTGATTTCGTTCACTTGTGAAGACTCTACCAGCGACAGTTTCTAAATAGTGGTCGGGGTTGATATGCATAAGAAAATTATTATTTTTGAGCAGAGGGAAATATTGATAGTTTAGGCCTAAAATTTAAAATTATTTAGTTTTTGTTTAATGTAATTTTATTACATCAGCCTTCGTTGCTATAGTTAATCTGATTTTGAACAGTTGATCAAACATGAGACGTTCACTTGTATTCATGACACTCTTGCTAAGTTTGTTCATGTTCCAAAGTATTTGGAACGTGGCGGCCGCGTATTGTGGTCATGAAGTTACAACTCAGCAGACCGTTTCGGTTAATCATTTTGGTCATCATGCGTTGGATAATTCTAAAGAGCAAACGAATTCTTTAGTCGCAGTTCAAGAGGCCGATGCTTCATGGTTGTTGAACGTGCAAGATCATCACGATCATTTGCCAACATGTTTTCATGCAATTGTTATTCAAGAACAACAGCAATTGAAGCAACCAATTCTACGGATACATGAATTAGAACAAAAATATAACTGGTCCAATCATTACCAGTCGCCATATCTAACAAGCTTAAATCCCCCTCCAGTCTTTGCCCCACTATTGGTGGGGTAGTTTCAAAATACTCACCAGAAAGCTCTCTATTTCAATACGTCATTTCACCATTTTGCTAGGTAAATGATTGAAGTAGATCATAAATGAACAATTTTATTCATTTTGTTTGGAGGTCAAATCCTCGAATCAGATGAATCAAAAAACATTTAAATCAGGTGAAGATGATGTCAATTCAATTTAATAAAAAACTATGTTTTATGGTGCTATTCCTTTCAGCAAGCTTGGCAAATGCAGATGGAGGTTTGATTTTCTTAGAAAGAAATCTTCAGTCTCAGCAAGAAATGAAAGCAAATGTCGAACATGACATTAAGCACAGCAACACCAAGCATAAGTGTAAATCATCGGGTTAATTTTTTAGGGGACTGCTCGGCAAGTGAGCAGTCCCCGACTGTCAAAATGTATTGATTAGTTTTTGTGAATCTTGCGTTTTTAAAAAAGATTTTAGTGCTGAATGGAGAGATGTAATTTTATTACATCAAACTTCCTTGCTATAGTTCAGTTGTGCAATTTTTGACTAAAGAGAAAACTTTGCGTCGATCAAGTATTTTTATAACCGTCTTGCTCAGCCTTTTCATATTCCAAAGCCTTTGGAATGTGGCGGCAGCTTATTGTGGTCATGAAAGTACAACGCAGCAAACTGTTTCTGTTGGTCATTTCGGTCATCATGTACCAGAAAATATAGATGTGACGGAAATATCTGTCTTGAAGATAAATCAAGATTCAAGTGATTTGCCGATGCCATTAAGTTTGCAAGATCACCATGATCATTTGCCATCCTGTTTTCATGTGGTGGTTACTGAAGCACAGCAACAGCTTGATCATCTTGTTTTGAGTGATCATGAGACAAAGCAAAAATATTATTGGTCTAATTCTTATCAGTCTCCGCATCTATCTGGATTAAATCCGCCGCCGCTACTAACCCCGCTATAGGTGGGGTAGCCGAAAAATAGCCCACCGCATCTTCTTTTATTTGCGGGGCTTTATATGTCTTTTAATCTATCTCAGCGTATCGGTACGTTGAAAAATCACACGCTCAATCCTGCGACGCATTCCATTGCTTTGAAATATTCGGTATTGGCTTTAATTGCGGTGCTTTCCAGCCAATCCGTTTTGGCGGAATCATTATTAAATGCGAATCAATCATCGATCACTATCGCACAGCAAAATGCGAGCTTTGACGGGGTGTTAGCGCGCGTTCGCAACTATCAAAATCAACAATCCAGTTGGCAAACACAGCAACAAATGGCGAGTGTGCAACTTAAGCAAAGTGCTCTGTGGGCCAATCCTAGTCTTTCGGTCGAACAAACAGGCTTGCAAAGTGATCAGGATCGCGAACTGTCGATTGGTATTTCACAACCTTTAGATCTATTTGGGCAGCGAAAGGCCGCGCAAAAGGTCGCGAAGCTTTCTGCTCACCAAGTAGATTTGTCACAGCAGCGTTATAACGCTGAATTGGAATTAATTGTTGAATATGTATGGTCTCAAGTCGCGTTATTGCAATTGGAAAAGGCAGCGATCGCTGAGCAATTACAGGTGAGTCAGCAGAACTTAGAGGCAACTGAAAAACGTTATCAAGCTGGGAGTATTGCCCAAGTTGATGTTGAGCGGGTTCGTATGGCACATCTTGAGAACCAGCGACTTAGCCAACAAGCAGATTTACAGCTCCAAGTTGCGCAAAAACAGTTGGCTGGATTATGGGGGGAAAGCACGCCATCTTTTTCGATTCAGCCCAATGTAAATGAGCTTTGGACGCAGGCAATGACCATTCAAACTGTGTCTGAACAAAATCAGAACCTTTTTGAACAAGGCTTACAGCTCGAAACGCAGCGTCAACAGGCGCATATTGAGCAGCTCAAAGCGCAGTCGCGTCCTCAACCAACGATGACTTTGGGGGTAAATCGTACGCGTTCGGCAGACCAAAATACTGAAAGTCAAATTCGATTAGGCGTAGAGATCCCACTCAATATTTTTAATTCACAAAAATATGGAATCCAAATTGCGCAAGCTAAACAGACCTTAATTCAACAACAACAGCGTTTTTATCGTCAGCAAAATCAGTTGGATATCGATCTTCGCATGACTGAGTTAAAAGCCTTGCAAAGCCAATATCAACAATTGAGTGATCAGCAAATACCGTTAGCGATACAAGTTCAACAAAAAACCTTGCAAGGTTTTCGGTTGGGTAAGTTTTCCGTGACAGATGTTCAGCAAGCCACAATCCAGCTACAAGACGTTCGTTTGCGTAAAGTCCAACTGCTCAAGCAAGCATGGCAACTCAATATCGATGTGCAAACGGCACGTATGGGGCTTTCCTCAGATCAGATCACTGCTAAAGATGCATTGATGCAACTCAACCAACGCATGTGGCAACAAGCAAGTGCTTTCCCAAGCCAAGTCGGAGAATAATGTAATGAAGATGAAATCAAAAATGCCTAAGCAATGGGTTTGGATTGTAGTCATCCTTGTTGTTACAGGTTTTCTCGCAACAGTTTTACTCTGGGAAAAAGGCAGTAAGCCACAAAGCGAACAAGGTCATTCTCATCAGGAAAATGAAGCAGATGAACATACAAATGATGCATCAGCAGGGGAGCATGATGAAGATGGTCTGAGTTTGACCTTAGAGCAAATGCAACAGCATAACTTGAAGCTTGCTCAGGTGGCTATGGGTGAGGTCAATCAGATTCAAAGTTATCCTGCGAAACTGGTTGTTAATACGGATCGACAAGCTCATGTGTCACCAAGTTTTGCGGGACGAGTTGAATCGGTTTATGTCGAATTAGGGCAACAAGTGAAACGTGGTCAAGCATTGGCAAATCTTCTCGTGCCAGATTTGGTTGATCAACAAGCCAACTTGCAAATTGCGCAAACCAATTTGGAGCTTGCAAAGCAAGATTATGAGCGTGAACGAAGCTTATGGTCACAAGGAATTTCAGCTAAGCAAGAATACCAACGTGCTTACAATGCCTATCGCCAAGCACAAATCCAAGTTCAAGCTGCACGTTCACGTTTAACGGCTTTTGGCGCTGGCTCTGGGTCGAATGGTCGATATACCTTAACCGCACCCATTAGTGGTGTAATTAGCAATAAAGATATTGTGATTGGAGAAAATGTCCAACTCGCCGACCAATTATTTACCATTGATCAGCTAGATCAGTTGTGGTTGGAATTTGTGTTGCCGACTGTAGTGAATGTCAATGTGCAACCAAACCAACAGATTCGATTTAAGTCACTACAAACAGGCAATATTTTTAATGCTCAAGTACAAAGCCTGACAACAGAAGCTGATGCACAAACAGGTCGTTTACAGGTTCGTGCCAAAGTGCAATCCAATGCGACTGAATTGCGTCCAAATCTCATGGTGAATGTGGAATTGCAATCTGGTTCAACAGCATCGGTGATGCGTGTGAGTGCAGAGGCAATTCAACAAGTTGATGGCAAGCAGGTGGTATTCGTTGCAGAGAAAAATCAGGACAAAGGTTTTGAGTTTAAAGCAGTTCCAGTACAAATTGGGCAGCGAAACATTTCAGAAAAGCAGGATGGTGAGTGGGTTGAAATTAAGCAAGGTTTAAGTGTTGGGCAATCCTATGTCGCAGCAGGCAGTTTCTTACTGAAATCGGAACTTGAGAAAGGAGAAGCGGAACATGACCACTAATTCTTCTCAGTTACCTAAACCCGAAGGGCTGTTTGATCGTTTGATCCAGTTTGCGATTCGCAATGCCATTTGGGTTATGCTCTTTGTGATGACATGGATTGCCATTGGTGTCTGGAGTTATCAAAAACTGCCGATTGATGCGGTACCTGATATTACCAATACGCAGGTACAAATTAATACTCAGGCCAATGGCTATACTGCTTTAGAAGTTGAGCAAAGGATTACTTATCCGATTGAAACAGCGATGGCTGGTATTCCGAATCTGGAACAGACGCGCTCAATTTCGCGCTATGGTCTATCCCAAGTGACCATTATTTTTAAAGATGGTACGGATATTTACTGGGCACGACAGTTGATTAATCAGCGTTTGCAGGAGGCTGATGGGCAGTTGCCTGATGCAGTTGATCCTGTGATGTCACCGATTTCCACAGGACTTGGAGAGATCTACCAATGGGTGATTAAAGCCAAAGCCGATGCCCAAAAAGAGGACGGAACACCCTATACGGCTATGGACTTGAGAGAGATCCAAGACTGGATCGTACGGCCTCAATTACAGCGCGTCAAAGGTGTAGCCGAAATTAATAGTATTGGAGGCTATAACAAAACCTATATTGTTTCTCCAGATTTAAAGCGGTTGCAGCAACTCCAGATTTCCTTAACCGAGTTCCAAACGGCGTTACAGGAAAATAATGAGAACCGTGGTGCTGGCTTTATTGAAGAAAATGGTCAGCAGCTCACAGTGCGTGTACCGGGGATGTTGAGTAGCGTTGAAGATATTCAAAATATTACGGTCAGTGTTAAAAATGGTCTACCCATTCGTGTTGCAGATATTGCATCGGTTGCGATTGGACATGATTTACGCACAGGTGCGGCAACCTATAATGGCGAGGAAACCGTTCTTGGCATTGCCATGATGATGATGGGTGAAAATAGCCGTACTGTTGCCCAAGCTGTTGATGCAAAAATCCAAGAAATTCAAATGACCTTGCCAAAAGGTGTTGAGATTGAAACGGTCTATGATCGTACCAGTCTCGTGAATAAAGCCATTAAAACAGTTCAAAAAAACTTAGTAGAAGGTGCGATTCTCGTCATCGTTATTCTATTTATTTTCTTGGGAAATTTCCGAGCAGCACTAATTACAGCCTGTGTTATTCCACTCTCAATGTTATTTACGCTTACAGGAATGGCAGAGCAGAACATCAGTGCCAACTTGATGAGCTTGGGTGCATTGGATTTCGGGATTATCGTCGATGGCGCAGTTGTTATTGTAGAAAACTGTATTCGGCGATTGGCAGAAGCACAGCATCATGCAGGGCGGTTATTAACCCGACAAGAGCGTTTTAAAGAAGTCTTTCTTGCTGCAAAACAGGCACGGAAACCTTTATTGTTTGGGCAAGCCATTATTATGGTGGTGTATTTACCGATTTTCGCTTTAACAGGTGTTGAGGCGAAGATGTTCCATCCAATGGCAATGACCGTAGTCATGGCATTGCTAGGTGCAATGATTTTGTCGGTAACGTTTGTACCAGCCGCGGTTGCGTTATTTGTCACGGGTGAGGTGAAAGAGAAAGAATCGCGTTGGATGCAAGCTTTAAAAGGAAAATATCAACAGCTTTTAGATCTGGCTTATCAGTTTAGGTTGGTCGTGGTGACTTTAGCGATCAGCATTTTGCTGTTGACGGGAATTTTAAGCACCAAGATCGGGAGTGAATTTGCGCCTCAGTTAAGTGAGGGGGATTTTGCCGTGCAGCAGATGCGTTCTCCAAGTACGGGTTTAGAGCAGTCTTTGCGGATGCAAGAAACCACTGAAAAGTTGATTTTGAAAAACTTCCCTGAAGTAAAAGCGATTTTTGCACGAACAGGGACGGCTGAGGTGGCAACCGATGTGATGCCGCCTAATATTTCAGATGCGGTGATTTTATTAAAGCCGAAAAAGGAATGGGAAAATCCGAAAGAGAGCATTGATGAATTACGTACACGAATGCAAGCTTTTTTGGCAACGATTCCTGGTAATAACAGTGAGTTTTCCCAACCGATTGAATTGCGTTTTAATGAGTTGATCTCAGGCATACGTAGTGATGTTGGTATCAAGGTTTTTGGTGATGATATGGATGTATTGAATACGCAAGCTCAAGCAATTGCGCAAAAAGTACAGAATATATCCGGTGCGACAGCGGTAAAAGTCGAACAAACCAGTGGATTACCTGTGTTAAATGTGGAGATTAATCATGCTTTGGCTGCGCAGTATGGTTTATCTGTAAGAAGTATTCAGGATGTTGTTGCTGCGAGTGTAGGTGGACAAAATGTTGGGCAAATCTTGCAAGGAGATCGTCGTTTTGATTTTGAAATTCGTTTGCCAGACAACCAACGTACCGCACAAAGCTTGGCACAACTCCCAATCCAGTTACCGAATGGTGGTTTAGTTCAATTGCAAGACGTCGCCAAAGTCGAAACGATTTCTGGTATGAGTCAAGTCGGTCGTGAAAATGGTAAACGTCGAGTCATTGTCACTGCAAATGTGGAAGGTCGTGATTTAGGTTCATTTGTGCAAGAGTTACAAGCTACATTAAAACAGCAACCTTTACCCGCAGGCTATTGGCTGGAATACGGTGGGCAGTTTGAAAACTTGGCATCGGCGGCAGCACGTATGCAGATCGTCATTCCTTTGGCCTTGATTGCAATTTTTACTTTGTTAATGGCGGTATTCCATAATTTCAAAGAGAGTTTATTGGTATTTAGTGGTGTGCCATTTGCTTTATCTGGCGGTCTTGTGGCGTTGTGGTTGCGAGATATTCCATTGTCGATGTCTGCAGGTGTCGGTTTTATTGCGCTTTCAGGTGTTGCAGTCCTAAATGGTTTGGTGATGCTCAGTTTTATCAAAGAGCTTCGTGAACAATTCGACCTGCATATTGCTACATGGCAAGGCGCGATTTTACGGTTACGCCCTGTTTTGATGACTGCTTTTGTGGCATCACTGGGTTTTATTCCGATGGCGATCGCAACGGGTACAGGTGCTGAAGTTCAGCGTCCTCTGGCAACAGTGGTGATCGGTGGAATTATTTCATCGACCTTACTGACTTTGGTGATCTTGCCTGTGGTCTATCGTTGGATGAATGAGAAAGCGACAAATTAAATGAGTGTGGGTTCATATCTCATCGTATGGTGTCTGAATAGACATTACTCTACTTTTCAGAGATGAAAAGTAGCAAAAATCTTTTGTAGGTCTGACGGCACATCCTTGATGCCGCAGACCTACGGGTGGCATCCATGCCACCGCCACGATAGTAAATTTTGGTTGGAGATGTAGTATTGAAAATTTTGGACAATTTGTTGCACTTCATCAATCATATTTATGCATGATTTGAGATAGTGTAGTTAGAAAGATATTTGAATTTAAACAATTATAAGGAGTCCAACATGAGTGGACATCAAGGTCATGATCACAGCCATGCAGCTGTAACTGAAGGCAATATAAAAAAACTCACAATCGCACTTATTCTGACATCAACGTTTTTAGTTGTAGAAGTGATTGCAGGTTTAATGACCCAAAGTTTAGCACTGTTGTCCGATGCTGCACATATGTTTACAGATGCTGCTGCACTGGCGATTGCTTTGGCTGCGATCCAAATCGCAAAACGACCAGCAGATAATAAACGCACTTTTGGTTATCAGCGTTTTGAAATTCTCGCGGCATTATTTAATGCCTGTATGCTGTTTTTTGTTGCGATGTATATTTTGTATGAAGCCTATCAGCGTTTTACTCAACCACCAGAAATTAATAGTTTAGGTATGCTGATTGTGGCATCACTGGGTTTAGTGGTGAATCTGATCTCGATGAAAATGTTGATGTCCAGTGCTTCAGAGAGTTTAAATATCAAAGGTGCATATCTAGAAGTACTCAGTGATGCTTTGGGATCAGTCGGCGTTATTGTGGGTGCAATCGTGATTTATTACACCAATTGGTATTGGGTTGATACGATTATTGCGGTTGCAATTGGATTCTGGGTACTGCCGAGAACATGGATTTTATTGAAGCAGAGTATCAATATCTTATTGGAAGGCGTACCTGAAGAAATCGATATTGAAAAATTAAGGAATGATTTATTGGCATTGGATGGCGTTGAAAGCATTCATCAACTTAAGGTGTGGGCGATTACGTCTAAAAATATTCATCTGACGGTCCATCTATTTGCACCTCATGCCGATCGTAATCAATTACATCGAGCGGCCACGGAAATGCTGGCACATCAACATGAAATCAGGGAAATGACGATACAAATCGAAGATGATGCAGCAATGAATTGTGAACACACACATCAACATGATGCCAAATCTGATACAGATCATTCACATCAGCATTAAGCTGATGTGAATTTTTGACGGTGCTTAGTTGTGCCAGTCATGACCACAGTCACGGCATTTCCAATGTTTTTGTGCTTGCATGAAAGCTTGCATTGAAATTTTAAAATCTGGTAGATCACGCCAAAATAAACCACCTGCAATCACACAGATCACAAATACTACAATCGTTGTGATTTGAAGTCCTTGACCTGCACCATTACCAAAAATCCACATGGCAATACTAATCAGTACCAAGATCAGTAAAATAAAAATAGCAGGAACCAAAAGAACTAAGCTTTTTGGCACGTTAGGGCGTGGACTATTTGCACCCTGACTAGCAGGCATTATTTTTACGCTTTGACATTTAGGACAACGGTATTGCATAGATTTTTCCTATTGTGTTTTGAGTAGTTTAGCGAAAAAACCGCAAAAGCTAAAATCTAGAAATGTTTAAATCGTCAAATTTAGATGACCGAAAGGGGAGAGAATTGCTCAAGTCTTTATCTCACTATTTTAAACCCACCTGCATCTCGTCTAAACATGGTCGCTAATCGACATGAACTCATGCTAAGTTGAAGCTAAATTGGCTGAATAGTGCGCAAGGAAAGGCATGTTACCGACCAAAATTCTCAAATTACGTTTGGCACGGATTGCCAAAGGAAAAGCACATCTTTCCACACAAGATAAACTCATGTTAGTCACTATGGAAAGCCCAGATCTGAGTGCTCACTTTATTTTACGTTTATTTAAAATGTCATTGCCAAAGCAATGGAAATTTAAACATGAGACAGCAGAAGACATCTTGTACTCAACGCAATTGATCGAATTGATCGAGACAGAGTTGATCGCTGCTTATGAAATGCATGCACGGAAATATGCTTGGTATGAACAGTGCTTGATGTATCTCTTGAACTTCGTGGTATTACATCCCACACAGCAGCAAATCAATGCGTATCTACGACAGTTGGATCAGTGCTTAGATCAAGCACCTAAAATTGATTTGTTAAAGTATTTTCAGCAGCATTATCCCAGCACTCAACATGCAATTGCTTTGGCAAAATCTTATGCTGGTGCTGAACAATATACTCAGGCAATCGAACAATATGAATGGGCAATGCAACATGCGACCCAACCCAATGAAGTGGCTTTTTTTGCTTATGTAAATTGTTTGATTCAACGGCAACAACAATATCGAGCTGATGTAAGTGATGTGGCTTATGCGATTGATCTGCTATGTCGCTATAAAAAGCCAATTGATCAAAAAGCCTATCGAAAAACTATTCAAAATGCAGTCACCGCATTTTTACCACCTGCGACTCTCCAAAGCCGCGCTGTAGAAACGCATGTGTTAGCAGATGTTGGACGCAGTTTAAATGCTATAGGCAAATCGATGGGTGGGATATTCGGGAGCAAAAATGTCGATATTCCTTACAGCCAGCAGGTGATCGAAAGTGCGCCCCAGTTATTAATGGATTCACATATTGTAGAAAGTTTAATTCAATCTGATCTCATGCAAGCTGCAATGCAGCGCCTATGTGGATCATCATCAATTGAGCAAACGGTTTCGACACATCTTTTGGGGAATTTATGGCTATTGCTCAGTCAAAACAATCAAGCACTTTCATTAGTCACTCAATCATTACAAAGCAATCAACTACATGAGTTGCTGAATGATCATCAGCTTAAGACAACTTCGTCATTGGAACTTGGTGACATTCAAACTATTCTTGATCAAGGCTTAGTGGCTTATCTAGGCGATGCTCGACTTGATAAGCATCATCCTGAGCGGTCTATATTGTATGCGCAGCGTGATGAGTTGGTTGCGGAAATGATTGGGTTGGCGACTTGGTTTCAACAAACTATTCTTTATCCGTTCGCTGACCAACAAGCTCGACAATTGCAGGAAATGCAAAAACATTTGGGTGAGCAATTGAATAACATGACTTTATCCAGTGGATTATTTGCTTATCAATACGAGAAGCAACAACGAGCACAGAATTTATGTGTTTGGTTACAACGAAAATTGGACAAAGGCACAGAGTTCGAAAAAATACAGGCTGCGTGGGTGAGCTTAAGGGAATTGAAACATTTTCATTTGGATGAGGGAGAAGAAAAGATCGCACAGTTACAGCGAAGTTTAGAACACTATAGACAAATCCGTTTAAAACAGATTGTCATGGTACAACCAACGGTCGCTATATCTCCTGTACAACAGCATGATGACCAGTAGGTAAAATAAAACTCAATGTTGAGTGGTTAAAAACTTGATGTTATGCAACAAAAATAAGCAAATCGCTTTCTGTTGCATGCTAATCTAGAAAGAAAGATTCGAACTGTTCAAAAAGTGAATCGTCACGAATAACAATGAACGAGTAAGAAAGGGAAGAGGGAGAACATCTTGAATCGACAAGATGATAAAAAGGCAATGTTCGATATTATGCCTGCCGACACAGCATCATCTGATGAGAAGCCATCATTGTCACGTCGCCTAATTAATAAAACGCTACAACACGCACAGGATGCGGTAGAGTTTGCCAGTGATACATCTCGTAATATCGCAGAGGTGGCTGATGCAGCATTAGATGCTTTAGATCACGTCACGCATCATACTAAACGTGGTGTAGAGGGGGTACGAAACTCTGTGCGCGGTATGGTGACTGAAACCAGTGAAGCAGCACGTCAAGTTGCATTGAGTATGGCTCGTGCTTCGTTGGGGCGAAGCAGCTTAACTTTGTATCTTCCCGAAATGTTACTCAATAATCAGATTAGAAAGCGGATTGATCGCAGTGAGATCGATGATATTAAAGTCGAGTGTGGAAATGATCGCTTTCACATTGAATTGGATGGGCATTATCATCGTTTCTTGTACCGTTTATCACTTGAGTTTAATGTCTTGGAGTGTCGTATCGGTCAAGAAAAATATCTGCGATTGCGTCAGGTTGACGAACATCTAGATCTACAAGTTCGTCATGGCGGTACACTCACCAACTGGGCGACACGGCGAGTTGGTAATATCAGTTTTGATCTGATTAATTCATTACCTATTCCTTTTCTGATCAATCATTTGATTCGTGATGTGCCTGGTATTCAAAAAGAAGGGCATCGCATTTGGTATATCGATCTTGAAGAAGCAGGTTTTATTGACTTTATTAACAATCGTTCATGGATGGTTGATAAGTTATTAAATTTAACCGACTTTAGTATTTTACCTGGTTTGAATATTTTGCAAGAAAGCCGTGAGTTGGTACAGCAGTTGGTTGATCAATTTGAAATTCGTGGGTTGCGTGTTCAATCAGGACGTTTGGAAGTGCAAGTTGGTATTGGTATCGAATAGTAAATACAACATATAGATAGAAAAAAGCCACTGTCATGCAGTGGCTTTCTAGAATTTGGCGTCCCTACGGGGATTCGAACCCCGGTTACCGCCGTGAAAGGGCGATGTCCTAGGCCTCTAGACGATAGGGACTTATATGAGGCATACATCTGAAACTATAAATTGGCGTCCCTACGGGGATTCGAACCCCGGTTACCGCCGTGAAAGGGCGATGTCCTAGGCCTCTAGACGATAGGGACGTTTCAGAGGTGGGCGTATATTAGGGTGAATTAAGTGGGGTGTCAAACACTTTTCCGCATAAAATTTAAAAAAATAGAATGAGTGTCTAAAAATAAAACATATTGAGGAATAAATAATCAAAAATAAGCAGTTATATCTAATTTTATGATCATTTTGATTTTATAGTGGTAATAAAAAAATGAGACTAAGTA
>NZ_GG665950.1:113299-132796 GCF_000156555.1 Acinetobacter sp. ATCC 27244
TGCGATAAAGATTAAACAAGCAATAAAGCCAGCATGCATTTCTGGATCTGCGGCCATACTTAACCCTGTAATTGTACAGAAAACAAAACCTAAGATTGGCACGATTGGATATAGTGGCGCAGCAAATTTCAAATCCTTTGCCGTATAACCCGCTTTATACCATTGGCGTCTAAAGTTAAATTGACTCCAACAAATACACATCCATACGATTACCATGGTAAATGCAGCAACACCTAAGAGATTTTTAAAGATGGTTTCAGGCGCATAGTGTTCTGATAAAAGCCCTGGTATCGCACCAAACATGGTCACCACAAGCGCGATAATCGGTGTGCCGCCCTTAGATAATTTTGAGAAAACACTTGGCAGTTGGCGTTGATCCGATAGAGACCACATCATACGTGATGCTGCATAAAGCCCTGAGTTCGCTGCAGAAAGTAAAGCGGTAATGATTACAAAACGGATGATGTCATCTGCATATGGGATACCAATATAATTAAATACCGTGACGAAAGGGCTGCTACTAACGCCTTCACCGCCCAAGCCTGCAATTTCAAAAGGCAATAAGGCACTAATGACGATAATGGTACCCACAAAGAAAATTAATAAGCGCCAAATCGCTGCATTAATCGCTTTAGGTACATTTACAGCTGGATCTTTAGTTTCACCCGCAGCGACCCCAATCAACTCTGTGCCAGAGAAGGCAAAGTTGACAATCAGCATTGTGGTAAAAATTGGAATGAGACCCTGAGGAAACCAACCGTGTGAGGTCAAGTTATGAAACAACGGAGCAGATTCTTTGCCTTCGAAAGGAATTAGACCAAAAATGGCTAGCAATCCAAGGATAATAAAGGCAATGACGGTCACAACCTTAACCAAAGCTAACCAAAACTCAGATTCTGCAAAGATGCGAGTAGAACTCAGATTTAGCCCGAAAATAGTCACTGCAAAAATAATGGTCCAAATCCACATCGAAATATGTGGAAACCATTCCTGCATGAGCAGAGCCGCAGCGGTAAATTCTGTACCTAAGGTTGCCGTCCAAGTGAGCCAGTATAGCCAAGAGACCATATACCCTGTGCCTGGACCAATATAGTGTTTGGCGTATGTACCGAAAGACCCTGCTACAGGCATATGTACGGCAAGTTCACCGAGGCACAACATCACCATGTAGGCGATTAAACCACCTAGAATATAAGCGAGAATTGCACCAATCGGTCCTGTTTGGGCGATAACTTCACCCGAACCTAAGAATAGCCCTGTACCAATCGCACCACCGAGAGATAGCATCACTAAGTGGCGAGTACTCATTGCGCGTTTTAATGTTTGTGGCGCATTTTGATCCTGATGAGTATTTGAGTTGGAAGATTGCATACGACAATTTGTCCAAACATGGAGAAGCGGCTATTTTATGTAAAATTCGGAAATGTGCAATCCGATTAATGGAAAGATTGTGAGAAAAATATAATTATTAGAGAAAGAATATGGCGTCCCTACGGGGATTCGAACCCCGGTTACCGCCGTGAAAGGGCGATGTCCTAGGCCTCTAGACGATAGGGACAGATGAGGCATGGTTTGTGTTCAATAAAATATTGTACACATTTAAACTGAGCTTGCCTGCGCACAGCGTAGCTGTTTGCTTAAATTTTAAGGAAAAGTTTTACTTTTCTAATCTTAAAATTTGGTGGAGCCAAGCGGGATCGAACCGCTGACCTCTACAATGCCATTGTAGCGCTCTACCAACTGAGCTATGACCCCAGTTTGTGTGAGGGCAATATTAGGGGGATTACCCTCACACGTCAATGATTAAATTGAATTAATTCTCACTAGTTGCATCATTTTTCGGCAATTTTAGCGATTCATTTAACTTTTCCCAAACTTTCAATTCTTTCTTGCTTGGAGAGCCTACAATTTCCAAGGCATGACGTAAGCGTGCAAAGGTTAAATCTGGTCCAAGTGTAACCATTGCCTGCATCACAGGAGTAGAGCTGGTTGAACCCGCAATTGCAATAAAGAATGCTGGCATGAAATCACGCAGTTTAATCTCCATTTGATTTGCCAAGTCCATTAAGGTTTGACTCACTGTATCGTTATTCCACGTAAACTGACTTTCTAAACGCCAAATCGCAAACTGTAAACTTTGGCGAACTTGCTCTTCAGTTAATTTCTTACTTTCAAATTGTTCTTTACTGATTTGCGGCATGTGATTGAAGTAAAAACCTGCCCAATTCACAGCTTCAGAGAGTAAGTTGATACGAGGCTGAATAGCGGCAGCAATATCTTCAAGGGTTTGGCGATCACTTTTCCACGACAATAGGCGATCTAGGAGTTGTCCAGGTGTTAGGCCCTTAATCCACTGACCATTGAGCCAGTTAAGCTTTTCAACATCAAAGATTGGTCCACCCAATGAAACACGCTGTACATCGAAGTTCTCGATCATGTCTTGCAGCGTAAATACTTCACGTTCATCTGGCATTGACCATCCCATACGACCGAGATAGTTGAGGAGGGCTTCAGGTAAGACACCAATGTCACGATAGTAATTGATAGAAGTCGGATTTTTACGCTTAGAGAGTTTTGATTTGTCAGGGTTGCGCAACAGTGGCATGTGACAAAGCGTTGGCATATCCCAACCAAAGTATTGATACAGTAATTGATGCTTAGGGGCTGATGGTAACCATTCTTCACCACGTAATACATGTGTAATTTGCATTAAATGATCATCAACGACGTTGGCAAGATGATAAGTTGGTAGTCCATCAGTCTTTAACAACACTTGCATGTCTACTTGTGCCCATGGGATCTCAACTTCACCACGTAACATATCATTGATTTTGCAGATACCGTCTTCTGGCACTTTCATACGAATAACGTGTGGTTCACCTGCGGCTAAACGTTGCTGTACTTCTTCTTGTGTGAGTTTAAGGCCACGACCATCATATTTAGGCGTTTCGCCACGAGCTTGTTGTTCCGCACGCATTTGATCGAGTTCTTCTGCAGTTGCGAAACAATAGAAAGCATGACCTTTTTCGACCAATTCAAGCGCATATTGTTTATAAATTCCCATCCGCTCTGATTGGCGATAAGGTGCATGTGGACCACCTACATCAGGACCTTCAGACCAGTTCAGACCTAACCAACGTAATGAGTCTAAAATCATTTTTTCAGATTCAGGCGTTGAACGCAGTTGATCTGTATCTTCGATACGTAAAATAAATTCACCGCCGTGCTGTTTCGCAAAACATAAATTAAATAATGCAATATAAGCAGTACCTACATGTGGGAAACCTGTAGGAGAGGGAGCAATACGGGTACGAACTTTCATAGGTAATCAGGACGTTAAATTAGAATTGAAGCTATTATAACGAAAAAGCCTAGTCACAACATGACTAGGCTCATTTAAACATGTGAAGGGTTACATATTTAAAAACTAAGAGCTATGTGGTTGGAATATCGTCTGTACAAAACGTGAAAAGCGTTCATGTTGGCTGGCAAAAAATGTTTGAGTCGGCGTCGTACGAATCGTATTCAACATTTTTAACTCATCATCTGTAGACGGTAGCATAACGTTATTACGCTTTTGCTGGTCAAGGGCTTTCACAATCGGTGAAGTGGTTTTTTCCATGGTTTTTATGTTGTTATTTTCTTTAATAGCAGCAGCATGTCCAATTTGTACAGAACATACTAAAAATAAACTAAGGCATAATGTTTTTTTCATTTCTAATGCTCGCATTGCTAACATCCCCTTCATTAATTGAGCCTAAAAGACTAACTAAGCAAATATAGTATTGCTTTAATAATACGATTCAAACATAAATCTTAATAAAAAAGTAGAACTACGTCACACTTTTTACAAAAATAATAAAATTTATAGCTATTAATACCCTCTATTAATAACAGTTTGGCTACTTTGTATACAAGCTAAATTTAGCAAGCAAATGTGTAGAAAGCATGGAGAGTTGTCAATATGTATTTGGGATGAAACAGCTTCATACCATTGATTTGGATCTAAAGCATTTTTTCTATATCAAAAAATAAGAAAAACAATGATTATTTACTTATAAAGTATTGATTATATTAATTTTTATATATGTGTATATTGAGCAAAACACAAACTAATGAGTAAGATGAATGAAAAAAATAATCGCGGTAGCATTTGTTGCTTTTGGTATAAATAGTCTGGTTCATGCAGCAACAACTTTTTTAAATGTTTCTTATGACCCCACGCGTGAGTTTTATCAAGAATATAATCAAGCATTTGGTCAATATTGGAAAAATAGAACTGGACAGGATATTGATTTTAAACAGTCTCATGGGGGCTCTGGCAAGCAAGCGAGAGCCGTAATCGATGGTTTACAAGCTGATGTTGTTACATTGGCGTTGGCAAATGATATTGATGAAATTGCTAATGCAGGCTTAATTCGAAAAGATTGGCAAAAACAATTTAGAGATAACTCCGCGCCTTATACCTCGACCGTAGTTTTTTTAGTGCGTAAAGGCAATCCTAAAAATATTCGTGATTGGAATGACTTAACCAAAGATGGGGTGGAAATTATTACGCCCAATCCAAAAACGGGAGGTGCGCCCCGTTGGATTTATTTATCTGCTTGGGGGTATGCCTTGAAACAACCAGCAGGCAATGACGCTAAAGCTCGTGAACTGGTCAAAAAGATATATCACAATGTAAAAGTTTTGGATTCAGGCGCACGTGGATCATTAACCACCTTTGCAGAGCGTGGAATTGGTGATGTTCTTTTGTCATGGGAAAATGAAGCGCTGTTAGCAACTCAGGGTTTGGGTAAGGATAAATTTGAAATCATCTATCCTTCGATCTCCATTTTAGCTGAACCCTCAGTTGCGATTATCGACAAAACAGTAGATAAAAATGGCAATCGCCAGCTTGCTCGAGGGTATTTAAATTTTCTGTACTCTCCTCAAGGGCAGCAACTTGCGGCAAAACATTATTTTCGTCCAAGGAATCCTCAGGTTGCTGCCAAATATGCAGCACAATTTCCGAAAGTCAAATTATTCAGCATTCATGATGTATTTGGTGGATGGGAAAAAGCACAAAAAACACACTTTGTGAATGGTGCGATTTTTGACCAAATTTATTCACAAAAATAATAGACTGATTCGTTGAATCATCATTCTAGTCCTTCGAAAAGCAAATCTTTAGCGAGATTTGCTTTTTTATTGATTGGAAAAAGTCGAGAAAACGGTTTTGCCTATGAAAAGTTAAGAATTCTCTACAAAAAGTCGTTTGGAGCTGGCTTAAAACAAGGTGATAATGTGCAGTTACATTTTTAGCTGTTGATTTATCTCTTATGTCGCATATTTCTGTCTTACTTCACGAAACGGTTGATGGCGTATTGGCAGGTCGCGACACAGGTGTTTATGTCGATGCAACCTTTGGTCGTGGTGGTCATACCAAGTTGTTGCTTTCCAAGCTTGATCCAAATGCGCGTGTTTATGCCTTTGATAAAGATCCACAAGCACTTGAGGTTGCAGCTCAGTTAGAACAAGAAGATTCTCGTTTTAAAATCATCCATGCTAGTTTTGCTGACATTCAAGCTGAGTTAGCCAAGATTGGTATTATTGAAGTTGACGGGATTATGGCGGATCTTGGGGTATCTTCCCCTCAGCTTGACCAAGCAGAGCGTGGTTTTAGCTTTATGCAAGATGGTCCTCTTGATATGCGTATGGATAACTCTCAAGGTTTGACTGCCGCAGAGTGGTTACTCGAAATTGAAGAAGAAAAATTAGCCAATATTATTTACCAATATGGTGAAGAGCGTTATAGCCGACGTATTGCCAAGGCGATTAAGTTGGCTGGTGAAATTACAACTACAGCTCAACTCGCTGAGATTGTTAAAGTGGCTCACCCTAAATGGGAGAAGCATAAACATCCTGCAACTCGAACTTTCCAAGCGATTCGTATCGCAATTAACAAAGAACTAGATGATATTGAGATATTTTTGCCGCAAGCTGTAGAATTATTAAAACCAACAGGACAATTGGCAGTGATTAGCTTCCATTCTTTGGAAGATCGTTTGATCAAACAATTTATTCAAAAAGAGTCAACTTTGGCTGAAGATCATGGTTGGGGAATGCCTCAAGCGCAAATTGATACCCGCCGTTTAAAGAAAGTCTCTCGTATTCGTGCGAGTGAAGCAGAAGTAAAAGCAAATCCTCGCTCACGCAGTGCATGGTTGCGCGTGGCAGAACGTTTAGAGAAAAAAGGCAAATAATGGACAACAAAAATGATGACGAGGTAATAACAAGCAGCAAAACTGGACTTAAAAAAGTCGTTGTTTATGCTGTACTCGTTGCACTGGTGTTCACAAGTGCATTGATGGTGGTATTTCAAGTGTTTGAATACCGACATGACTATCGTGACTTGAGTGCGCAAATGAGAGAAAGAGATGACTTGAATGCAGAGTGGGGACGTTTGCTGATTGAACAGCAAACTTTTGGCGCAACTGCACAAATCGGCTCTCGTGCTGTGACTCAGCTCCGTATGTTTTCACCACCTGCATCCCAAACGGTTGTGATTTCTTTACCAACGACTTCAAAGCAAGATAAATAAGGCACGCTGTATGGTAGACAAGCGAAATAAACCAACACGAAAAAAACAGCAATCCATTTCTGCTAAACCGACACTGGCTTTGGATATGTGGCGGTTTTATTTGCTTTGGGGAACAGTATTACTTTGTTTTATCGTGATTGTTGCACGTGCTTTCTATGTACAGGTTATTAATAAGGACTTTCTTCAGAATAAGGCCAATGCCAATATTTTGCGTACTGAACGTTTAGAGGCGATGCGCGGTGTGATCAGTGATCGACATGGCGTTCCTTTGGCGATTAGTACACCGATCATGAAAATTGTGATTGACCCAAGAGATTATTGGGATGCCAAGACCCAATTTGATGAGATTACTGCTGAACTGAAAAAGGATCCGAATAATCGTCGATTAAGACGCCAATTACCCAATAAAAATCTGAATTTAGATGAGTTGGCTGACGTTGTCGGTATGGATCGTAAAACGCTGAAAAAACACATGACGGATCGAGCTCGATCTCGTTATTTAGTATTACAGCGTGAAGTACCACCACAGCAAGCAGATTTGATTCTTCAACATAATTTTCAGGGTGTTTATACGGAGAAAAGTTATAAGCGCTATTACCCTCAACCGCAACCGAATGCCCAGATTATTGGCTTGACCAATAGTGAAGGTCGGGGGATTGAAGGTTTAGAAATGCAGTTGAATACTCGACTTGCTGGTGTGGATGGCGAACAAAAAATTATTCGTGATAAAAAGGGTAATCGCTTAAAAGTTTCAGAAGTGATTAAAGAAGTCGAATCTGGTGAAAATATTACCCTTAGTATCGATTCGCGTTTGCAATACATCATGTATCGGGAGCTGACTGCTGCGGGCGTGGCAAATAATGCACGTTCTGCCACTGCGATTGCGGTGGATGTCAAAACGGGTGAGATTTTGGCGATGACCAGTTGGCCTTCTTACAACCCAAATGACAAAGGTGGTTTGAGCAATAAAGATGCCATGCGTAACCGCGGTGCAATTGATATGTTTGAACCAGGCTCAACCATGAAGCCGTTTACCGTTGCTGCGGCATTGGAAAGTGGTCAATACACCCCGAACTCGATTGTGAATACCGCTCCGGGCACAATGCGTTTAGGTTGGCATACTATTCGTGATACACATAACTATGGCGCATTGACGCTGACGGGAATCATTGTCAAGTCATCAAATGTTGGATCTGCCAAGTTGGCATTATCTTTACCGAAGGAGGCATTGCCTTCTTTCTTCCGTCGAGCTGGGTTTGGTCAAAGCTCAGATGTAAAATTCCCCGGTGAAAGTGCAGGCTTACTCTATTCTGCCGATAAATTAAACTCATCACAATTAGGTACAATGGCCTATGGTTATGGTTTGAATGCGACGATCTTACAGCTTGCACAAGGTTATGCCATGTTGGCAAACCATGGTGTGGAAATGCCTTTGAGCCTTCATAAGCTCGATCAGGTGCCTGAAGGGCGACAGGTGCTCGACCCTAAGATTGCAGATCAAGTCTTGATGATGTTGGAACAAGTGACCTTACCTGGTGGGACGGCTAAACAAGCTGTTATTCCGGGTTATCGCGTCGGCGGTAAAACAGGAACAGCACACAAACTTCGTGCTGACCGAAAAGGTTATTCGAACAGTGAATATCGTGCCTTGTTTGCAGGTGTTGCACCTGTAAGTGATCCTCGTTTGGCAATGATTGTTGTCGTCGAGAATCCACAAGGTCGTTATTATGGTGGTTTAGTTGCAGCGCCTGTATTTGCCAAGATCATGCAAGAGTCATTACGTTTGCTAAATGTACCTTTAGATAAACCATTAGATACTTCTATAAAAACCAATCCGTAGGTAAATTATGTCGATTAGTTTTCAACAGATACATCCGATCAGCATAGATGCGGTTTGGTATACACAACCTTTTCAAGGCTTTAGTCTGGATAGTCGTAAGGTGGAGAAGGGGCAAATTTTTATTGCTCTGAGCAGTTATAGCCAACCTGAAAAAACACGCCAGTTTGCTCAAAATGCTTTGGATGCTGGAGCACTCGCCGTAATCAGTGAAGCGACATTGGGGGTGACAAACGAGTGGGTTTGTCCAGATGTCCGTTATCAAATGGGTGAATGGCAAAAGCAATATTTACAGGCAGTTGATCCTGTACAGCCTATATGCGGTGTTGCAGTCACAGGTACTAATGGAAAAACCACGATTTCACGCCTGATTGCTGAGTTGATTAGCTCGCAAGGTAAAGGTTGTGCGGTGATGGGCACCACGGGTAATGGTATTTTGCCCAATTTAACACCATCTACCCATACCACCTTAGATGCTTTGCAACTCCAACATGCTTTGCATGATTATGCAAAACTAGGTGCAAGATTTGTGGCATTGGAAGCAAGCTCACATGGATTGGAGCAAGGTCGTCTGAATGGCTGCGATTTGGAAATAGCGGTTTATAGTAATTTAAGTCGTGACCATCTGGATTACCATGGAACATTAGAAGCTTATGCTGAAGCAAAAGCGCGGCTTTTCAAATTTACGACCTTAAAAGCGGTGGTGATTAATCTGGATGATGCATATGCCCAACTCATGTTAGATGCGGCTAAAGCCAATCCATCTCAACCGAAAATTCTGACGTACTCCTTAACCCAAGCAGCGGCTGATTATCATATCGATGCTTTAGAGTATCGTTTGAGCGGCGCGAATTTTACGCTGTTGGCACCAACAGGTTCATATGCAGTTCACAGTCCATTGCTTGGGCATTTTAATGTTGAAAATTTATTGGCAAGTTTAATTGCTGCTGAGTGTGCAGGATTCGACTTGGCGGATTTAGTTGAATTTGTGCCACAACTTCAAGGCGCGCCGGGTCGTATGCAAGTGATTCAAGATGCAAATCGCCTGTTCGTGGTGGACTATGCACATACGCCAGATGCTTTAATTCAAGTGCTAACCACCTTGAAACGTCATGTTACAGGTCAACTGTGGGCTGTATTTGGTTGCGGTGGTGATCGTGATCGTGGCAAGCGTCCGTTGATGACGCAAGCAGCACTTGATCATGCTAATCCCGTTATTTTGACTTCGGATAATCCTAGAACTGAGGATCAAGCACAGATTTTTGCTGACATGAAACAAGGGATGAATTTTACTGAGCATCTCATGCATGAAATTCATGATCGTAGAGAAGCAATTAAATTTGTCGTTGCTCAAGCTCAAGCGGGTGATATTGTGGTGATTGCAGGGAAAGGGCATGAAAACTATCAGGAGATTGATGGCGTGCGTCATTGGTTTGATGATGTGGTTGAGGTGCAGTCTGCGATAGCAGCCCAACCACATTCCTTAGATTCTGCTTATTCTGCACAATAGCGTTAAAAGGTAAATAAAAACCATGCATACCTCAACAACCAGTACTGTTCCATTAGAAGCGTGGACAGCAGAACAATTACAACAAGCGACTCAAGGGGAATGGTTTCGGCAGAATCTTCCGAAGAGTGAAATTAAGCGTATTTTAACGGATTCACGTCATGCGGAAATGGGCGATGCATTTCTGGCTTTAAAGGGCGAGCGTTTTGACGCACATGATTTTGTTGCGCAAGTTGCCGCTCAAGGATGTCAAATTGCGATTGTAGAGCGCCCAATAGATTCAGATATTGCACAGTTGATTGTCAAAGATACTCGATTGGCTTTAGGTCATTTAGGGACTTATCGTCGTCAGCAAAATCAACAGTTAAAGGTTATTGCTTTAACAGGAAGCAGTGGGAAAACCACCACTAAGGAAATGTTAGGCAGCATATTATCTCGTTTAGCACCGACTTTAATCACACGTGGCAACCTGAATAATGATCTAGGTGTGCCGATGATGTTGCTTGAGCTCCGCCCAGAGCACCAATTTGCGGTAATGGAATTGGGTGCGAATCACCAAGGTGAGATAGATTATACGTCTAATTTAGTCCAGCCATATGTTGCTGGAATTTTGAATATTGGAACTGCTCATTTGGGTGAGTTTGGTGGGCGTGATGGAATTTGTCGTGCTAAGTCCGAAATTTATGCACATATCCTACCTGACGGGACTGCCATTGTTCCTTCAGATGATGATTTCACCGCCACTATTCGTCAAAATGCAGGCAATCATCCAATCCTGAGTTTTGGCGAGGGTGGTGATGTGTACGCAACGGAGATTCAGCTGAATCCGCAGTCTGCACAATTTAACCTCCATACACCAGAAGGTTCGAGAACAGTCAATCTGCCATTTGCAGGTGCACATAATGTGCAGAATGCGACGGCAGCAACTGCCTTTGCATTAGCGATAGGTATACCTTTAGATGATATTGTTCAAGGTTTAGAGCAAGCCCAAGGGGCCAAGGGCCGTTTGAACTTTATTCAACATCAAAATTATCTGTTCATTGATGATACTTATAATGCGAATCCTACCTCAATGCGCGCAGCAGCAAAGGTCTTGCTACAACAGCAGGGTTTAAAAGTCATGGTGATGGGGGATATTGGGGAATTAGGCGATAGTAGTTGGCAGGAACATCATGATTTGGGTCGTGATTTGATTGAGTTGCCCTTAGATCATTTGGTGGTGGTTGGTGAATTTGCTGAAGCAGCACAACAAGGTTCTGGATGTGCAGAAAATTTACATGCATTTGCAACACAAGCAGACGCTCTACCGTTTTTAATTAATTTAGTCCAAACACATCAACCCCAGTCAATGAGTTTCCTCTTTAAAGGGTCTCGTTATACCCATATGGAAACGTTGATGGCTGATTTGATGGAGAAACTTTAAATGTTGCTATGGTTATTTGAACAATTGGCGGGGTATAACAGCTCGTTCCAAGTTGTTCGTTATTTAACACTACGTTCTTTATTGAGTGTATTGACCGCGTTGATGATCGGGTTGTTCCTTGGGCCGATGATGATTCGTAAATTACAAGCATTAAAATATGGTCAAGCGGTCAGCTCTTTTGCTCCAGAAAACCATGCTAAAAAAATGGGGACACCTACGATGGGGGGGATTTTGATCTTACTCTCCATCGGGATCAGTACCTTGTTGTGGGCTGATCTATCTAACCCTTATGTTTGGATCGTGTTAGGGGTGATGGTGGTGTTCGGTGCAGTCGGTTGGGCAGATGACTGGATCAAAATTCGCTATAAAGATAATGCTGGTTTACCTGCTCGAAAAAAATTCTTTTGGACTTCACTTGCTGCACTTGGGGCGGGTGTTGCGCTTTATGTGATTGCAAAACAACAAGATAGTCCTGTGCATACGGCAAACATGTTGGACTTGTTGATACCATTCTTTAAAAATCTTTCAATTCCACTTTCTGCAATTCCACTCGGTTTAGCATTTATTGCTTTTACTTACTTGGTGATCAATGGTGCTTCGAATGCGGTTAATTTAACTGATGGTTTAGATGGTTTGGCGATTATGCCGATTGTCATGGTTGCTGCTGGTTTAGGTGTATTTGCTTATTTGTCTGGTGATGTTCGCTTTGCAACTTATCTACATATTCCTTACATCAAATATACCTCTGAATTGGTGGTGATCTGTTCAGCAATGGTGGGTGCTGGTTTAGCTTTCCTTTGGTACAATGCCCACCCTGCGCAGATTTTCATGGGTGATGTTGGCGCTTTAGCATTGGGTGCAATGTTGGGTACGATTGCGGTGATGGTGCGTCAGGAAATCGTATTTGCGATTATGGGCGGTGTTTTCGTCATGGAAGCAATTTCTGTTTTCTTGCAGATTGGTTCATTGCGTATGCGAAATAAGCGTGTGTTCTTAATGGCACCCTTGCACCATCACTATGAAAAGCAGGGATGGAAAGAAACACAGGTGGTCATTCGATTCTGGATTATTACGATTTTCTTGGTTGTTTTAGGTTTAATGACCTTAAAATTACGTTAAGCCACGATTCAAAGAAAGAAGCTGGTGAAAATGCCAGCTTTTTTTATGTTTGGAGAAAATGAATGAGTTTATTGATGTGCCCTGTGTGTCGCCAAGCTCTACACTTGGCAGAAAATGCATGGCGATGTGAGAATAGTCATAGTTATGATGTGGCAAAACAAGGCTATGTCAATTTACATGTGGTGCAGCATAAGCACAGTAAGACGCCTGGGGATACACCTGAATCGGTATTGGCGCGTCGAGAATTTTTACAGGAAGGATTTTATCAACCTTTACAACAGGCGGTGGTTGCATTGTTACAGCAACTACAACCTAAATCAGTCTTAGATATCGGTTGTGGTGAGGGGTACTATACGAGCGCAATGCAAGGGTGCACAGATCAATGTGTTGGGGTAGACATTGCCAAAACAGCGATACAGCGTGCAGCCAAGCTCAATGCGAACGTCACTTGGGTTGTCGGTACAGGAGCAACTTTGCCTGTACAAGACCGAACTATTGATGTGTGTACCAGCTTGTTTAGCCCAATTCCTCAAAGTGAAATTGTTCGCGTATTAAGGGAGAAAGGTTATCTGATCGTAGTGACACCTGCACCAAGACATTTATATGAGTTGCGTGAAGCTTTGTTCGAGCAAGTAACTTTGCATGAGCCTCAGAAATTTGTGGAACAGTTAGCTGCGCAGTTCAAGCTGGTTCAATCACAATGCGTCGAAGCACCAATGTTGCTTGATCAATATGCATTAAAAAACTTAATTGCAATGACGCCTTATGCTTATAAAGCCAATCCTGAGCGACGTATGAAGCTAGAACAAGTACAGCAATTTTCGGTCATTGCTGCTTTTCAGATTTATGTATTTGAAAAAAACCAACAGCCACCAAATTGATGACTGTTGGTTCTGTTAAAACTTGAAACTATTGAATTTGATTAATTAAATTCTCGATACCATCACGCTCTCTTTGTTGTGGTGGGTTCTGGGTGGTAGAGCCCATGTTTGGAGGCTGTCTGCGCGCAGGGGTGATCGTCTGTTCAGTATTGGATGTCGTTTCAGATAAATCTGAAAAATCACTTTGAGCTGAAGTGGTGGGCGCTGGCGGCGCAGGGCGATAAAGTGGACGAGCCAAAGGTGGAGATGCTCGGTATTCTTTACGATCCTGATTTTGCTGAACTTGCATTTGATCATGTGAGATCGGGTCTTTGGCATCTTTATCCAATTTTACCCATGCAGACGGTGTGTCTTTTAAAGCATTTGCCATAAAGTTCGTCCAAATTGGCAATGCAGCGACTCCACCATATTCTCTGCGGCCCAGTGTTCGTGGTTGGTCGAATCCAACCCAAGCAACCGCGACAAGATTTCCATTGAAACCAGCGAACCATGCATCTTTGGCATCGTTCGTTGTACCTGTTTTACCCCCTAAATCATCACGACCGATTCGAAGTGCAGCCCGACCAGTACCATGCTGAATAACATCACGTAATATGTTAGCCATATCATAGGCAGAGCTGGATTTTAGGATGCGTTGTGCTTGACGATAGTCACTGTTGGTTTTGACCATTTGTTCAGTTTGAGTTGTATTTTCCATTACTTCAGAAGCGGCATTGTCTTGCTCTAGGCTTTGATTGGTGATTTCAGTAACATTACTTTGCTGTTCATCTGTTGGCGCTATAGCTTGGGCATCTGATGAATTCTTGTTGATACATGGAATACATGCATATTCAGGTTTGGCTGTATAGATCACTTTGCCAGTGACATCTTCGATACGTTGGATAAAATGCGGTTGAACACGATAGCCACCATTGGCAAAAGTTGCATACCCTGTTGCCATTTGTACAGGCAGTACCTGTGGCGTTCCTAAGGCAATGGTATAGTTACGTGGAATTTGATCTTCTTGTAAGCCAAAGTCCATGAATAACTGACGTGTACGCTCGATTCCAACATTTTGTAATAAACGTACTGAAACTGTATTTCGAGAAAGATATAGAGCACGTCGTAGCGGGATCATACCGAGATAGCGGCCGTCAGAGTTTCTTGGTGACCATCTACCAATGGTAATTGGACTATCATTGACCATGCTATATGGCGTCATGCCGCGTTCTAATGCAAGGGCATAGACGAACGGCTTGATGGTTGAACCTGGTTGACGCCAGCCTTGGATGGCACGGTTAAATTTTGAATGATAAAAGTTATAGCCCCCTACAACAGCTTCTATTGCGCCGTCATTCGGATTTAGAGCAATCAATTGGCCTTGAACCCGCGGAATTTGGGTTAATGCCCAAGCTGTTTTATCGCTATTTGGACGTAAACGAACAATATCTTTAACCTTAACAATTTGTGAGGCATTCGAAGGTGCTCCGCCTACGCTATTCACATTGCGGTATGGGCGAACCCATGACATGCCCGACCAATTTACAGTAACCGTTGAGCCGTCTTGTAATAAGGCTTCAAAGGAGTTGTTATTGACTTTGGTCACTTGAGCCGGAAATGTATTGGCAAAAGCCATAAATTGATTCAATGGTTGATCGTGAGCTTCAGCACCACGCCACCCATGACGTCGATCATAAGCTTCTAAACCATCTTGGAGGGCTTGTTCCGCGTAGCGTTGGCGTTTACTGTCAATGGTTGTATAAACTTTATAGCCAGAATCTGTTGCTTGTTCACCAAAGTGTTTCACTAATTCAGCACGGACCATTTCGCCCACATACGGAAATACATTGCTCACTGAGAGATCAACCATATTTAAGTTAATCGGCTCTGCGACGGCTTTTTGGTATTGATTTTGATTAATATAGCCGAGTTGTAACATGCGCCCAAGAATCCAATTACGGCGCTCCAGTGCGCGTTGTGGATTGGCAACAGGGTTATAGCGAGATGGGGCTTTAGGTAAGCCTGCAATCATCGCCATTTCGGCAATACTTAGATCATCAATCTCTTTGTTGTAATAAATTCGTGCTGCTGCTGCGATTCCGTAGGCGTTTTTACCTAAAAAGATTTTGTTTACATACGAACTGAGAATTTCTTGTTTACTTAGATTTTGTTCAATTTTTCTGGCAAGAAAGACTTCTGTTAGTTTACGTCGTAGTGTTCGTTCTGGACTTAAATAATAATTTTTTGCAACCTGCATGGTGATCGTTGAGCCGCCCGTTTGCACATCAGATCCAGTAATTGACTCGGTTATCGCTCGCCCGAGACCTTTAAAACTGATACCACTATGCTCAAAAAAGGAAGAATCTTCTGCAGCCAAAAATGCATGGATAAAGGTGGGTGGAATTTGCTCATATTCAACAGGAATGGAAAGGTTACCGCCATATTCAGCAATAAGTTGATTATCTGCTGTATAGACCTGCAATGGTTTTATAAGTGGCGCCTTTTTTAATGAGCTCATATCTGGCAGAGATGGTGCCAGATAGAGATACATGCCATAGAATCCCATTGGAAGTGAGACTAAGATAATAATAAGGATCAAAAAAAATGGGCGAACAATACCAGAACTGGATAGCTTTTTCATAATAAGTAAGTTTTAATAAGAGCGAATGGCAAACTAATTGTGGTCAGTATATCCTTTAGACATGCGGATTGTTAGATGAGATATTGTATCCGTATTAATTAAAGACCAAAACAAATTAGTATGTTGTATTTTTTGGGGATAAAAAAATAAATAGGAAAGTACTGTGCTCAGGTTATATCGTAAACCAAATAAGGGGTTAGTGGGGGTCGATATTAGTTCGACAACTGTTAAATTATTGGAGCTCTCTGTAAAGAACGGTAGATATTGGGTTGAAAGTTATGCTGTGATGCCGCTGCCTGAAAATAGTGTGGTGGAAAAAAGCATTCTGAACCCAGAGGCGGTAGGTGATGCACTTGAAAGAGTGGTGAACCTTGCGAATCCTCACACCAGTAATGTTGCGATGGCAATTCCGACATCTATGGTCATTAATAAGATTATAGAAATGGATGCTGACATGACGGATGAAGAACGTGAAGTTCAAATTCGTATGGATGCTGAGCAATACATTCCGTTCCCATTAGATGAAGTGAGTCTTGATTTTGAAGTCCTGCCTGATCGATTAAATAATCCAAATCGGGTGAATGTACTTCTGGTTGCAACACGTACTGAAAATGTAGATACCCGTGTTGAAGTGTTGGAACTGGCTGGCTTAACAGCAAAGAAAGCAGATGTTGAAAGCTATGCAATGGAACGTGCATTCTGCGTCTTTTCTGATACCTTGCCGATGGGTGCCAATACTGTTGGGATATTAGATATTGGCCATACGATGACCACCTTGTCTGTTATGCAGAAAGGGAAAATTATCTACACGCGTGAGCAGGTTTTTGGTGGACGTCAACTGACACAAGATATTCAAAGTCGTTATGGTTTATCTTTTGAAGAAGCCGGTCGTGCAAAAAAAGAAAGAACCTTACCTGATGATTACGATATTGAAGTGTTAGAGCCATTCTTGGATGCAGTGGTACAACAAGCAGCACGTTCACTACAGTTCTTCTTTTCATCATCTCAGTTTAATGAAATTGATCACATCTTGCTGGCAGGCGGAAATGCGAATATTCCCGGTCTAGCGAAGTTATTACAACAAAAATTAGGTTACCGAGTAACGATTGCCAATCCATTTTTACAAATGGGGTTTTCTCCACAAATCGATATTAAAAAAATTGAAAATGATGCGTCCTCACTGATGGTTGCATGTGGTTTGGCATTGAGGAGTTTTGATTAATGGCAAAGATTAACTTACTCCCTTGGCGTGATGAGCTAAGAGAACAAAGAAAGAAACAATTTATTGCATTTTGTGTTGGGGTGGCTGCTTTAGGAATCGCATCTGTATTTACAGCATGGATGTATTTTGATCACAAGCTGAATGATCAAGAACAAGCAAACCAGTTTATTGTGAGTACCAATCAAAACTTAGATGTTCAACTGAAGTCATTAGAGGGATTGCAAGAGCGTCGCAATGCGATTATTGAACGCATGAAGTTGATTCAAGGACTGCAAGGACAACGACCAGTCATTGTACGTTTGGTTGATGAGTTGGTGCGTGTAACCCCTCCAACAATGTACATCACTAAGTTTACGCGTACAGGTGATAAATTTACCATCGAAGGAAAAGCAGAGAGTCCAAATACCGTTGCCGAGCTGTTACGAAATTTGGAAGCTTCACCTTGGTATCGTAACGCATTTATGAATTCGTTTTTGGCATCAGAAGAGAAAAAAGATAAAGCCGTTAGCTCTTTAGTTCCTCGTGTCGAAGAAAATTATGGCAGTTTCGTTGTTACTGTAGACTTGGGTGAAATTGGAACCACGGTGACAACTGATCCTGCTTCAGAATCAGCTGCATCAGTAACAGTGGGAGGCGCACAATGAGTCAAGATGAACTAAATGATCTCAATCAAGAAGGCGCAGCTGTAAAGAAAAAGAAAATGACAGTTGAGCAATTTTTTCAGCAATTTAATACCTTAGATATGAACAACTATGGCAGTTGGCCATGGTCGGTAAAAGTGACGTGTTGGATTTTTATTTTACTCGCTGTTGTGGCATTGGGTTATTTCGTTGTGATCCAAAAGCAGCTACAGACGATAGCTAATGCTGAAGCGCGTGAACAAAGTCTATTAAATGAGTTTAGAGAAAAGGAATCTAAATTACGCAACTTGCAGCAATACCAAACTCAATTGCAAGAAATGGAAGCGAATTTTAATCAGCAGCTTGAGCAGTTGCCAAAAGAAACTGAAATTCCGAGTTTGGTTGAGGATATAAACTTAACTGGGGTAAATTCGGGTCTGAAATTTAAAAATATTCGTTTAGAAAAAGAAGTTAGACAAGAGTTCTTCATTGAGCAACCAATTAGTCTGGAAGCAACAGGCGATTATCATGCCTTCGGTGCTTTTGCGACAGGTATTGCCGCTTTGCCTCGAATCGTGACTTTGCATGATTTTATCGTCGAAGCGAAAGAAGATACTCAGAAAAAATCTGATATCCCTGTTGTCCATTATACGGTTAAAGCAAAAACTTATCGTTATGTTGGGGCGGATGATCAGGTTGATAGCACTGCTGTTTCAGGGGGGCAACGCTAATGAATAATTATAAATTATTACTTACATTGTTCGTTGGTCTTGGGTTGGTGGGATGTGATTCTCGTATTGATGCGGTGAATCAAAAAATGGCTGAAATCCGTAATCAGCCACCGTTACCAATTGAACCAGCGCCTATTTTTACGCCAGTTCCTCTATTTAATTACGCAGCACACCAACTGAAAAGTCCATTTATGCCAAGTTCTTTGGCGGCTGAATTAAAAATTATGGCAGGTAAACGTGTTTATCCTAATTTTAATCGCCAGCCTCAGCCTTTAGAAAGCTATGCCTTAGAGTCTTTGAATATGAAAGGCAGTATGCGTGGCCGTGCTAATGAAACCATTGCACTGATTCAAACACCAGATGGGCAGATTGAACGGGTGCAAGTGGGAAGTTATCTGGGGATGAATCAGGGGCGGATTATTAAAATTAGTCCAACACAAATCGATTTGGTTGAAATCGTTCCTGATGGGCGAGAGGGTTATGTTGAGAGACCAAGAACACTCGTTTTAATTGGACCTGCGCCGTAAGATTAAGGGAATAACAATGAAAAAACAGTTTAAAGATTCTTTATTTGGGGAAGCGAAGACCATGAATCGTGCATTCCGTCAATTTTCAATGGGTGCTGTCGCAATAGCAGTGATGCAGGTAGCATCAGCACAAGTGAACATGACCAACATTGTGCCAATGAGTTTGGCTGATCAGGGGACTGAAATTCGTGTCATGTTTAATGGTCTGCCACCACAGCCGCAGGCATATCAACTTGAACAACCCTCTCGTTTGATTTTGGATTTTGATAAAGCTAAACAAACCTTAAAGCAGAGTTCTATACCTGTTGCAACCAATGAAGCCAGTTCAGTAGAAGTCGCTGCGGATGACCAGCGTTCTCGCGTGATTGTGAATTTGAAAGATGCAGGCGCTTTTACCACACGTGTAGAAGGTAATACTTTTATTCGG
>NZ_GG665950.1:133230-175186 GCF_000156555.1 Acinetobacter sp. ATCC 27244
TTATTCTAAAAATTAATTCTGCGCGTCCTGCTATTGCGAGTCCTGTATCTGCCACTGCCCGTCAAGTACAACAAGGGGTTTCAAATATTGGTTTCCAACGTGGCAATCAAGGTGAAGGTCTAGTTGTGATTGATTTATTGGGTAGTAATACGCCAGTAGATGTACAACAGCAAGGGAGTAAAATCGTTGTGCGGACGATGGGGAACAAAATTCCGACCCATTTAGCACGTCGTTTAAATACCAATGATTTCGCAACTCCTGTAGCAAGTATTGATGCCTATAATGATAAAGGTAATGGTGTGATTACCATTCAGTCTGCGGGTAGTTATGAATACATGGCTTATCAAGCTGAAAATAAACTGACGATTAGTTTAAAGCGACCTGAAGAAAAATCACCATTAAAAGCAAAATCTCAAACTTATACTGGCAATAAGATTTCTTTAGATTTCCAAGATATTGAAGTGCGTCGTGTGCTGCAGTTACTTGCTGATTTTACCAATATCAATATGGTGGCTGCTGATACGGTACAAGGGAATATTACTTTACGCCTAAAAGATGTACCTTGGGATCAGGCTTTGGATATCGTGCTGAAAACCAAAAACTTGGATAAGCGTCGTAATGGTAATGTGATTTGGATTGCACCAGTGGCAGAACTGATCAAGGCAGAGGAAGAAGAGGCAAAAGCCATCGCTCAGAGTGTGAAGCTCGCGCCGATCCAATCAGAGTATATCAAGCTGAGTTATGCCAAAGCGGCGGATATCTTAAAGCTGATTGAAGATTCTCGTGACGGTAAGGCTGGGGCATCAAATCGTACTGCGAATTCAGATTCACTCGCACTGGAAAGTTTGTTAAGTCCACGTGGTAGTGCAGTGGCTGATGTACGAACCAATACTTTAATTGTAAATGATACTGCTCAAAATATTGACAAGATCCGTAAGATGGTTGATTTGCTGGATGTCTCTGTTAAGCAAGTTATGATCGAAGCCCGCATTGTTCGAGCAAGCACTGACTTTACGAAGGAAATGGGGGTGAAGTGGGGAATCTTGTCTCAAGGTATCACTCGAAATAATGATTTGCTGGTTGGTGGTAGTGATACTACGTTGTGGAATCTAAGAGAGCCTAAGAAAGACAGTGAGACTGGTGGGTGGAAGTATGAAATCGAACGTCCTGATAATTTAAATGTGGATTTGGGGGCAGTTACTCCGGGTGCAAGTCGTATTGCTTTTGGCTTAATTAGCCTCTCTGATTTTATGTTGGATTTAGAACTTTCTGCAGTACAGGCGGATGGTTTTGGTGAGGTTATTTCAACGCCTAAAGTGATGACTGCTGATAAGCAACCTGCAAAGATCGAGTCAGGAACCAAAATTCCTTATGCATCTTCGACGGGTGGGGGCGCAAATGCGGTACCTAAAACGGAGTTCATTGATGCAACTTTAAGCTTAGATGTGACTCCAAGCATTACGCCCGATGGAAAAGTCATGATGAAACTTAACATTGCAAAAGATGCACCTGGCGCACCAACGCCAACGGGTCAATTAACCATTAGTAAGAATTCAATTGATACCAATGTTTTGGTGGATAATGGTGAAACTGTGGTGCTCGGCGGTATTTTTGAGCAGGAAAATCTCAGCTCACAAATTAAAGTGCCATTTTTAGGTGATCTTCCGTATGTGGGTCGACTTTTCCGTCGTGATCTGAAAACAGACAATAAACGTGAACTGCTTATTTTTGTGACACCGAGAATTGTTAATGACACTTTGACCAGAAATCATTAATATATTTTCAATAATTGCAATTAATATAGGTGGCGCCTTTGCCAAGCAAAGCGTTTGAATCCCTACCAAATATCTATTTGGTAGGGCCGATGGGGGCAGGAAAAACAACTGTTGGTCGACACTTAGCTGAACTGTTAGGACGAGATTTCATGGATAGCGATCATGAAATTGAACGTAAAACAGGGGCGACGATTCCATGGATTTTTGAAAAAGAAGGTGAAGTGGGGTTTCGTTTGCGTGAAACAAATGTGTTGAATGATTTAACTGCCCGCTCTTCACTTGTTTTGGCTACAGGTGGCGGGGCAGTGACCCAACGACCCAATCGAGAACTTTTAAAACAACGAGGCATTGTTGTTTATCTATATACTCCTGTAGAGCTACAACTACAGCGAACCTATCGCGATAAAAATCGTCCATTATTACAAGTCGAAAACCCAGAACAGAAGTTACGTGACTTATTGGAGACACGTGATCCTTTGTATCGTGAGGTCGCACATCATATTATTGAAACTAATCAAGGTGCTGCACGTGACCTTGCTCAGCGAATTCTTCAAGTAATTTTATCTAAACAAGTTAAGTAAATCTGTCGTTGGTTTAAGTTATGCAAACATTATATGTCGAGTTAGGTGAGCGTCGTTATCCGATTTTTATTGGAAGTCATTTAGATCCTAAAACTTTGCTTGAGCCATATTTACATGGGCGACAAGTCATGCTCGTTTCCAATACCACTGTCGCTCCTTTATATTTGCAAAGCTACAAAGATGCGCTCATTCAACTGAATAAGCAGGTTGCGCAGTGCATCTTACCTGATGGTGAGCAATTCAAAGATATTCAACATCTCAACTTGATTTTTGATGCTTTATTAGAGTCTGGTTTTAATCGTGACTGCACGGTACTGGCTTTGGGTGGTGGTGTAATTGGCGATATGGCTGGATTTGCAGCGGCATGTTTTCAGCGTGGCGTGAATTTTGTACAAGTACCGACCACGCTTTTATCTCAGGTAGATTCGAGCGTTGGGGGGAAAACGGGGATTAATCATCCTTTAGGGAAAAACATGTTAGGTGCTTTTCAGCAACCGCAGGTGGTGCTTGCGGATATGGCCCAGTTAGATACCCTGCCTGATCGCGAGCTATCAGCGGGTTTGGCTGAAGTCATTAAATATGCACTATTAGGTGATCAAGACTTCTTGTTATGGTTAGAGCAACATATGGATGCATTGGTTGCTCGTGATGCAAATTTACTAGCAGAAGCGGTTTATCGCTCATGTGCCCATAAAGCACGTATTGTTGCTAATGATGAAAAAGAACAAGGTGAGCGAGCCTTATTAAATTTAGGTCATACTTTTGGTCATGCGATAGAGTCTTATTTGGGTTATGGCGTATGGTTGCATGGAGAGGCTGTTGCAACGGGTATGGTCATGGCTGCAGATTTATCACAGCGTTTAGGGTGGATCGCGGTTGAAGATGTAGAACGTACAAAAAAAATCATTCAACGTGCTAATTTACCGATATCATGTCCAAAAATTCCATTAGATGAGTTTCTTGCTTATATGGCACATGATAAAAAAGTTTTAAATGGTCAATTGCGCTTAGTTTTGCTCCAAAAGTTAGGGCAAGCTGTGATCACTAAAGACTTTGATATTGAGCTAATGAAACAATCTATTCTTGCAAATCAATCTGCATCATAAATCACGAAGGAAAGCATGGCTGTGTCACGATCAATTTGGCAAAATATTCAACAATATAGCTGGCTAGTTTTAGCGCTCGCTTGTTTAATTGCTGCATTGGTTTTTTGGGCGGTGACGGATCGTGATGCTTTGGTTGAAGTGGAGCAACCTTCGAAAACGGAAACCTCTGTGCAAATTCAACCTGAAAAGGTCGCTGCCACGACGCATTTGGGTGCTCTATCAGATAGTGTAAGACCTTTGGATTTAAAAGCGCGTGTGGTGGTTGCTAATGAGCATCTTCCTGAATTTCGCGGGACGAAATTTGTCAAAGACAATCAGCGTCGTTGGACGATGGAAATTTTTCGTAGTTCAAACGAAGCAATTATTAAAAACTTTTTATTAAATCGCTCAGATCGGAAAAAATTTACCTATTTTCGTTTAAGTGGCCAAGATCAAGTTGAACAATATGTTTTGGTATATGGTCTGTTTGCCAATCCAGATGAAGCGAATCGTCAATTTGCACAATTAGAGTTGAGTCTACCAGAATCAATCCAACCGAAAGCACAGCGGCTCGAAACTTATGTCGATTTAGTGAATGATTTGGGTGCAGATGAGATGAAGCTGTCCACCAATCAGCTCTATGCGATTCAATTAAAACCCGCTGCTTTACCAAAGGTTGATGAAACGCTATTAATTGGGACCACTCGAAGTGCAACTTCAGCCAATAAAGCAACTTCATCAGCAGATGCATCGACAACCGTGAGAACAACGGTGACTCGCCGTGATGCACAAGGCAATGTCGTGAATGTCCAGCAAAATCAGTCTGCTGTCCATACACCGACAAATGCAGAGAAAATAAAAGAAAATTCAGATTCTTCTAAGCGCGAAATCAGTGACCCCTTTAATTAATTAGCACTAAAATGGTGCTTTATTAGTGCAATATTGTGGCGCTATGCTTTTTTGTGGTGCATTTTTGGTCAGTAAATCTTGGTCTCAGATCACTATAAATTAAAGTTATTTTAATTTTTTTAATGATTTAGTAAATTTATATCCTATTGGCATGTTTTTTGCTTTTTTGTGGTGCTAATTTGTCTGCTCAATGTTCTTTTTGGTGCTAAATGACTCATTAATTTGGTGAAATGTAAAGTTTTCTGCTTTACAAAGCCTTGCTAAGGTGTAATAACTGAAAACACATTACATGGTAAATACGCTGATTCTTGGATGAGAAAGACGTATATTGCAAATTCGCCATGAAAAATGTTTTCGCGAAGCATTGAACTTTGTATGAGTTAATCGGCAATATCGCAGAAAATGAATTGATTGTTTGTTGCTCGAAAGAGCCATGTTGAAAAGAAGGGTACGCTATGCACATGCCATCGCCTAATACTGTAGCTCCCGCTCAAGGTTTATATCAACCTGATGAGTTTAAGGATAACTGTGGTTTTGGTCTGATCGCCCACATGAAAGGGGAATCAAGCCATCATTTAGTTGAAACCGCGATTCACAGTTTAAGTTGCATGACGCACCGTGGTGGTATTGCCGCAGATGGTAAGACAGGAGATGGGTGCGGATTGTTACTGGCTATGCCTAAACAATTTTTCCGTGATGAAGCACTAAAATTAGGGGTCAACCTGACAGAAATTTTTGCTGCGGGTACTGTATTTCTAAATATTGATCCAGCACTTGCTCAAAATGCAAAGAATATTCTGAATAAGGAAATTGCAGCGGAAGGTTTAACAGTTGCAACGTGGCGTGTTGTGCCAACAAATAATGACGCATTAGGCGAGATTGCATTGCAATCATTGCCTGTGTTCGAACAAATTCTTGTAAATTGCCCAATGGGCTTAACTGAGGTTGAATTCAACCGTAAGTTATTTTTAGCGCGCCGTCGTGCTGAACAACAGTTGCACAATGATCCTTTATTCTATGTGACGACTTTAGCAACAACGGTAATCAGCTATAAAGGTCTGATGATGCCTGCGGCAATTGCTGACTTTTATACTGACTTGGCGGACGAGCGTTTAAAATCACATATCGTGGTATTCCATCAGCGTTTCTCAACCAACACATTACCGCGTTGGCCGTTGGCTCAGCCATTCCGTTATCTTGCGCATAATGGTGAGATTAATACCATTACTGCAAACCGTAATTGGGCTTTGGCGCGTACTCCAAAATTTGAAAACCCATTATTGCCAGGTTTAACTGAGTTAAATCCAATTGTAAACCGTACTGGTTCGGACTCTTCTAGCTTAGATAATATGCTTGAAATCCTTGTGGGCGGTGGTATGGATCTATTCCGTGCATTACGTATGCTTGTTCCACCAGCATGGCAAAACGTTGAAACATTAGATGCGGACTTGCGTGCCTTCTATGAGTTCAACTCTAAGCATATGGAAGCGTGGGATGGTCCTGCTGGGTTAGTTATTCAAGATGGTCGTCATGCGATCTGTATGTTGGACCGTAATGGTTTGCGTCCTGCGCGTTGGGTGATCACAAAGAATGATTACATCACGTTGGCCTCTGAGATTGGCGTATGGGACTATCATCCAGAAGATGTGGTGTCTAAAGGCCGCGTTGGTCCAGGTCAAATCTTGGTGGTTGATACTTTAACTAGTAAAGTGCTGGACACTAAAGATGTCAGTAATCATCTTAAAAATATGCGTCCGTATCGTGAATGGTTGCGTGATCATGCCATTCGCCTGAAAGCGAATCCTGAGTTAGAAGAGCAATTGATTGATCAAGGTTTAGTAGGCGATCAATTAAAAGCAGCTCAAAAAATGTTTATGGTGACATTTGAAGAGCGTGATCAATTGTTACGTCCGATTGCTGAAAGTGGTCAAGAGGCGGTGGGTTCGATGGGTGATGATACGCCAATGGCAGTATTGTCTCGACAAGTACGCCATGTGTCTGACTATTTCCGTCAACAATTTGCGCAAGTCACCAATCCACCAATTGATCCATTACGTGAATCAATTGTAATGTCATTGGAAACTTGTTTAGGTCGTGAGCAAAACGTATTCGAACAAGGTCCAGAACATGCGGATCGCATCATTATTTCAAGCCCTGTATTGTCTAATTCGAAAATGCAGCAACTTCGTGATGTTGAAAAAGAGCGCGAAGGCTATGGCGTAGTTGATATTGATTTGAATTACGCTGAGACTGAGGGTTTGCAAGCTGCAATTACACGTATTTGTGAAGAAGCCGCGCAAGCAATTCGTGATGGTAAGACCTTGATCGTTTTAACGGATAAAAATATTCGTGAAGGTTTCTTACCCGCAAATTCAGCATTGGCAACAGGTGCAGTTCACCATTATTTGATTAAAACCGGTTTGCGTACTGATGCAAACATTTTAGTTGAAACGGGTTTTGCTCGTGACCCACATCAATTCGCTGTATTGCTTGGCTTTGGTGCAACAGCGGTGTATCCGTACTTAGCTTATGACGTAATCAATGATTTGGTTGCTAAAGGTGAGTTATTGGGTGATCCAATTCACGCACAAGCGAATTTCCGTAAAGGGATTGAGAAAGGCTTATTAAAAGTTCTCTCTAAAATGGGCATCTCGACGGTTGCCTCTTATCGTGGTGGTCAGTTATTTGAAGCTGTTGGTTTATCTTCAGAGGTTGTGGACCAATGTTTCCTTGGTGTGCCAAGTCGTATTCAAGGCGCAACCTTTGCTGACTTAGAGAAAGACCAGAAGAAGTTGGCGACCACTGCATGGCAGAATCGTAAGCCGATTGATCAAGGTGGTTTGCTCAAATTTGTTTTTGGTAAAGAGTACCATGCGTTCAACCCTGATGTGATTAACTCGCTTCATAAAGCGGTACGTTCAGGTCAATACCAAGACTTTAAAGAATATGCAGAGTTGGTAAATAATCGCCCTGTTGCAACGATTCGTGACTTATTTAAGTTAAAAACCACCAATTCAATTGCATTGGATCAAGTTGAAACCATTGAAGAGATTTTACCTCGCTTTGACTCTGCAGGTATGTCTCTAGGTGCATTGTCTCCAGAAGCGCATGAAGCAATTGCGATTGCAATGAATACCATTGGTGGTCGTTCAAACTCAGGTGAGGGCGGTGAAGATCCTGCGCGTTATGGCACGATTCGTAACTCAAAAATTAAACAGATCGCATCAGGTCGTTTTGGTGTAACACCAGCGTACTTAACTTCTGCTGAAGTTCTACAGATCAAAGTGGCGCAAGGTGCGAAACCAGGTGAGGGTGGTCAGCTACCGGGTGGTAAAGTAAATGGCTTGATTGCGCGTTTACGTTACTCGGTGCCAGGCGTGACGTTGATTTCTCCACCTCCACACCACGATATTTATTCGATTGAAGATTTGTCGCAATTGATCTTTGACTTGAAGCAAGTCAATCCTCAAGCAATGGTTTCAGTAAAATTAGTATCTGAGCCAGGTGTTGGAACAATTGCTGCAGGTGTTGCAAAAGCTTATGCAGACTTCATCACCATTTCAGGTTATGACGGTGGTACAGCGGCATCTCCACTTTCTTCAATTCACCATGCGGGTTCACCATGGGAGTTGGGTTTAAGTGAAGCGCATCAGGCTCTTCGTGTAAACGACTTGCGTGGTAAGGTTCGTGTTCAAACTGATGGTGGTTTAAAAACAGGTTTGGATGTGATTAAAGCCGCTATTTTAGGTGCTGAAAGTTTCGGTTTTGGTTCTACACCAATGATCGCATTAGGTTGTAAATACTTACGTATTTGTCATTTAAATAACTGTGCAACTGGTGTGGCAACCCAACAAGATCATTTACGCCAAGAGCATTATATTGGCGAGCCACAAATGTTGATTAACTTCTTCAAGTTTATTGCAGAAGAAACACGTGAATGGTTGGCTGCATTAGGTGTTTCATCACTGAAAGACTTGATTGGTCGTGTTGATTTACTTGAAGTATTACCGGGTGAAACTGAAAAGCATGCACACTTAGACCTAAGTGCATTATTAACTTCTCATCCTGCTGCAGAAGGCAAGGCACAATATTGCCAAGTTCAAGGCAATGAACCATTCGATAAAGGTGTATTGGCTGAACGTATGGTTGAAGAAATGCTACCAGCGATTGAAGCGGGAACAGGCGGCTCATTTAACTTTACTGTAGGTAACTGTGATCGTTCAATCGGTGCGCGTATCTCGGGTGAGATAGCACGTCGTTATGGCAACTTGGGTATGGAAAATAGCCCTGTTGTGATGAATTTGGTTGGTACTGCTGGTCAATCACTTGGTGTGTGGAATGCAGGTGGCTTGCATATCAAACTTGAAGGTGATGCGAACGACTATGTTGGTAAAGGCATGGCGGGTGGTCGTGTGTCGATCTTCCCACCAAAAGGTTCACCATTCCAAACACAAAATACTGCAATCATTGGTAACACCTGTTTATATGGTGCAACAGGCGGTAAGTTGTTTGCAGCGGGTACCGCAGGTGAGCGTTTTGCCGTTCGTAACTCAGGTGCATTTGCGGTAATTGAAGGTGCAGGAGACCACTGTTGTGAATATATGACGGGTGGTGTGGTGACTGTATTAGGTAAGGTTGGTCACAACTTCGGTGCAGGTATGACGGGTGGTTTTGCTTATGTGCTTGACCTCGACAATGACTTTGTTGATTACTACAACCATGAGTTGATTGACCTCAACCGTATCTCGACAGAAGCGATGGAAGATCATAAAGAATATCTATTACGTATTCTTGATGAGCATATCCAAGAAACAGGCAGTGCTTGGGCTTACAAAATCCGTAATGAGTTCGACTTCTATAGCCGTAAGTTCTGGCTTGTAAAACCAAAAGCTGCTAATTTGCAAACGCTTTTGAAAACAACCCAAGCTGATCCACAATAATTCCACGACTGCAAAGACATAGGCAGGTGCAGAGGTGAAGAAAACCGCTGCGCCTACCCACGGAGAGAGACATGGCAGAACGCCTCAATAATGACTTTCAATTTCTGGACGTACCACGCCAAGATCCAGAGAAAAAAGATATTACTGTCCGCAAAGCAGAATTTGTGGAAATTTATAAACCTTTTACTGCTGAAGTGGCTGCGAATCAGACGCATCGTTGTTTAGGTTGTGGTAACCCGTATTGCGAATGGAAATGTCCTGTACATAACTATATTCCTAACTGGTTAAAGCTGATTGCAGAAGGTCAAATTTTCCAAGCAGCCGAGCTGTGCCACCAAACCAATACCTTGCCAGAAGTATGTGGTCGTGTTTGTCCACAAGACCGTTTGTGTGAAGGTGCTTGTACCTTAAATGATGGTTTTGGTGCAGTGACGATTGGTAATGCGGAAAAATATATTAATGACACTGCCTTTGCTTTAGGCTGGCGTCCAGATATGTCTGGCGTAAAATGGACCAATAAAAAAGTTGCCATTATCGGTGCAGGTCCTGCGGGTTTAGGTTGTGCTGACATTCTTGCGCGCGGTGGTGTCAAGCCAGTGGTATTTGATAAACGCCCTGAGATTGGTGGATTGCTCACATTTGGTATTCCAGAATTTAAAATGGAAAAAGATGTAATGAAGCGTCGTCGTGAAATCTTCACGGGGATGGGCATCGAATTCCGTTTAAATACTGAAATCGGTGTAGACGTTACAATCGAACAATTACTTGCTGAATACGATGCAGTGTTCATGGGTATGGGGACTTATACCTACATGAAAGGTGGCTTCCCAGGTGAAGACCTTGATGGTGTTTATGACGCATTGGACTTCTTGATTGCGAACGTAAATCGTTGCCAAGGTTGGGAAAAAGATCCAAGCGAATATATCAGTGTTGATGGTAAAAAGGTGATTGTGCTTGGTGGTGGTGATACCGCAATGGACTGTAACCGTACTTCGTTGCGTCAAGGCGCACAAGAAGTCACCTGTGCTTACCGTCGTGACGAAAGTAACATGCCAGGTTCTGCGCGCGAAGTGAAGAATGCCTATGAAGAGGGTGTGAAATTCTTATTCAATCGCCAGCCAATTGAAATTGTAGGTGAGAATGGCAAAGTCACAGGCGTAAAAGTCGTGACGACACAGATGGGTGAGCCTGATAGCCGTGGTCGTCGTAGCCCTGAACCAATTCCTGGTTCTGAAGAAGTCTTACCAGCTGATGCAGTCTTATTGGCTTTCGGTTTCCGTCCAAGTCCAGCGGACTGGTTTGCGAATGCAAAAGTCAGCCTTGATGGTTCAGGTCGTGTGGTTGCTGCTGAGCAACAAGAATTTAAGTTCCAAACCTCTAATCCAAAGATTTTTGCGGGTGGAGATATGGTGCGTGGTTCAGATCTTGTCGTAACCGCAATCTGGGAAGGTCGTCAAGCTGCTGAAGGTATTTTAGATTATCTTGGTGTCTAAACACTTAACGCTGAAACCTATTCTAAACAAAGCCTGCGAAATGCAGGCTTTGTTATTTCATCTGGTCTGTTTGGTAGTTTTGGCAAATTTTATAAGCTTTTTTGCCCTGTGCATCGAGTTTTCCCAGCGTAATACTCAAACTCGGTATAAAAATTGCGCAGGCACTCAACATGGCACTTGCAAATGTAAATCAAGAAAAAAGCTATTTAAATCGCCCTAAAGCCTTAGGAATTATGGTGCGACGTTTGCAATTTAATCCACAAAAAATTAAGCGGCATTATTTTGCGAATTCTCCACTCATGTCTCATCTGTTAACAGCACTTTCTTCTACTTTTCCGATTGGGGAACAATACTTTGTCAATAGTGTTCGCAATGTGAGAGATAAAGTCAAAGATCCTCAATTACAAGCACAGATTGCTGCTTTTATTGGTCAAGAAGCGATGCACTCCAAGGCACACACTGAATTCAATGATGCATGGCGACGCGATGACTATAATTTAGATCGTTTCCAAGCGTGGCTGGCAAAACGAGATGATGCACTTCGTAATATTCATCCGAAATTACAATTGGTTTTAACCTGTGCTTTTGAACATTTTACTGCGATGTTAGGGGGATATATCCTCAAACATCCAGAGATTCTGAGTACCTTGGACGATGACGCAATGAAACTTTGGGTCTGGCACGCGATTGAAGAAATCGAGCATCGGTCTGTGGCCTTTGATGTCTACCAAGAAGTATATGGGGATGATCGTATTCGTCGTTTGTTGATGCGCAGTGTCACCACAGGTTTTGCGAGTTTGGTTTTTTATGGAACGACGCGTTTAATATAGCAGGATAAATGGAAAAGTTTGCCCAAAGTCGGCGGTAATTTATTTGGTACTTATTTACTTGTAAAAATGTTAATTCAGCTCATTCCTGAATATTTATCTTATTATCAAGCGGATTTCCACCCTGCCAAACATGATTATACGAAGTTAGTCAATTATTGGAAAGCACGTATGGCTGATGAATATGGCATGATTTCATTTCAAGAAGAAACAGCATCCAAAATTTATAGTTAATTTAAGTCGACGCAAATTGTGTTTAGTGGGGCATTACTTCAAACATGGAAGTGATGCCTTTTTTATTTAAATATTGAATAACCAAATTTAATAAACTTTACAAAGCACGTAAAAAATCACATTACAATAAATTATTGTTAAAAATATAAAGAAAAACTTGAGGATAAATAGGTATGAAACTGATGAAACAAACTGCACTTGCAACAATTTTGGCAAGTACATTGCTATTCACGGGTTGTGGCTATAACACATTGCAAGTTAAAGATGAGGCGGTGACGGCTGCATGGTCAGAAGTGCAAAACCAGTACCAACGACGGGCTGATCTTGTACCTAACTTGGTGAATGTTGTGAAAGGCTATGCCAAACATGAAGAGCAAGTATTGACCGAAGTCACAGAGGCACGCTCTAACGTTGCAGGCTTAAAAGTGGATAAAGAAGTCCTAGAAGACCCTGTGTTATTTGAGCGTTACCAGCAAGCACAAAGTCAATTGACTGGCGCACTATCTCGCCTGATTGCAGTTTCAGAGAATTATCCTGATCTTAAAGCCAATGAAAATTTCCGAGATTTACAAGCGCAACTTGAAGGTACGGAAAACCGTATTGCAGTCGCTCGTAATCGATATATTACCAGTGTTCAAGATTACAATGCTTATTCACGCCAATTCCCACAAGTCATGACTGCTAAAGTGATTGGCATGAAAACCAAAGAAAACTTCAAGGCGGAACAATCTGCTCAACAAGCTCCTACGGTTTCATTTAATTAACTTTGAATATTTGGGAGTATTTTATGCTGAAAACATTGAAGCAAACATACAAACAGCGATTGGTCGTCGTTTGTATGCTTCTTTTGATTACAATCTGTTTTCAGCATAAGGTATGGGCAGAGCAAGCAACTGCAACAGATCAAAGCGATGTGTTGATTGCAGGCAAAATTATTCAAGAGCAACAAAGAGCCCAACCTTCGACCTCGACCGCCAACAATCAAAATACTCAAACATCAATCGAAGTTGCCAATGATATGGCAGATGGAGAGTCGATTCGAGGGCTGCCAACACTCAATCAACCTGTGATAGATCAGGCGAAGATTCTGAGCCCTGCTGAAATACAGCAATTAGATCAAAAGATTCTGAATCTATACCAACAAGGTAAGGCTCAGATTGGTGTGATTATTGTGCCCACCACAGGGCAAGAGGCGATTTTTGATTTTGCATTGAGAGCAGGGGAGCAATGGCAGCTTGGTTCAGCGAAACGAGACAACGGCTTGCTCATCGCCATTGCGATTAATGATCGGAACATTCAAATCCTCACGGGTTATGGTTTAGAAGGCGTGTTACCTGATGTAGTACTGAGTCGAATTATTCGCAATCAAATCACCCCTGCATTTAAACAAGGGCAGTACGCACAAGGTATCTCTGCTGGATTGGATGAAATTACCCGTATTGTGAATCTTGATCCTGAAATTGCACAACAGTCTGCACAAGAACTAAAAGAACGCCATGAACGAGCATTACAGCAACAACAAGCCAAAGAGAACACCATGTCGATGGCACTGTTTATTCTGGTTGCTGGCGTGATTGGATCATTTGTGGTTGGAAAGCGTCTAAGTGCGTCGACTGCTGGTGTAGCTGCTGCTGTTGCAGGGTTGGTCAATGGCGCTGGTGTTGTGATGAGTTTAATTTTGGGTATCGGTGTATTCTTTTTATTAATCACCTCTTTGGCACAACTCATTTTTCAGGCTTTTCTCTCTGGTGGAGGACGCGGTGGTGGCAGCGGCGGTTTTGGTGGTGGAGGCTACCGTGGCGGTGGCGGTAGTTTTGGCGGAGGAGGTGCTTCAGGCTCATGGTAACGACAACAGATACAACTCAGATTATTACCCAACCGAAGTTGGATGAGCGTGTCACACCCAGTTTAAAACGTTGGTTTAAACACTTTTTGTATATCTCTGCGACACATCGTTATTTTAATCAACAGGACCTTGTTGAGATTGCCAAAGGTGTACAACAAGCCGAGCAGGGACACGTTGGGGAGATCCAAGTCGTGATTGAAGGGCATATTCCGTGTTCCCAGGCTTATTATCAAGATACACGTCTGCGTGCTCAGCAACTTTTTGCTGAACTTGGGGTTTGGGATACAGAACTGAATAGTGGGGTGTTGTTGTATCTAAATTTATGCGAGCGAAAAGTTGAAATTGTGATTGATCGTGGCTTAAAAAATGCAACGGATGTGGAAACTTGGCAACAGATTTGTGCTTTGATCATTGAAAAGTTAAAAAATAAACAGTACCAACAGGGCGTATTAGTGGGTGTTGAAAAAATTGGTGAAGTGCTAGCGCAATATTATGATCAACCGATCCCTGAGCAAATCAATGAGTTGCCGAATGAGCCGATTATTTTGAATTGATAGGATATTGGTTGTGCTATATACTTGTTGTATATAGCGAGAGGGAGGTGTGCTGTGATTACAACCGTATTTATGAATAATCGTACCCAAGCAGTAAGACTACCGAGTATTTATCGTTTTTCTGAAACAACTCAAAAAGTTTTTGTGCGACAGGTGGGGGTTGAGCGAGTGATTAGCCCAGTAGAACAGGTTTGGGATAGTTTTTTCGAAGATCCTGAGTTACAACTTTCAGATGACTTTGAGCGTGGCGAACAAATTTCAGCAGAGAGAGAGTCGTTTTAAATGCTGAAATATATGCTTGATACCAATATTGTGATTTATACAATAAAACAAAGACCACTGGCGGTTAAAGAAAGGTTTAATGCTGTTTCAACACAACTTTGTATCAGTAGTATCACTGTTGCGGAATTAATTTTTGGGGCGGAAAATAGCCAAATGCCCGAGAAGAATTTAAAAGTTGTAGAGGATTTTTTATCACGATTGCAAATTTTGGATTATGGCGTAGATGCTGCAATCCAATATGGAAATATTAAAGCTCAGCTAAAAAGAAAAGGTCAACCGATTGGCGAGAATGATCTACATATCGCAGCTCATGCGAGAAGTAGGGGATTGATTTTGGTGACCAATAATACAAGAGAGTTTGAGCGTGTGCCTGCACTACAGATAGAAAACTGGTTGAAAGAAAGCGGTTGAAGCTGAAGATCAAAACACGCTTATTTTTTAAGTAAAACTTGACAGTATCAATGACATAAGTTTTGACATTTTTACAATTAAAAATTGACTAAATTCATGATTTAAAATAATAATGTTTTGACATTTTATTTGACAGAATTTTTGACAAAATGCCTGAACAAAGTAAAACTTGGTTAGATGATGCGACTTTAAGAGTGATGACTTATAAATCTGGCTCTTTTATTTTTCAACTTGGGTTTGATCTACAACAGATTAAACCTATGCTAGATCGTGTGAATGATGCGCAAAATAGATTTAATAAGATGCCAAGTTTGCCTCAAATCATAGATCAAGTGCAGGAAAAGGTTTTAGCAAGTAGTATTTATAGTACAAACACTATTGAGGGGGGGCAATTTACTGAGCAAGAAACTGAGGACATTTTAAGACTAGATCCTAAAATGATACAAAAGACTGAGGAGCGCCGCTTAACTAATCTTAAAGAGGCAATAGGTTGGATTAAGCAGTTTAGTCAGAAAAGATTACAACCTTTAGATGGACAAAGCATATCTTTAACATCTGTTATTCAGTTACATAGCTTGGTATCGCAAAACTTAGAAGAACAACATAATCCAGCAGGGCAGTTTAGAAACAATCAACCTAGCCAAAAGACAGTGGTAGGCAATAGTGCACATGGTGGGACATATCGTCCACCGAAATGTATTGAGGATATTGAGTATCTGATACAGGCGTGGGTAGAGTGGCTCAATAGTCCAAATGTGATTAATCAACCTGTGATTGTCCGTGCATGTTTGGCACATTATTATTTTGAGTTAATTCATCCATTTTGGGATGGCAATGGTCGGACAGGTCGTTTAATTGAAATGCTCGTGCTTGAACAGTCAGGTTATCGTTTTAGTTCATCAGCAATTTGGGCATATTATCAAATCAATATTCATGAGTATTTTGCATTATTTAATATATGTCGAAAGTCTGCTGATAAAAAAGAGCCATTGCCTAACCAAGCTTTTATTGAGTTTGTATTAAAAGGAATGTTTGAAACCATCAACAACTTACATGATCAAAGTAATGGCTTGATCAGTTTTTTGCTTTATCAAACTGCTTTGAACGATGCCAAATTTAGCAAGCGTATTTCGGATAGACAATTTAATTTGATTCAAACCATTATGCTTGTAGCGGGTCAGACGAAAAAGTTTTTAACCCAAGCCGATTTGTATCGTATACCTCAAATCCAAATTTTATATACAGGTAAAACGGAACGTACTTTTTATCGCGATATAGCTCGATTGATTGAACTGAATTTTTTATATGAGCAAGAGGGGTTCATTATTTTAGCGGACTAAACCTTAGATGTGATACGCTATCAATCGGCTAGTGCATTCTATCTTCAGATGAACGGTAAAAATCTTCAAAAAATAAAAATTAATTTTTATGTGACTTATTTCGCTCAATTTTAAAACAATTCGAAAATCATCAAAAATGGGAGGAACTTTTAGCGTAGAGAATGAGATAAACATGACGTTAATTGTCATATTTTTTCATAAAACGTCCAAATTGCATTAATTCTGTTCAGTACTAATATTGTTTTAAGTCTCTGTTTTTTTAAGTTAAAATTGGCTAAGCTAGGAGCTGGCATAAAACGTGCTGAATACAAGTAGCTGAATAAAGTGATGTGTGCTGAAAAAACAGGAGGTTTTAACTTGGTAAACTAAACACACTCATCAGGAGTTTACCATGAGCAAGAAACACAAGACTTACACCACAGAATTTAAAGCTGAAGCCATCAAATTAATTGAAGCCAATCAAGGCAATGTCTCGGAAACAGCTAGACAACTTAGCATTTCAATGCAAACTCTTTCAAATTGGAATACCAAAGCAAAGGCTGGAACTTTAGCAGGTACAAAACAGTATTCACCTGATCTAAACGCTCTACTCGAAGAAAATAAAAACTCAAACAACAGCTCAAAATAGCTGAAATGGAACGTGAATTTTTAAAAAAGGCAGCAGCGTACTTTGCCAAAGAAAGTCAGTAAGGTACGCCTATATGAAACAAAAAAGATATTCTTTTCCAATTACCTTAATGGCTCGATTACTTCATGTTTCAGTTTCATGTTTTTATGATTGGCTCAAGAGAGGCGTGAGCAAAAGAACGATTCAACGAAATCAACAGACGATATTGGTGAAAATAGCCCATGAGGAGACAAGGCAGAGCTATGGTTATATTCGATTAACCAAATACTTACAAGCTCAGGGTATAAAAATGAGTATGTACGCTGTACGTCAGATAAAAGCGCTGAACCACCTGTATTGTAAGCGACACAAGCGTTTTAAAAGGACTACGAATAGTGACCATAATCGAGCGATCTATGAAAACCTGCTGGAGCAACAATTCTCAATGACTAGACCAAATCAAGCATGGTCAAGTGATATTACGTACATATGGACTGTTGAAGGATGGCTGTATTTAGCAGCGGTAAAAGACCTTTACACGAAGCAAGTGGTTGGCTATAGCTTAAATGAGCGCATGACAACACAGCTTGTTTGTAATGCGCTAAATATGGCTATTCACAATCAAAAACCAACCAAAGAACTGATTGTGCATTCAGACAGAGGAAGTCAATATTGCAGCCATGAATATCGAAATATACTTGAGCAATATGGTTTTCAAGGTTCAATGAGCAAGCGCGGAGACTGTTACGATAATGCACCGATTGAAAGCTTTTGGGGAATATTGAAAAATGAGTTAGTTCATCATTACAACTATCAAACTAGAGAAGAAGCCAAAGCAGATATTATAAAATACATTGAGTTATTTTATAATCATCGAAGAATTCAAAAGGGTTTGGGTTTTAAGACACCAAATCAAATGGCCGAAGACTTTTATAAGTTGGCTGCCTAGAATCTCCCAAGGGAAAGTCTCCTGATAATTCAGCGTATATCAGGCCAACTAAGTTTGTTGGAGTAAATGTTGTGCCCAATAGTAGTGAGGTAAACGTTACTTTAATAGGTAAATATTCTGAGATGAGTGATACTGTTACAGGAACTTATCCTATTGGTCAAATCACAATGACAATGACAATGGGTGTTGCACAAGGGCAAACTATTTTTTTTGAAACTACTGATGGTGCTGCGACGTGGACTTGTACACCAGGTACTTTAAATGCAAAATTTAGACCAAATGCATGTAAATAATCTTTATACATTTTTATTGATAAGTGATTTATATTTGTTATAAGTTCATCACATAAAATTGTAGTTTTTCCTACCAAATTGAGATCAACAAAAGGCTTCGTTATATACTACTGCGAAGCCTTATTTTTCTACATCCTATGCAAGCTTTATGTTTTATCCTCGCCAGCATTTTGCTTGGCTTTGCATGGCTTTCGCCATTCCATACCTATCCATGGGTGACATTTTCCAGTGATCTAGCTGGATTTGCAGCTGCAATTTCACTTTTTACTTTGGCATTAAACCAAAATATAAAAATCCCAAAAGCACAGCTTTGGAGGCTGCCGATTATGTCAATTCCACTTATTCAGTGGGGTTTCGGCTTAATTGGTGATTTAAGTATCGCATTATTAAGTGCGTTCTATTTATTTACGTTTTGGTTGATGATCGTGCTGGGATTTAATTTATCCCTACAGCAATCTCATCGGCGTGAACAATTGATGCAAGGATTTAGTTATCTCGTTTTAGCAACAGCAGTGCTAACGAGTTTGATGGCAATTCTGCAATGGTTAAAGTTGGAATCGCATTTTAGCTTTGTTAATCAATTGAGAGGCAATAGACCTTTTGCCAATTTCGGGCAACCAAACAATATGGCGACCTTTTTGATCGTGGGATTGTTTGGGGGGCTTTATCTGTATGAAAAACAAAAAGCAGCCTTATGGTTACTAATCCCATCGAGTTTCTTAATTTTATTTGCGATTAGTTTGAGTCAGTCTAGAACATCGTGGATGGTACTCATTTTTGTTTTTATTTATTGGATCTATAAACAACATAGAAATAGCCCGCGTCTGAATTTTCCTAAACTGATTTTTTGGTGTGCAGCATTCGTGTTGATGTCAGCTTATCTTTTGCCGTTGTTGGCGCAATGGATCGCAACCGAGCAGCTTACCGAAGTTGCCAAGACTGCCTCTATTGTTGATCGTGCGAGTCAAGGACATCAGCGTTTAGGTATGTGGATGCAAATCCTACATGCGATAGCTGAACAACCTTGGTGGGGTTATGGCTGGAATCAAACCAGTATTGCGGTTGTGGAAAGCCTGGAATTCAATACAGTACAAGTTTGGTTTAACAGCTCACATAATATTCTTTTAGATGTATTGGTGTGGAATGGTATTCCACTCGGGTTGTTAATTATCGGGTATGTGGGATTGTGGCTATTTTGGTTAAATCTACAGAGCAAAGAAACCGTTTCAATTGTGGCGATGCTCATGGTTTCGGCGATCCTGATTCATGCCATGTTAGAGTTTCCTCAGCGCTATGCCTATTTTTTATTGCCTATGGGTTTCTTACTTGGGTTAGTTCAGTCGCAAACGCCGAATTTAAAAGGGATTGAAGTTCATAAAAATATTGTGCGTTGTGTATGGGTGATTGCCATTGTGGTCATGCTACTCATTTGGCGAGATTATAAGCTTTACCAAGAGAATAGCCGTTTAGTGTTTGCAAATAAGCAACCAACCGTTAGTATTTTAGGGAGTTCCGAAATTTTCTTATTGACGCAATTTAAATGGCGTTTAAATTGGATTGCATTGTCACCGAATACCAAAATGTCTGATGCTGAGTTACAGCAGTTGGCTAAAATCGTGAAAAATCGTGCTACACCGTATAATCTTAAGAAATATGCGCAATTATTAGCGTATAACGGTAAGGAAACTGAAGCGAAACAATATATTGCGGTGTGGAATCGTTTATATCGAAAGCAATTTACTTTTGAGCAGGTGGTGGGTCAGCCTAAAAGCTAAAGTGAATAAAAAGCCCTTTCAAGTTAAACTGAGAGGGCTTTTTAAAACTTTAAATTTGGCTTTGGATATAGTTTTCGATGCCAACATTTTCGATTAGATCGAGCTGTGTATCGAGCCAATCCCAATATTCTTCTTCTTTCTCTAAAATTTCTTGGACCAGATCACGGGTCACGTAATCTTGTTCAGCTTCAGACAATTCAACGGCTTGTTTGAGTGTTACGATATTTTCTTTGACTTTGCGAATATCACAATTCAACACTTCTTCAGTATGTTGTCCGATGTATAGTTTTCCGAGATGTTGTAGGTTAGGTAGACCTTCTAGAAATAAAACACGTTCAATAATTTTGTCTGCATGTTTCATTTGGCGAATCGATTCTTTGTATTCAGCGCTACCGAGTTGCTCAATACCCCAATCATTAAACATACGAGAGTGTAAAAAATATTGATTGATTGCAGTCAGATGGTGATAAAGCACCTGATTCAGCTGATTAATCACTTCACGATTGCCTTTCATTGCACTTGCTCCATAAACACCAACAAAATGCCTTTTCGGCAATTTATATTATCTTAATCAACAAATAAGAATCTGGCGAGTAATTTATAGAACGGCAAATGAAAATCACAATCATGATGAATGAGTATCGTGCCTTATTGTTTGCAGGATTAAATTTTTATAGGGATGTGATTTGTCATAAAAAAACCGCTTGGATGAAGAGTGGTTAAAGTTCTACAAAAAGCGGTGGAGTCGTAAACACGAAGGATTTAATTCAAAATTATGCAGCCACGGAAATCCGTGCAGCAATTTCTGCAAGTTCTTCACTGATAATGGCTTTGGCTTCTGGAGCGCAACGTCCGCAGCAAGTGCCTAAGCCGAGTTGTTCACGGATTTCACGATAGCTTTCGGTGCCGTTCGCAACAGCATCTTTAATATCCTGATCGGTGATTCCGCGACATAAACAAACATACATGGGAGTTGTATCCACAAATACAAATGCGATAATTGATATTATTGATAATTGTTATCGTTTGTCAATGAATTTCATTCTAAACGGTTTGTCTTGGTTATTGGGAATTTGGATAAAAAAGTTAAACATGAGCGGAAATCCGAGTTAAACTCGGATTTCCGCGCAAGATTGATTCATCATTTAGAGCTAAATATTTAAGACCGATTATTTTTATAATTATATATCTGACTGAAAAGTATGAGTTAAATATTATGGAATAATCACAATTCCATCCATTTCAACCAATGCACCCTTTGGTAGGCTAGCAACACCGAGTGCAGCGCGTGCTGGATAAGGTTGGGCAAAGTATTCACCCATGATTTGATTAACAAGTTGAAAGTGAGATAAATCAGTAAGGAAGATGTTCAATTTAGCGATATCAGCTAAGCTGCCACCCGCTGCGGTACATACTGCTTTAAGGTTATCGAAGACGCGGCGAATTTGAGCTTCTATACCGTCTACAAGTTCCATACTATATGGGTCTAAGCCGATTTGACCTGAAAGATAGAGCGTATTGCCAACAAGAATTGCTTGAGAATATGTTCCAATCGCTGCAGGCGCGTGTTCAGTATGAATAACTTGACGTGACATTAAGCTCTCCTATGTCATTTTCCTATCTTAAGCACAGCGACTTTAACACAAAAATCTAGCATGGGAGCAATTGAATACTGAGTAGTCGTTGCGATTGGTTTTAACCTATTTTTGCCATTTCTGGCTGTGCTACAGGCATATTTAAACGCTCAATTCGAGGGAAGCCAAGATGCATACGCAAATCTCGAATAATTTGGGCTAATTGTTTTCGATTATTGACCACGATATTCACATACGTCTTTTGCTCTTGTGAATGCACCATTTCAACCCCTGTTTTGGCCTTACGGCATTGATAAATCAAGTCAGAGATTTGTTCATCATTCATTGCCATGTGAATACAAAGATAGGCGCTAAAGCGAACATCTTCGATTTCTTCAGATTGCCAATGTAAAGGCATGATGTTTTCTGGGTGTAAATGTTGCTCATGTAAGAGGTTGCGGCATCGTGCGCGGTGGACGATTAATCCGCGACGAGATAAATGTCCTTGAATTGGGTCACCCAAAACAGGATTGCAGCAATGTGCATATTTAACATCAACCCCTTCAGTACCAACAATCAAACGATCGGAACTGTCTTGTGGATGAGGTTGATGATCTTGAGCAAAGAGATGGTTTGCAACCAATTGAGGTAATAAGTCCCCAACAGCAATCTGTTCAAATAAGGTGTCTTTGTCAGTGAGATGTCGCCACTCTAAGACATTAATCCAGTCTTGTTGCGAGAGGTCGTTAATAGAGCGGTGAAAGAGTTTCAATGCTCGATTCAAGGCTTGTTGTCCAACAAGGCGTTGTTCATCAAGATCTTGCTCTCTTAAAATATTTTGCAAAGCCCGACGCGCTTTTTGCGTATTAATAAAGCTGAGCCAGTCTGGATTAGGTGTAGCGAGTACATCAGTAATGATTTCTACCACCTGACCGCTATTCAATGGCGTTGAGAGAGGACGAATTTCTCCATCAACTTTGGCACCAACAGCGTGGTTACCTAGAAATAAACTAGCTGAGTAAGCAAAATCAACAACAGTTGCGCCTTGAGGAAGTTCATGCAATTGCCCGTGTGGGGTATACACCCAAATTTTCTCTTGGTGTAAATAATCCAATAAATCGCTAAAAGTGGTTTTCGCACAGTCACTATCGATTAAAGTATTCAGGTTTTGCATGGATGCTTGGATGGCAGATCGACATGCTTGAGGCGCATTTTCACCCAGTACGACACCAAAACGAGCGGCTTTGCGCATAAGCTCAGTTTGAATGGTGAGAGAAAGGGTGGTTTTTTCCCCTTTTAATTTGATCATTAATGATTGATTGCCACCTGGCAACGGGCGACGAATGTAGTCTTTGTATTGTAAGACTTGGAAATTATCTTTTAATGCAGTCACAAGACGATCACAATCCGCGATGCTTTGCAGAATAATCTCGAAGGCATGACTGTGGCTAAGTTCATTTAAATCAATTTCATTTTTTACAAAATGGCGCAGCAACTCGATATTATTATTTTTCTTTTTAATTCGACCTTTAATTTTGTGATTTTCTAAGAGGTCTGATAATTTTTGTTCCCAGATGGCCTGATATTCACAACGTTTTGGCTTGGTTTCTAAAAGAGCAGCTTGTACATCATTGAACATATCCAAATCGAGATTTTGGTAACATAGATGTTCTAAGTTGTCTGCCATTTCATTCATACCAACCAGACGCGCCATTGGTACAAAAATATCTAGCGTTTCTTGGGCGATTCGTGCACGTTTGTCTGGACGAAGTGCGCCTAGAGTGGTCATATTATGATAACGATCGGCAAGTTTAATAATAATGACACGTGGGTCTTGTAAAGTCGCTTGCAGAATTTTCCGGAAGGAGGCCGCTTTATTGTATTCCTTATCGCTGGAATGGCTGAGTTTGGTTACGCCATCGACTAGCTCGGCAACGACCAGTCCGAATTTTTCGCCAATTTCATCTTTGCTAAAATCAGTATCTTCGATGACATCATGTAATAGTGCTGCCATGAGCGTATCTGCATCGAGACGCATATGGGCCAAGATACAGCTGACGGCAATTGGGTGTAAGACATATGGCTCACCACTTTTACGGGTAATACCGCTATGCGCTAAGTCGGCAAAATCACAGGCAGCAAGCACACGCTGGACGTCACTATCTTTCAGATAGGCATCAATAATTACTTTTAGCTGTTGCTTGGCTTGGCTGACCTCTTCGCCTGGCATAGAAAACACCTTTAATAACTTGGATTCAGTAAGGATAATCTTTGTTGATACTTTGCTTATCTTCTAATGAAAAGCATATTGCTAAACTTGTCAATTTGTTCATTATAAAAACTCGTAAGTTTTTTCAATGAAGTATATTGCTTTTCTCAATATGGAGAAAATTTCACAATAAGATCAACAAACAAAAAAGCCCAGTGTCTTCACAATGGGCTTCGATGTATAGCAAATTCGACTTAGAAAGAAAAGCCTTCTAAATTTAATGAATTTGTAGATAACACCATATCTAGATTTGAAGTTTGATAATCTTGGTCGCGTTGTTTCAAAATTTCTTTGGTGACATGACCCACTGCAATCTCACGTAAAGCGACAACTGTTGGTTTGTCATTGTCCCATTCTACAGTAGGTTCCATGCCTTGACGTGCTATTTGGCGTGCACGTTTACTCGCTACCAGTACTAACTCAAAGCGGTTATCGACATGGTCTAAACAATCTTCAACGGTTACACGTGCCATAAGTTGTCTCGTTTGAACAATACATCTGAAAGACTAAATAGTATAAAAGGCTTTTGTCCAAGACTCAAGTCATTCGCGATTGAGAATAGGGTTTGTTGATATTTCAGCCATGCTTGCGTTATTAGCTAAAACGACTCAAACAAGGCATGAAACGCAGGCAATGGCGATCCCCTTGTCAAGTTTTATAACGAAGTTTGAGGAAGTTTTAGCCATAACCCTACGGGACAGGAATGTTTTTTGTTGTTACTGTGTTGTGCCTTCCTCATTTAGAATCACTAAATTTCGAAAAGCGCGCCTTGTACCACCTAAAAAAACATTCGCTGTCGCAAGCATCTGTGAAGTGTCAACAGACCCTAAGTAAGTTTTCAATTAACTGTTGATGACGGCTACTTTGCTGCAATGTTTCTAGACGATTTGCAGTGATAATTGCTTCTAAATCATGTACGGCTTTATTAAAGTCATCATTGATAATCACATAGTCAAAGCTTGCGAAATGGCGCATATCTTCAACAGCACAACTGAGGCGGTGTTCAATTACTTCAACTGAGTCAGTACCACGGTTTGAAAGACGTTGTCTTAGATCGTACTGTGTTGGTGGTAGGATAAATATTTGTTTTGATTCTGGAAATAGTCGACGAACCTGTTCAGCACCTTGCCAATCGATTTCAAGTAAAACATCATGACCTTGTTGAAGTTGCTCTTTTACCTTGGCTTGCGATGTGCCGTAATAGTTACCAAAGACTTCTGCATACTCGATAAAACCGCCTTCCTTGACTTGAGACAAGAAGGATTCTTTATTGGTAAAATGATAATGAACGCCGTCTAGTTCACCTGGGCGTTGATTGCGAGTCGTATGCGATACTGAAACATGAAGGTTGCTGACGCGATCGAGTAGGGCTTTTACCAAAGATGTTTTGCCTGTTCCTGAGGCAGCAGAAACGACAAACAATAGACCCGACATGATATTTTTCCTGATATGATAAAATATCTTGGCTATTGTAGTGTAGCGAGCTGCTAAACGAAATAGTTTGATTGAAATATTCAGATGATGAGAGAGGATGTTATGGAAATCGTGTTGGCCAATCCACGAGGTTTTTGTGCTGGTGTTGACCGTGCTATAGCGATCGTCAATCGAGCACTCGAATGTTTTAATCCGCCAATTTATGTGCGACATGAGGTCGTACACAACAAATTTGTGGTAGATGATTTGCGTCAGCGTGGCGCGATTTTTGTTGATGAGCTTGATCAGGTGCCTGATGACTCTATTGTGATTTTTAGCGCACATGGCGTATCAAAAGCTGTACAACAAGAGGCTGAACGACGTGGATTAAAAGTATTTGATGCAACCTGTCCTTTGGTGACCAAGGTTCATATTGAAGTGACAAAATATGCGCGTGAGGGAACGGAAGCAATTTTAATCGGTCATGAAGGTCATCCTGAAGTAGAAGGCACGATGGGACAATATGATAAGTCTCGCGGCGGCGCGATTTATTTAGTTGAAGATGAACAAGATGTTGATGACTTGGTGGTGAAACACCCAGATAAAGTTGCCTTTGTGACGCAAACGACTCTATCAATCGATGATACAGCAAAAGTGATTGATGCATTACGACGTAAGTTCCCTGAGATCCAAGGGCCGCGCAAGGATGATATTTGTTATGCAACACAAAATCGTCAAGATGCAGTACGCGATTTAGCAGAACAATGTGACGTCGTGTTAGTGGTAGGGTCTCCAAATTCATCTAATTCAAATCGATTGCGTGAACTTGCTGAGCGTATGGGAAAGTCAGCTTATTTAGTCGACAACGCAGATCAGCTTGAGCAAAAATGGTTTAAATCGGACAGTAAAATAGGGGTGACGGCAGGCGCATCTGCACCTGAGATTTTAATTAAACAAGTAATTCAACGGTTGCAAGATTGGGGAGCAACACCGCCCCAAGAGTTACAAGGTACTGAAGAAAATATCACTTTTAGCTTGCCAAAAGAGTTGCGTATACAGGTGATACAAGCCTAATTTTCCTAGAAAAATGTGAACTAGAAACAGATGGATTGCATTCCATCTGTTTTTTTTTGGTTCTTATCTGCTTTGTATTGGTTCTGTAAAAATAAAATCTATTATAGCCTCATAAATTTAAAAAAATATTGGTAAAGGCGATGGGGAAAAATTGGGGATTTACCTTAATTGAGTTGATGGTGACGATTGCTGTTTTAGCAATCATTGCGACGATGGCTGCTCCTGCATTCAATAATATGGTGTTGAATCAAGGTCTAAATAAAAGTACTCAAACTTTGGTCTCAACTTTCAATGAGGCGAGAGCAAAAGCCGTTCTTGAACGTAGAGCGATAAAAGTAGAACTAAAGACAGATTCATCAGGGACTCCCAGTGCTAACACTGCAGCACTTTTCCACTGGCAACCAGAATCAAAGAGTGTTTTGAAGTCAACATCACCTACCGCACTTTTATTTAATCTAAATGGTGGGGTTTGTATCGCGGACAATAGTACTCCGCCTACTTGTCAGCGATTAATTGATTCAACTACCGATATATTTGAGATTTGTGATAAGGCCGGGGGCGGTAAATCTAAGTTAGTCAGTATTTCTAAAATGGGCACAATTCAACAGACACAAACGGGGACATGTTAATGAGCGTATTAAATCATCAACGTGGCGTTGGTCTCGTTGAGATATTAGTTGCACTAATGATTTTAGCGATCGGGGTGTTGGGCTTCGTAGCATTACAATATCGAGCATTAGAAGCGAGTGCTGAAAGCACTTCTCGTGTACAGGCGATCTCAATTGCACGTGATCTTGCAGAGAGAATTCGAGTGAATCGCAATGCTTTTGCTGTTTATCAAGAAGAGATTCAAACAGCTTCGAAACAAAAAACATTCCAGACAGACTGTGTGGCAACTGCTTGTACAGACAGTGATTTAGCTGATTTTGATGTGTCCCAAGTAGCAAATCGAGCTGCTTCGCTAGGGATGACAATGAATATTATGGATTGCCAAAATACAAATAATAGAAGTTGTATTTACGTGGCTTGGGGGGACTCAAGTGCTACAGATGGGGCTGGTACAGGAGATTGTACAAACGGCAATGCTTATAACCCAACCTCAACTTGTGTGATTATGGAGACTTATTAGTATGAACAATAATAAGGACTCTATAGGAAATGCTTTTCCAGTATATAAGTCAGTAAATCGAAGATTTATCAAAGCCAGTTCAGGATTTACATTGGTCGAACTCATGCTATCGCTAGCGTTAGGTTTGATTATTACTGCTGCTGCGATTTTATTGTTTTTGACAGGTCAAAGAAGTTTATCCATGCAACAAGGGGTATCGGATATACAGGATAATGCGAATTTTGGTTTAAATTACATCACCCAAGATATCCGATTGACCAATCTTAATAATTCGAAAGCCATTATCAATGATGAAACTGCTGCTGCGGGAGTCGTCTTGACTTCCTCTGTTAATGCAACATTAGATGAAACCACGACACCAGCGACACCATTAAGTAACCTTAACCGATCAATTATAGGCACGACTGCAAATGTGAATTTACTTTCACGCAGTTCTGGAATGATTGCAGGCACAGCACCGATGTGGACTGGCGTATCTAATATCACGATTGATGGTGAGGAGACGGAAAGTGATCAGTTGGTGATCCAATATGAACCACTATATACGCAAACACGTGACGGAGCTGTTGATTTTTTCGTTGGTGGATTCGATTGTGAAGGAAATACTTTAAGGTTCCGAGTGGAACAAGATGCGGCAAATCCTACAACCCCTTTTGGTCGACAGGTGGTTGTACAGCGCTATTTTTTAAGAGAAGACAATAATAAACAAGCCAACGAGCCGAACCAAGCTTTAGCTTTGGCATGTGATGCGGGTTATTACCCTGTAGAAGGATCTCCAGCGAACATTACGAATTATGGGGACGCTGGTGAAATCATTATGAAGCGAGTTGATCACTTTAGAGTGCTTCTAAATGTTCAAAGTGATGAAACAGCAGGGCGTCGATATGTCTCAATCAATGATTATTTAAATCTTCCGGCGCCTCGACCACGGATTGTCTCTGTCCAATTGGGTATGTTAGTCCGTTCTGCTCAATCTGTTGGCTCAGAAAGTACGATAAAAAACGATCAGGAATTTATTGTGCTTGATCAAACCGTCCAAGTCAAAGTGCCAGAAAGTTCGAATACGAAATATGTTAGACAAGTTGTATCGCAAACCATTGCTTTGCGTAATGTTTTTGGGGAGCGTGGTCGATGAAACATAATCAGTCAGGTGCAACGCTTATTGTTGTGCTTATATTTTTAGTCGCTATTACGATTATTGGAACGATTGCGATTCGGCAAAGTATCGTCGGACTCAATATCGCTACAAATAGTCAGGTCTCGCAGTTAGTCATGCAAAACTCGGATGCTGCATTTTTCAATATTGAGCATGCTGAGAATCTAGCCCAAAGCTTCAGTGGGAGTGGCATGTTTGGCTATATTAATAATGAAAGTGATAAAGATAAAGAGTTGGTATTTTGCTTTCGGGGTGATCAAAGTGATTTCTTCGACATCAATAAAATCAGTTTGATGCAGTGGGAATCAGGTAAAACTCAGCCAACATATAATGCTCTAGGAACAGATGGTTACTGTGATGCACGTACAAATGTTTCTGGGAATTGGTTTACCAGTGGACGAAAAGCAGTGATGACACAGGTAGCTGTAAAGTTCCCAACGGCCATTGAGCAAGACCCCTTTTATGATCGACAAAGGGGTACTGATCCAAAAGAAGCTCAAATAGAGGAAGCGAAACGCGTAAAAATTTTTGCTGTGTCTTTGATGCCTAGTCTAAGCAGTGTGGATCGGAATTTTATTAATGTTTGTTTGCAACAACGTATGAGTGAGCTTTCAATTCCAGAAGATACAACAGCACCTACAATTCCTGCAGGGACAGCAGATAAGGACAATCCGCTTAAGACGGTCACAGAATGTTTAGCAAGTTTGAACGTACCATTTACCACTCAGGTAAGTGAATACACGATCACCCAGAATTTCTCTTGAGTGGGAGTAAATAAAGATGAAAAATAAAATGCAAGAAAGTAAGCAATATAGGCTTTATCGTCAGAAATTACTCGCGACAACGATTGCTGCGTTGAGCTCAGGTTTGGTGATTACCAGTGTTGCTCAAGCGAGTGATATTGATATTTATCAAGAAGCAAAGTCTGGTGATGTCAGCCTCATGATGTTGTTCGATATTTCGGGGAGTATGGGAGCACCTCAATTAATAGGAAATGCTGGTGCTTGTGATATTCCAACTGGTTCGGTAAGCGGTTCGGGTAATGAATTATCCTCAAATGGCTCTCCTGCATATACACGGTATTTCTGTACAGCTTCAAGTGTACGAAGATATGCATTCAAACGCACAGGAAGTTCAACAAGTACGTATAAATATTATAATTGTGGTGATGCTGGATCATATTATAAATCTGACTGTACTACTGAACGCACTACAACACCTTCATTATCAGGTTTTACTTCTGAAGGAAGTGCTCCTGAAGTGTATTATTATAAAACAGAAACTGGAAAATTTTATGATCGTATCACACGTTTAAAAGATGGTATGTTTGATCTTTTGTATGGCAATACAGCAAAAGGCATTGAGCGAATTACAGATGATAAAATCATTGGATTATCAGCATATTCTTTTAACGGGATTGGTCGAAATGGTTATATTCTAGCCCCAGCAAGGCGGTTGGATGCTGTGGTAAATGTAAATGGAGTAACTAAGACACATCGACAAGTTTTACTCGATATTATTGCTAATAAACTATATGCCCGTGGAGGTACACCAACAGGTAACGCTTATGCAGAAGCGGCAGCATATTTTATGGGAACGAGAACCTTCAACTCTAATGAACTCTCAAATTTCCCTAGTGGCGCACCAGTTTATTTTCGATATAGTAGTAGTGGAACGACACATTATAGCCAATGTAACGAATGGGATAATTCTGGGAACTGTACATTTTGGCCGAGCACCAGTCATCCAAATACTTCTGCACGTACTTTTGATTATTTACCGTTAGATCTTTCTCAATATACAACAGGCTCCTGTACAGTTCGGTTGGCGAATAATACTTCTGGTTCTAATTTGACCAGTAATATTACAGGTACTTGCTATTATTTAAGAGGAAATATAGCGAGAAGCAGTGATCATCCGCACGGTTTTAATTATTCGGCTGGACTGGGAATCAAAACAGCTGACGGTACACGATATCAAAAGCCAGCATCGTTAGAACAATCTGACGATGTAAAGAAATGTAGTGGTCAGGGAATTTATGTGCTAACCGATGGGGCGCCTTCAAGTCAGCATAATCAAGCAAAAGCAATGCGAAATGCACTGAATGGTGCAAGCTTTACATGTACTGAACAAGCTGGTGATTCAACCAATAATACTGTAGCAACCAGTTGTTCTTTGGCGTTTAGCCAAAGACTCTTAAATGACAATCCGACAGGATTGAAAATTAGAACTGCAGTAGTGGGGTTTGGCAGTGATTTTAATGACATACCATCTTATGATCCAGGCAAAACACAAGAAGAAAATCTCAACGCTTTGGGAACTATAAATTCTGCAACTAAGGCTGCTGCTGAATGGGGAATTAAAGGTGAAGGTGGTTGGTACTCAGGTAATAGCTCACAAGATGTAGTGGACAGTGTTAATAACTTTATTAATGGGCTAGGTGGGTCGATTCCAGCAGTTACAACAGGCTCACCAACTGTACCTAAAGATAGACTAAATCCTGCTGTTTTACAAAAACAAGCTTATTTCCCGCAGTTCCAACCTACGCCAGATAAAACTTATCAACTTTGGGCTGGAAACTTAAAGAAATACAATGTCGTTGTTGGAGTGCTAAAGGACAATGCAGGTAATAATATAGTTGATAGTCAAGGTCGAATTGTAGATAACTATGATTTATGGTCTCCGGCAGTAAGTACTAATCCTGCGATCAAAGATGGTGATGAGGAGATTTTTGGAAGCACTAAATTTGCTCTAAAGGGTGGCGCCTGGTCGCAATTGAAGCTGAGAAAGAATACAGATGCAACAGTTGATAACCGAAAATTATTAACTAATCGTATCGCAAGTGGTACTGGCACAGCGGCAACTTTTGTTACAGGGACTAGCTTACGTCGAGTGAGTAGTGCTGATTTGACTGATACGACTTATAAAAATGATGCAAACCGTGGTTATTTGATGCAGTTATTGGGATATAACGTAAATCCATCTAATCCAGAAATTACAGCGACTACGCCTGAATTACGCCAAATAGGTGCGGTTATGCATTCTTCCCCATTGCTCGTTACCAATAAAGGGAAGATTGTTTATAAAAATGGTGAGTTGAAAACAGAAAATCGTGAGGATTTTGTACTATTTGGCACGACTCAGGGGTTATTACATGTGGTTGATGCTGAAACCGGGCAAGAAAAGTTCGCTTTTGTACCCAATGAAATGATTGAAAGACAAAAGGAAGCATTTCAAAAATATGATACGACTTCTGGTGGTTTGTCGAACTTGTATTATGGGATCGATGGCGCTTGGACAACATATACAGAGTATGTGGTCGATGGGTCAGGTAATTTAACTGTTGGTTCGGGTAAAGGTACGAATCAGAAAGGTAAACAAATGGCTTATGGTGGTTTGCGGATGGGCGGGCGTAGTTACTATGCTTTAGATTTGCAGAATATCAACGATCCTGAGTTACTTTTTCATATTTCTCCAGATGATAAAAAGGTTTATAGCCGTGATGGTTCGATAACAACATATAACGAATTGGGGGATATGGGGCAGAGTTGGTCTAAGCCTGCGATTACTTGGGTTAAATGGAATAAGCAGCGTAAACGTGTGATGTTTGTTGGTGGTGGATATGATGCTGGTGGTGTAGACGGTAATGCGAACACAGGTGGCTATGAGAGTGATACATATAACCAAACCAATAAAAAGGGTGGTGGTGTTTATATGTTCGATGCCGATAATGGCAAGCTACTTTGGTGGGCAGGCGCAAATAGTACTACTGCTTCTACAAATGTTGTAAAAACAGCAGCAAGTGATTTGAAATATAGTGTTGTCAGTGAAATTCGTACGGAAGATCGTAATGGTGATGGACTTGCCGATCACTTGTATTTTGGAGATCTAGGGGGGCAATTATTCCGAATTGACTTAGATAATAATGCTGCATCCACCAAGGATTTCGCGAAGACACCGAGACGTTTACTGAATCTGAATGCAGCAGAAAAGAGTCCTCGTTTCTATGAGATGCCATCATTCTCAGTTTATGATCATGCAGGGCAAACTTTTGCGGTAGTTTCAATCGGAAGTGGAAATCGTAGCTTACCATTAAAAGATTATACGGTTGGTACATCTGGTTATGATTACGATGCTGTCTATAATATTTATGATCGAGATGTTACTGCACGTAGGTTGTATCAATCAGGATACACCTTTGTCACTCCTACTTTGACCAAGTCTAATTTAGGAGAGATTACACAAGCAAATCGAAATGATGATACAACGCTGGTTGCACCTTATCCAATGTCTCCAACTGCAATGCAGGGATGGTATTATAAATTTAAATCGAATAAGTTGCAGAGCGCTAAAGTGTTTTCAACACCAATAGCCTTGAATAATCGGTTATTCGTTTCGACCTTTGATGGTAGTAAGCCAGGACTTTCTGGAGACTGTGGTGCAGGAGTCAAAGGGGAAAGTTTCTTAAACCAGTTCTGCTTGCCATACGGGCAATGTGACAAAAAATTAGTTACCGATTCAGGTATTGCTTGTAGCACAGGTGATGGTTGTTCATTAGGGGCAGGTATTCAATATTCAACAATTGTTGATGATGAAAAAGATTGTGATCCAACAGATCCAACATGTGGCACTTCAGGTGGTGGTAATGGAGGACCGGGAGATGGTACCAACAATAAGAACTATTGCCTGTCAACAGGGAATCGCGGTGCTACCACTGTAGGAGGTGTTATAGCCACAGGTAGTAGCCGAATTTGCTTAGAACCACAGCGTTGGTATGAACGTTTTAGATAGGGGTGAGCAATGCAAAATAATCGGTTAACCTCTGCTCAAGGGTTTACTTTGGTTGAACTAATGATTGTTGTCGTTATTGTTGCAATTTTTGCAGCAATAGCGATACCAAGTTATCAAGAATATGTTCGGCGTGCGATTGCTGCGCAAGCTCAGCAGGAAATGCAACGCATATCAACTGAACTGGAAAGAAGTAAAGCTAGAAACTTCAATTATTTGGGGTTTCCGAGTACGGTTGTTTTGCCCGTTGGTGCAACAGGTGCTGCGATTCAATATACGATTACTGTTAGTGACGGAGCAGATGTGAGTAGATCACTAACAGATAGTGCAGCAACAGGACAAAGCTGGGTCATGCGCGGTATTTGGAAAACAGCCGAAACAACAAATGTGGATAACTTTAGTTTTTTGATGACCAGTTCAGGAGTCCGCTGTAAAAATAAAACCAAGGCAAACATTACAGCAACGAATGTCGATAATGCGACATGTGGTACAGGGCGAGAAGAATGGTAAGAAAAATACAAGGCTTTACCCTTATTGAATTGATGATTGTTGTTGCAATTATTGGAATTTTAGCTGCAATCGCTTATCCATCCTACCAAGAGCATGTGCGTAAGACCAAACGTACAGATGCTCAAGCAGACTTGATGGAACTGGCGAATCGCTTACAGCGTTATAAGATTGCGAATTTTACGTTTTTAAAACCTAATGGCACTGCAATCAGTTTGGCTGATGTTGGACATAGTGGAACCTTACCTCAGTCTGGAGGAACAACCTTATATAATCTTACCTTGTCTAATGTAACGGCTGGTACTTGGACTTTGACAGCAGTTCCAACTGGCGTACAAGTTGGAGATGGTGATATTGTCTTGAATCATCGTGGTGAACGTTGTTGGGATAAAGGTAATAAAAAGACAGGATTGACTTGTGTTCCGTCAGCAACTTCAAATTGGGATGGCCGTTGATTCATCATAAATTTATTAAGATTTAACCAAAGCAAATATCACACGATATTTGCTTTTTTATTTACTTAAACTCTTTATTTAATCTTGTTGATGTGTGATTTATTTATCATTTTTACAACTTAAGTTGATTTTATTTAAACAATTTATCGGTTATCTGACAATATCTACCTTTTATCTACAAAAAATAGATTTCCTTCTGTTTTGGTAGGAAATTGATAATTAAACATTAGAACATTATTCAAAATTATAAAAATTGTGCATATAGGAGGGCTGTATGCAACGGATAAAGTTTTGCATTACGAATCCTCGTATTCGAAGCATAGCTTCTCGTCTCGCGACGCGACTAAGCTTTGCCCAGTGTTATCTTTACCACTTCGAGCATAGCTCTATGTCTTGCGCTCAGGCAAAGTTCCACTTTGCTCATCCTCGCTCAGGCTTTACGTTATTTGAACTGATTGTAACCATTTCCATTATTGCCATTATTGCGGTCATGGCTGCCCCCTCATTTGCCAGTATGTATTCAAAACAGAAATTAGAATCATCAGCACGTGAGATTGCAATAAAGATATCTGAAGCACAGGCTCAAGCCGTTACATTACGTAGTACAACAGGCATGTGTTTAAGTTCTTTATCGGAAGCAAGTTGTATAACAGCACTTGGAATCACTGATCCAAATAAAAATAAAGTTTTTGTCGCACACTTAGAAAAAGGAATTACGGTTGATAGTCGTTCCGAAACTCATCTTATTTTTAGAAATAACGGAAGTATTGCTGCTGCTTCAAATTTTATTTTGCTCCGTAATGGGCTGTCCTATTGTATAGCCGTTGGACTCACTGGAGATACAAGAATAAGAGAGGGGGCTTGCACATGAAATATAACAATCAAAAAGGTGTGGGTTTAGTTGAGGTACTTGTTGCGTTGTTCTTATTGGCTGTTGCTGTACTTGGTTTTGCTGCCTTACAGTTGAGGGCAGTTGATGCTAGTTTAGAGGCAAGTAAACAAGTTTTAGCACTCACGATCGCACGTGATCTCGCAGAACGTATGAGAGCAAATCCTCAAGCGGTAAGAGATGGAGCGTATGTTGTGGGTGCTGTATCAGTGCCAACATCAGAAGTGGTTGCCACTGTTGGAGATGCCGCAAGTATTGCAAAACAAGATTTAAATATCGCGGCTTTAAATGCTAAAAATAATGGAATGAATTTATCTATTTCTGAATGTCCAACAGGTGCAGCAAGACAGTGTATCTATGTTGCATGGGAAGAGACTTCTTTATCTGGGAATCGTGGGATAGAAACATGTATTAAAGATGGTGTGTATGTAAAAGGATCACACTGTTTATTTTTGGAGGCGTATTAAAATGAAAAAAAGCCTCACAAATCACGTTAAACACAGTTCTTCGTCTTACGCTCGAAACCCTCGGACCCAAAGCATAGCTTCTCGTCTTGAGGTATCGGTCCACTTCGAGCATAGCTCTCCGTCTTGCGCTCGGACAAAGTTTCACTTTGTTAATCCTCGCTCAGGATTTACTTTGATTGAGCTGATGGTCTCTTTGGCTCTAGGCTTAATTATTGTCGCTGCAGCAACACAATTATTTATTACTGGCCTGACCAGTTATAAGCTACAAAAGGCGATGGCACATATTCAGGATAGCGCAAGTTTCGGATTAAACTTCATCGTTGATGATATTCGTAAAGCAAATTTGAGCTCGCCGATGCCAGCGGTCAATGATCAAATTGCTTATTCAGGAATCATTCTAACCTCAAAGAATGTTGGATCAAAAATTAATTTAAATTGCACGGCATGCTTTTCTGATAACAAATTAACCAGCTTTGGAAATGCCAATGTTACAGGTCTAGCTAATGATCAGTTGTTAATTCGTTATCGATCTCCACAAGATGGTTTCGATTGTTCTGGAAATACTACAACAACTAATACATTTGTTGTTCAGCGTTATTTTGTTGGTTCAACATCAACTGATTTACGTCAATCTCTGCGTTGTCAAGCTGCTCAATATACACAAGCACAATTAGATGCTGCCACTGAAGCAAATCCTCTGCTATTAAGTTGGTCAGCAAGTCAGGTGATTTTACCAAATGTAGACTTTTTTCAAGTTCGTCTAGGTTATATCGATGGTGAGCTTGAGAGCGCAAATAGCTCACTTGCTTATACTGATATAAAAAATTATATGGCTTTGAGTGCTAAAACCAAGAATATAGATGGCGTTGTTCAAACTGTACGCCCACATGTGCATGCTGTTCAAATAGGTGTATTGGTCCAATCTGCCGATTCTGCGGGGCATCAATCTATTATCAAAGATCGGAATAAACAGCCATTTCAGGTACTTGGTACTCAGGTAACGTTAACACCAACCTATCAAGATACTCGATTACGTCAGGTTGTAGATCAAACAATATCACTTCGTAATGCAATGGGTTGGGTAACTGAAGGGTGTGATAGCAGTAAAACGACTTGTACGGGAGGGGCTTGAGCATGATGCATAATCAAAAAGGTTCAACACTCATTATCGTACTCATGATAGTGCTGTTGATCACGATCATTGGAACGCTTGCTATTCGCCAAAGTGTGAGTTCATTAAAGTTGGTGAGTAACAATCAGATGCAAACATTGTTGTTACAAAATTCTGATGCAGCATTAATGGCTTTCCAAAATCCTGCATTTCAGCAACATATTGCTGCAACAAATGGCATTGTTGGTTTCTTTAAGAATGAAAACAACAGAGATGCTGAATTGGTGATGTGCTTTGAGGGCACTGAACCCTTTCAATTGAGTAATGCAAGCTATCGTTTAAACAGCACCTCTTTTGTAAATATGGCAACGGGGAGTGGAGCTTGCCATAAAGATTCAGTATCGAGTGGTCGTTCTGCTGTTGTGACACAGGTATACATTAAACGCGAGACAGAACAGGTGACTGTGCCATTTGCTGATTTAGCACGCGGTACTGAAAGTCTAGGTGCAAAAACTGAAAATAATATCCGTTTACGTGTTTACGTTATTTCAGTAATGAAAGGCTTACTTTCTGATCCTAATAAAACATTGTTTACAGATAGTACGGATCCTAAACAAGGTTGTTTGACTAAAAGTATTGATCACGATGGCGACAATCAGGTAGCCAATTGTTTAAAAAGTAATGAAGAAAACCCTTTGTATAATATGCAAGTAGCGGAATATCGCTTCTTATCTGACTTTGAACCTTCAGGTTCATAGGGGAGTAAGAGTCATGAATAATAATAAAATGAGAAAACTAACCAAGCGTGAGCGTAAACAACAAGACAAAGCAAAAGGGTTATTGCTCAGTTGTACTGTGCTATCAAGCTTTTTAATACTCTCCTCTATTGCTTCAGCAAGTGATATTGAGATTTATCAACAAAATAGCAGTAGTAACACGATTATGTTGATGGTGGATTTATCTCAAAGTATGGGGGCAGATCCAATTGCAGATCTACAGCGTGATTATCCACTATGTTTAAGTGGTGGTCTGCTCGGGAATGTCACCAGTTTACTTGGTAAAGTTGCTACAGTTGATATTAATTTATTAGGCTTGGTGAAGTTAGATACGGGAGCGCCAACAGATCCGCAATCATGTTATATCCCATCTCTACTTGTTACACAAATTCTAGAAGGGGTTGATGGTATCACCAATCCTGTTTTGGGTGCTGATCTTCTTGGATTAAAAGGCTCCGTTCAATATATTAAAGATAGTTGTGAGTTGGTTGAGAGACCGCCGCTAGCAATTGCAGGTCCAGCATATCGCTGTTACAACCGTTTATATCGTGTTAAACAAGCGATTCATGATGTAATTGATGGGAATCCAGCAAAAGGAATTAGTGCTCTACCTGACAATGTTTCTGTTGGGCTGTCCGTTTTTCCTGCAATGAATGCTTCCGGTAGTGGGAAAAATGAATTGGCTGGTATGATTGCTGTTGAAGCGAAACCATTAGATGCAGCACAACGTGCCAAAATTAAAGCAAAAATCACTGAAGTAAGTAGCGTTGATCCAGTCACAAGTCTCACCACCAAAGTAAATGATTTGGTGAGTAAATTGTTGGCGCTTGATCTTGTTGGTGTCGTTCTTGGAGCTTTAGGTACAATCCCGACTTTAATTAATGATTTAAAAAATCTTGCTGGTTTAAGTACGCCAACAGCGACAGCTTATGCTGAAACAGGCGCATATTTGCTGAGTAATACCACCAAAGGTACTGGAATTGTTGAGATTGGGAGAGTTCGAAAAATTGAAATCAGTCTTTTAGGGATTGGATTGATCAAAATAGGGGAGTATCAAGAATGTAGTACTTATGATGTAACGGGAAAATGTGCGACTTGGGCTGCGTCTTTTAGGGATGGTAGTCTATTAGGTCTAGGTGGCAATGCGCCTGGTTGGTATAAAAATAAATGTACAGCGACAAATACAACAAATTGCCATGACCTACCAACAACTGGTACATCTTTGGTTGGTTTGGAGTTAAACGAATGGAAGTCGTTCTATCGCTATAACGATGATCTTCAATATACATCTGCTTATAGTGGTTTCCCTGTCTCTGTTGCTACCAGTAAGTCAGGAAATCGTTATGTTGGTCCGTCAACAATAAGCAATCAATGTAGTGCTAAGGGTTTATATGTATTAACTGGTAGCATTCCTGATCTAGATCCAAATTTGCTTGATGGGTTATTAGGAGGGGCAACGCGTGAACCTTTTAATTCGAGTAATAGCCCAGTACGTAAATTAATGAGTCGATCATTAAATCCATCAAGTAATACGATTTTTAATTGCGGTACTGTTCCTAGTGGATGGGCAAATGGTTCATCCTCAGCGACTTGGAACTGTATTGCAAATTATGCTGGTGTGCTGAAAGATGGAACTTATAATAATGGTGTAGGTATAAAAACTGGTGTGGGTGGTATTGGGCGAGACTTTGCTCATATTCCAAATGCGAAGACATCGGAAGAGTTGGGAACAATAAAAGCCCCAACCACAGTTTTGTCTAGCTTACTTGGGGTCGTAGGTAATCTTTTAAGTGCGCTGAATGTTGTGTTGGGATTGTTGGGTTTGGATAACTTGACCAATAAACTCACGAAGTTGTTAGATAATGTTGTTCCTGTGCCTTTAGACCCTAATCATAACGCTGATGTTGCAAATTTAGCGCGTTGGGGGGTGCATGGCGGTGGTGGCTGGTATCAATTATCGAGTGCTCAGAGTATTGCAGAAGGTATTCTTGACTTTAATCAAAATCTGATTGAAATGGAGTCAGACCCCATTGGATTGCAAACGCTTCCTGCTGATCCGCTTACCCCGTATCGTATGACCAATGATGTGTATAAAAGTATGTTTGAACCAACGGAAAAAGCCAGTTGGTTAGGGAATTTTAAAAAATATTACACACAAGACGATAATTCAGTTTTTAAGCTTAAAGATGCATGGAGTACGAACGCATCTCCTTATGATGTAAGGGATTGGAATAAAGGTGGTCTACTTGCCAAACTTGAGAGTTTGAAAACGTCAGCAAATCTTACAGGCAGGACTTTGTTGATTAATCGTGGTTGTGAAAATGATGAGAGTGGAAAAGCTCGATTTGTTGCTACCCATCAATTAAAAACAATAGATAACCATTATTTAGATACTTCAAATAGTAGTCGCTGTTCCTTGGCGCCAAATCAAAGGGACAATGCAAATGATGAAGATTATTACTTGATGAGCCTCTTGGGCTATAAATTAGAAAAAGGTGCTACAGCAGTCGACTTAACTGAAGCAAATCGTACCAATTGGCAGGTTGGTATGAACCTACATTCAACGCCAATAAAACTAACGCAAGAAGCGACTTTTAATGCGGATAGTACAATAAATGAGCGTAAAGACTATATGTTGTTTGGTACAACACAAGGTTTATTACATGTGGTCGATGCAAAAACAGGTGAGGAGACTTTTGCATTTGTACCAAATGAAATGTTGGAAAACCGCCAGCAACGCAATGCTTTCCTAAAAGAGAAAACCGGTGTCAAAGCCAATATGGCATATGGTGTAGATGGTGCATGGACTTTATATAGTGAATATGTCTATGGAATGCAGCGTGTAAGTAGCGGTAGCAGTAGTAGTCGAGTTGTCGCAACTGTAGGTGAAGCAAGAAATGCAAGTGGCACAACCTTAAAAGATAATGCAGGTAAAGTCATAAAAGGTAAACAAGTTGCCTATGGCGGTTTGCGTATGGGAGGGCGTAGTTATTACGCACTCGATTTGGCTAAGTTGAATGAACCAGTCCTTAAATTCCACATCGACCCAGATCATCAACGTATTATTAATCAAGATCAGATCATCAATGATACCAATACACAGATCGCATTGAGCCAAATGGGGCAAAGTTGGTCTAAACCAACAATTACGCAAGTGTATTGGAAAGGGCAATTGAAACGCGTAATGATCGTTGGTGGTGGATATGATGCACGCTATGAAAACCTAGCCTATTCGCATCAAGCTGGTGAAAAAGGTGCGGGTGTGTATATGTTTGATGCCGAAAATGGGGAGCTTTTATGGTGGGCGAGTGCCAATGCAGCAAGTAGCTTACAGATCGATGCAATGAAATACAGTGTGGTTAGTCGGATTAATACAGCAGATCGCAATGGTGATGGTTTGACAGATCATCTTTATTTTGGAGATTTGGGAGGGCAAGTTTGGCGTATCGATTTTGATGCAAATCTAGGTGCTAGCTCGAATAAAGGATTTGCTCGACTTATTTTCAAGAATCCAACTGAACGCTTTTATGAAGCGCCAAACTTTAGTGTATACGGGCATGAACAACCTCGTGCTGTGATTAGTATTGCTTCAGGAAATCGGAGTCTTCCTTTCAGTGATAGAACATCGACGAGTACAATCTACAACCTTTTTGATCGTGAAGTCATTCATCCCAACTTTAAGTTTGAACATCAAACCCTGACAGCAAAATTTACATTAAATGATTTACATAAAATGGATGTATCTCAGTTAAATGGTACTGCTTTGACGCTGTCAGATGTACAAAATTCAGGTAATAAACGCGTACAAAATGGTTGGTATATTTCTGCTGAAACTGTCATTGGTAAGCAGCTAGACTCAAATGGTAATGAAACACCAATAACCAATACCGCATCGAGTAAAGTCTTGGGTGAAATGGTGGTCATGAATAAAAGTTTATATGCCAGCGTTTACAACCCAAATGGCACATCAGATAGTTGTCGAGTGCAAGCTCAAGGTATTACTACGGTACAACGTTATTGTTTACCTTTTGGTATCTGTGAACTCAATGTTACGGATATGAGTTTTGGCGCGGGACGAGGAATAGTAGATGTAATGGCTGGGGTGGGTACAGGAGTGGATGAGAAAAATGAAGCAACACGTCAAATATTGAATCCAAATGCCAAAGATAGCATCGTAGGGGGGAATGGCATGCCAATCAATACCATGCGCCGTCAAATTGTGCCACTAAAATGGTATGAAAGTAATGAATAGGCGATCTGGATTTACTCTGATTGAGCTGATGATCACAGTGGCGATCATTGCTATCCTAGCAGTGATCGCCATCCCGAGTTATGACATTTATATTCGTAAAGCAGACTTATCAACAGCTCAACAAGAGATGCATAAAATTGCTGCATTATTAGAACAACATCGAACGCGTAACTTCAGTTATGAGGGATTTATATT
>NZ_GG665950.1:176172-192453 GCF_000156555.1 Acinetobacter sp. ATCC 27244
AAGAGATCCTGTGCGCAATGAAGGACCCTATGCAGATGTGGATAATGCAACCAAAACCATGTTGCTTTTACCTTTAAATGCATCGAGTGGTAAGCAAAAATTTACCTTGATTTTAACGGTTGATTCACAGACTTGGTCACTTAAGGCTGAAAGCCAAAATCCACGTAATTACTCCTTACTTATGACCAGCACTGGTCTAAAATGTAAGACCAAAACACCTGCCAATATCACCAATCAAAGTTGTGGTTTAGCTTCAGAAGAGTGGTAATAAATTTAGATTTCAGCGATTTAAATTCAAAGCTGCGGATAACTTAATATTTAATCTTTCATTCAGTGTAAATTTAACGTAGAATATCGCCCTCTATTAAAGGGGTTTGAAATGCTGTCGATGGTCGGCGCAGGGATAATCCGTAAAAACTATAAGGTTGTTCTCATGGTTGTTATTCGTTTAGCGCGCGGTGGTGCAAAAAAACGTCCATTCTATCAAATCGTTGTTACTGATAGCCGTAATGCACGTGATGGTCGTTTCATCGAGCGTATTGGTTTCTTTAACCCAACTGCACAAGGTAAAGCTGAAAAAGTTCGTTTAGATGCTGACCGTTTTGCACACTGGATTTCACAAGGTGCTCAACCTTCTGAGCGTGTTGCTTCTTTAGCTGCTCAAGCTAAAAAAGCTGCAGCTACTGCATAAGCTTGTAGTAGGTAACCCATGACAGCAACACAGAATGTACCCGAAGATCGTATTCAGATTGGACAGTTACGTTCAGCATATGGACTGAATGGGTGGCTCTGGGTTTACTCAAATACTGAGCCTATGAGCAATATGTTTGACTACCTTCCTTGGTACATTGAGACCAAGGCAGGTTGGCAAACCATCGATGTAAAACGTTGGAAACCACATGGTAAAGGCCTAGTAGTTTCGCTCAAAGGTGTGATTGATCGCACTGGTGCAGAAAACTTAGTCGGTGCCAATATCTGGATTGCTAAATCTCAGCTTCCTAAAGCGGATGTGGACGAGTACTACTGGTCTGATCTTAAAGGCTTAACTGTGTTTGGTCTTGGTGAGGATGAACAGGAAGTTAATCTCGGTCAAATCTTTGAGCTTTTTGAAACGGGTGCCAATGATGTCATGGTGGTCAAAGCGACACCGGACAGTATTGATGCCGAAGAGCGAATGATTCCTTGGCATAAAGATGTAGTACAACGTGTTGATCTTGAAGCGGGTCGCATTTACGTCAATTGGGGCGTAGATTACTAACTCTTGATAGAGTTGTAGCGCAGCAGGAAAATAGAGGAGTCTGCGGTGTTTTTTGCAGTCATCACATTATTTCCTGAAATGTTTGCAGCGATTACAGCGTACGGGATTAGCGGTCGAGCTGTAAAAAAAGAGATTGTACAAGTCTCTTGTATAAATCCTCGAGATTTTGCAGAGGGCAACTATAGACGAGTGGATGAACGTCCGTTCGGTGGTGGTCCTGGTATGGTGATGATGGCTGAGCCACTCGCGAAAGCAATTACCCATGCTAAACAACTTGCAGCGCAAGCAGGCTGTGTTCATGCTCCAGTGGTGTATATGTCACCACAAGGCAAAACCTTAAATGAACAAGCAGTACAACAATTCGTTGATTATGATGGTTTGATTGTATTGTGTGGACGTTATGAGGGTGTTGATGAGCGTTTAATCCAGCATTATGTTGATCAAGAATGGTCAATTGGAGATTACGTTTTATCGGGCGGTGAATTACCTGCGATGGTGTTGTTGGATAGTATTATTCGTCGTTTGCCGAATGTTATGTCTGACGAACAATCTGCAGTTCAAGATTCTTTTGTGGATGGTTTATTGGATTGTCCACAATATACAAAGCCAGACCATTTCGAAGGTTTGGATGTCCCTGAAGTACTAAAATCAGGACATCATGCCAATATTGAGAAATGGCGTTTTTTGCAGCGTTATCAGCGAACTTTAGATCGTCGACCAGAATTGGTGGAAAAAGTTGAGCTGACCAAACAGCAAAAAAAATGGCTAAAAAGTTTAGATACTTAAAGTTATTTAAGTATAAATAGGCTCTTTAAGGCATTCTGCTTTAAAGGGAAAGTTAAACGAGAGATATGCGCTTAGCCTCTATCCTCAGCGGTGTAAGAGACCTCTTCTCTCCCGCACATATTGGAGATTCCACAATGAGTGGTAAACATCCTTTAGTTCAAGCTGTTGAAAATGCACAGTTAAAAACTGATATCCCTGCTTTTGCTCCTGGTGACACAGTTGTTGTTCAGGTTAAAGTAAAAGAGGGTGATCGTGAGCGTCTTCAAGCATTTGAAGGTGTTGTAATCGCGAAGAAAAATCGTGGTTTAAACTCAGCTTTCACAGTTCGTAAAATTTCTAGCGGTGTTGGTGTTGAGCGTGTTTTCCAAACTCACTCTCCAATTGTTGCTAAAATCGAAGTGAAACGTCGTGGTGACGTTCGTCGTGCTAAACTTTACTACCTACGCGAGTTGTCTGGTAAAGCTGCACGTATTCGTGAGAAATTACCAGCTCGTAAACAAGGTTAATTTTAACTTTGTTGTAAAGCATAAAAATGCGCCAATTGGCGCATTTTTTTATACCTCTTATTTTACAGTCCTTGTAATTTAAGACGATTAGCATGTTGACGGTAGATATCAACGGGATCAGGTGCAAACAGTGCTTTTAATCCCATTACATGATTGACTTCATCCGCGTGGTTCCATGGCAGATTATCACGTATAGTGCGACCAAATTTCGCACTGCAACGGCTGACCATGCCATCGTTATCTCCTTTAGGATCAACAATCAGGCTGCCACCGATAAATATTGGGTCAAGTGGATCAAGAATATTGGTCGCGGCTTGAACGCCAGAAAAGGAATACATATAAATTCCTTGTTCTTGATAGCTACCTTCTCCACAAGCAGTCGTTGGAACGCCCATTGGATATTGAGCATTGAACTTTTCTGAACCTTCCACAGAAATACTTTGTCCAGCTGCCTCAGCATCATGAGGGTAGCTTTTGGGATCAAGTCCTTGGGCCCAAACAGTTGCCGCTGAGAAGAAATTAGTCAAGGCAATACTCGCATCACCAAACATGGTTCCCGTACTTTTCATTAAAAGACTAGCAACAGGTGAGCCTTTATGAGTGCCACTCACACTAGTTATAGACGCTACACTTTCAGGAAGCATCGCTGCAACATAGCGGGAAGTTGGTCCGCCTTGGCTATGAGCGATAAAGTTCACTTTGGATTGGCCTGTAATCGCTAAAATCTCTTCAGTTTGCTGTAAGAGTTGCTCACCACGAACTTCATTTGAGTTAAATGGGGATAAACGGGCAGCCCAAACATTGCCGCCATTTCTTGCAATATTGGGTAAGATCTGATGCCAATAATCGACCCCCATCGGGTCACTACCTACACGGGAAAAGCCCGCGACACCATGGACAAAAACAATGGGATATTTGGTTTTTGCATAGTCTGAAATAACAAAGCTGCTTTTGACTTGGGTCGCATTTGAAGCATAGCTTGTTGAGATACCGATGGTCATTACAGTTAAAGCAAGATAACGAATTAAATTTTGCATTTTATTCTCTTTTAAAATTCCTAAATTGGGTCTTTAATGATTTATTTGAATTCGACATTGCATCGTTGTCCTTTGATGATCTTTCAATGTCTTGTGCTTGTTTTTTAATAACTAAATGGTAGTGTCCCTCCTTGATCATAGATCGTTTCAAATGTTTGTAGGCGTTGTTGTTCTTGTGTGGATTTGAATTGTTGTTGTTTGAGCCGTTGAATTGCTTGAGTCTTGGCAGATGCACTCATATTGCTATCGATGATGGTTTTACGTTCTTCTAAATAGGATTGTACTTGTTGCTTCCATACTGATCTTTGTTGATCAAGTTGTTCTAAGCGTTGAGTTGCTGCTTCGCCAACTAAATGAAGACGCATATCACGTAATTCTTGTGGTGAACCATTGCGGGCTTTAATTTGTGCTGTTAATGCACGCAAATCTTCTAATCTAGATAAATCTTTAATATTTTCTTGCCAGTCTTGAGGAAGTTGTTCAAAACGCTCTTGGAGTAATTGGGCTTTAGTTGACGTATCTAGCGAGTTATTCTCTAAAATTTGCATACGATCGAGAGCGTATTGTTGATATTCATCTTCTGTGCCGAATAACCCCTCTATTTCTGTGGTAGAAAAGAAGCGTTGTTTTAGATCTTGTATGGCGTGAAAAGCTGCTTGGAAATAGCGATAGTTTTCCTTCGCTGTTTCATGTATTTGTAGCTGGCTCAGTGCTTCGCGGTAATCTAAATAACGAGACCAAAGTGCTAAGATTTGCTCTTGTTGTGCTGATTGAAAATGATGTTCTAAATAAAGTTGAAAATTCTTGCGAATTTCTGTGATATTTCTTTCTCCATACTGTGATAGGAAATATTCGAAACAGTTTCGCATTTGTTCATTTATGATCAATTTTTTTGAGGCATTAAATTGCAACTGACAATTGGTTTCTGTGTCTGTCTGGCTTGAGCTTTGAAATCCAAGTAATGTTTGGGCTAAATTATTGTGTGAATTGAGTTGCTGAACGTGTTGACTAGATTGATTTTCAGAAGACGATGTTATATTTACTGAATAGTTTTCGGACTTCGGATAGAACCAATAAATAAAGACGATACATAAAATGGAACTGAGTATGAGTCCAGCGTAGATGATCGTTTTGTTTCCTTTCTTATTCATAAAACCGCATCCATTTTTCTTTTGTTTTCGAAAGCGAAAAGAGTCTAGCATGATTGATTTTTTTTTGAACAGTTATTTTTAAAAAATTAATGAATAGTTTTGATAAAATGTATCTTTGTATTTCGACTTTTTATTTATGAAAAAAAGTGCTTATCGTCATTTGAGTGGTGTATTTCTTTTAAATAAGCCAATAGGGATGAGTTCAAATGGAGCATTGCAAAAAGTACGTCGACTTTTTAATGCACAAAAAGCAGGACATACAGGTGCTTTAGATCCATTAGCAACAGGTTTATTGCCGATTTGTTTAGGGGAAGCAACCAAATTTTCTCATTATTTATTGGATTCAACCAAACGTTATCAAACGACGGTAAAGCTTGGACAAACCACAACCACAGGTGATATCGAAGGTGATATTCTGCAAAAGCGAAATGTTCCGCTTTTGACTCGTGAAAGTATAGAACAGGTTTTGGCTCAATTTCGTGGTGATATTCAGCAAGTGCCTCCGATGTATTCTGCATTGAAACGAGAAGGCCGCCCTTTATATGAGTTGGCGCGTCAGGGTATTGAGATTGAACGAGCAGCGCGTCCTGTCACGATTTATGATCTAACTTTGCTGAGTTTTACTGAAGATAGTTTAACTTTAGATGTGACCTGTTCAAAAGGGACTTATATCCGTGTACTTGGAGAGGATATAGGTGAAGCTTTGGGTTGCGGTGGTCATTTGACGTATTTACATCGTACTCAGACGGGTCATTTTGAAATTAATCCAGACTATACCATTGAGTATTTAGAAAGTTTGTCACAAGAACAACGGGATGCATTATTGCTTCCAGTGTATGCACCTGTAGAACATTTTCCACGTGTTCAATTACCAGAAGGACGTGAAAAATATTTTGGTAATGGTCAAGAAAGCAATATTAATCATGAGGCTGTAGCTGAGGTGTTAGTTTTTGATGGAGAGCGTTGTTTAGGTTTAGCTGAAATTACTGATAAAAAACGTCTTGTACCAAAACGCTTACTCAACTTATAAGGTCTTGCTCCATGGAATGGGAACTCATTCTCAGCTTAGTCTTCTTTGCTTTTTGTGCGGGGACGATTGATGCTGCCGTTGGTGGTGGTGGATTGATTCAAATTCCTGCATTGATGGGGGCACTACCTCAAACCGCACCTGCCACGATTTTTGGAACCAATAAACTCGCTTCGATTTGCGGCACTGCTTCAGCTGCTTTTTCATTTGTACGACGAGTAAAATTGAAATGGCCACTATTGTTGGTGATAGCAATTTTTGCATTTGTCAGCTCGTTTGCAGGAGCGGCATGTGTCTCAATGATTCCGACACATATTCTAAGACCCTTTGTTTTGATCATGTTGATTGTGATTGCAGTCTATACTTTGATGAAAAAGCAATTTGGGCAAGTGCATGTCGATCAGCGGATTACACCGAAGCTGCTTATGTTCGCTGCGATCGGAAGCTTAGCAATTGGTTTCTATGACGGTATCTTTGGCCCAGGGACGGGTAGCTTCTTTATTTTCTTTTTCATTCGCTTTCTACAAGTTGATTTTTTACATGCTTCAGCCTTGTCGAAGATTGGCAATTTTATGACCAATCTCGCTGCACTCAGCTTTTTTGTCCCCACAGGTCATGTGCTGTTTACATTGGGTTTGATGATGGCGGTTGCCAATATTGCGGGTTCATTACTCGGTGTTCGTTTGGCGTTAAAATATGGTAGTGGTTTTATTCGTATCTTATTTTTGATTTTAGTGAGTATCTTAATTTGCCGTTTGGGATATCAGATTATTGTTGCGGTTTGACTCAAAAGATAAAGTTTGACAACAAAAACATACTTAAATGATGCTGTCTAAAAAACGCACACTTTCTAAGATGAGATTCTAGCCAAGTTCCACAGTATCGAGATATGTCTCGTATTGTGGTTGTTAGCCAATTTTAGAGGTGAAGAATGAATATATTTGAAGCACTACGAGAAAGTCATGATAAGCAACGTTCACTTGCAAAAAAATTAGTTGAAACCAGCGGGCATAGTGAGGAGCGTAAAGAACTTTTTGATTTGTTGAAGAATGAACTCTATGCGCATTCAGTTGCAGAAGATCGTTATTTATATATTCCACTGATGTTTGATGATGGAGGTTTGGATATTACGCGTCATGCCTTGGCTGAACATCATGAAATGGATGAATTAGTCGAGACACTTGAAGAAACAGATATGAGTAGTCCAAGCTGGTTGGCAACTGCAAAACAATTAAGTGAAAAGGTACATCATCATTTAAAAGAAGAAGAACATAAATTTTTCCAGCAAGCTGGAAAAATCTTGGCAGATGCTGAAAAAGAAAAATTAGGTAAACAATATCTTGCGGAGTATAAAAAATATAAAACCGAAACAGCTTGAGGTCAAAAAGACGCTATTGTGACCTTACGGGGCTGGAGATTTCTCTCCACGTAAGGTCACACCAATGGATGCGATCATAATACAAAACAAGGCAACCCACTGAATCAGGCTGATTTGCTCATGGAGAATGACCAATCCCGCCAATGCCGCTAAAGCAGGCGCTAGACTGGTCAATGTCCCGTAACTCAGTTTACTTAAACGTTTCAATGCCATTAGATCGAGCGCATACGGAATCGCTGTTGCAAGGATCGCAATCACGAGAGCTTTACCCCAATATTGGGTATCTAGAAGAACAGGCGCATTATTCCATAAACCAAATGGCAATAAGGTCAAGGCAGATAATGCGATGGCAATCGTTAATGCATGCATTCCTATATTTTGTTGCGCGACTCGATGTCCGTAGTAAATATATAAGGCCCAAAAAATCCCCGCACCTACAGCGCAAGCAGCACCAAAATAAGAGAAATTATGTTGGTTGGCATCATGCCAAGGGACCATTAAGGCAATGCCTAAAATTGCAAATGCGACCCAAAGATAATCACTGCGTTGTTTGATTGAAAGCAATGCTAACCCTAGCGGTCCAATGAACTCTAAACCTACAGCAATGCCTTGAGGAAGCTTGCCCAGAGAAGTGTAAAATAAAATATTCATACAGCCTAAGGATGCTGTATAAAGCAGTAAATCTCGCCATTTCAGGTGTTTGAGCTTGGAAATGATAGTCCAAGACCGAAACATGATTGCCACGATGATCGTTGCAAAGCTCAGCCTTAAAATCGTCACAGTGAGGGGGTCAAGTGTTGTGATCAGCTGTTTAGCAAATGACGCGCTGATTTGATAAGCCACCATGGACAACACCATGTAAAGCACAGCAACCAATTGGAGATTTTTCATTTAGCCTCTTTTTGTTGTCGAGCGCGTTGCATGGTAAAAGTACAACCGATGGAGGCGATGATAATGGTGGTTAAGGCGAGCCATTGATTCCACAATAATTTTTCACCTAAAAATACAAAACCTGAAAGCGCCGCAACTGCAGGTTCTAAGCTCATTAATGTACCAAAACTCAAAGGCGTTAGATTGCGCAAAGCAATCATTTCTAAGGAGAATGGCAAGGCACTGGCGAGAATTGCAAGCCCAATAAAATAATACAGATTTGGCAGTTCAAAAACACGATCAATTGCACCAGAAAATACTGCAAAAGGCAGCAAACACAGCATACCGATGCTCATTCCAAGACAGACGGTATGATTGCCAGAAATACCTGAAGGCTTTTGTCCTGCAATAATATAGAGTGCCCAACATGCACCTGCACTGACGGCAAAGAATACGCCAATAAGATCAAGACTATGCTGAGCCTGTTGCAATGGAAATAAGAGAATCAAGCCTAAAATGGCACAGCCAACCCAAATAAAGTCATATTTTTGGCGCGCATGATAGAGCGCGACGCTTAAAGGTCCAATAAATTCAAAAGCAACGGCAATCCCGAGAGGAAGTCGCTCTAGCGATAAGTAGAACAATCCATTCATTCCAGCCAAAGCAATACCATAGCTCAAGATCGCTTTCCAGCGGACTGCACGAAAGTTAATAGTCCAAACTTTGAAAATTACCGCCAAAATGATTGCACCTAAACATAAACGCATCGCAGAAACGGTCAAAACTGGGAAACTTTGGAATAAAATTTTTGCTAAAGAACCACTGCCTTGAACGCAAATCATTGCAAGCATCAATAATGCTATGGCATAGAGTGGTGACTTTAGAGAAGAATTGGACATTTAATCATCAATCAAGTTGGTGTAATTTTCACATAATAATTTAATTTTATCTCAAGATTGGTTGTGAAACGAGCATAATTTTATTGATTTTGAAGTTGCGATGATGACTGTTTTAATTATTAAATAAGTTTTAAGGTTCTTTTTAATAATTATTTATTTATATCATTTTATCGCTCAGATTTTATTGATCCTATTTTACGAATAACTCTCATACATATTCAGATTCATTGGATTCTAACTCCAAGTTTGATGAAGTGTTTAATCTTCTAAATTCGTGTGAATAGTCGTGAGAGTCGATGCAGTTCGTCAGATCACTAAACAAAGCTTTCTGTATCTCTGCTATAAAACTTGGGGGCGTTATAGACCCTGAAAAGTAGTAAAACTGACAATACTTAAATAAATGAAATAATAATTATGGAGATAATAAGATGTTGAAACTAAAACAAGTTTTTGCCATCGGTATCGTTACATTTATTCCTTTTGCGGCATACGCTGCACCTGCCTTTAAAGCACCTTTTGCCTGTGGTCAAACTTGGAGTTATAGCACTTACCCAGGTCACAACTATAATGCTTTAGATTTTGTGCGCTGGGATAATGGTGCGACATCAGGAGCAGCTGTGCTTGCTTCTGCTGGTGGAACTGTATCGGTAAGCTCAATCGGTTGGAATGGTGGTGCAGGTAATATGGTGGTGATCAATCATGGAAATGGTTGGTCAACTCATTATTTTCATTTAAATGCCATTCATGTCAGTGCGGGAGCTTCGATTGGTCAGGGTCAACAAATTGGCACTGTAGGAAGTACAGGGCAAAGCACAGGACCACATTTACATTATGAGCAACGCTTAAATAGCACAGCACAAAGCATTGTGATTAATGGAAACTCGCTTGCCCCTTATCCAGGAAGTTATGGGCAAAGAGTTCTCACCAGTGATAATGGTTGTGGTGGTACGACACCTCCACCACCGCCACCAAGTGGCAATAAATATTGGGTAGACACATGGGCGGATGCCAATGGACGTTCTAGTCCGGGTGGCACGATTACAGGAACGTTATATAAAGGTACTCATTATGTGTATTGTAAGGTTTGGGGACCAAAGGTTCAGAACTCGACAGGTACGCAGTGGAACCACTGGTGGTTAAAAACAGATTTAGATGTTGGACCGACCAATCAATGGGTTTCAGCATATATGTTATCGCGTTGGGGTAATGATGAAGCCAAAGATAACAGTGGTGTCGTTATTCCAAACTGTCCTTAATCGTTGAGCAAAAAAAATCACAGCTAATGCTGTGATTTTTTTGTAGTCAATGGACTTAGAACAATACACGTACGCGAATTGTACCTTCTACATTGTGTAGCGTATCCAAAGCTTCTTGAGATGCAGATGCATCTACATCCATCACCAAGTAACCGATATCGCCTTTAGTCATTAATGACTGACCAGAGATATTGATGCCTTGTTCAGCGAATAAGGTGTTGATCTTAGACAATACACCTGGCACGTTTTTGTGGATGTGAAGTAAACGGTGTTGACCATCAGAAAGCGGTAATGCGATTTCAGGGAAGTTCACCGCAGAAAGCGTCATACCTTTGTCTGAATATGCAACAAATTTCTCAGCTACTTCTAAACCAATGTTCGCTTGCGCTTCCATGGTTGAACCACCAACGTGTGGAGTCAAGATCACGTTGTCTAAACCACGTAGTGGTGAAACAAACTCTTCACCATTCGCTTTAGGCTCTTTCGGGAATACGTCAACCGCTGCACCTGCAAGGTGGCCTGATTTAATCGCATCTGCAAGATCTTCAATAACAACACATGTACCACGTGCTGCATTTAAGAAGATCGAACCTTGTTTCATTTTTGCAAACTGTTCTTTCTTGAAGAAGTTACGTGTAGATGGTACATCTGGAACATGTAATGAAACTACGTCAGCAGTTGCTAAAAGTTCATCCATAGAACCAACTTGACGAGCATTACCTAAAGGTAATTTAGTTACAGCATCAAAATAGATGACTTTCATACCCAAGCTTTCAGCTAAAACAGAAAGTTGTGAACCAATTGAACCGTAACCGACAATACCTAAAGTTTTGCCACGAGTTTCATACGAACCAACAGCTGATTTATCCCAACCGCCAGCATGTGTAACTTTTGATTTTTCAGGAACACGGCGAAGTAATAAAATAGTTTCAGCTAGAACGAGTTCAGCAACTGAACGTGTATTTGAATATGGTGCGTTGAAAACAGGGATACCACGCGACATCGCTGCTTTTAAATCGACTTGGTTTGTACCGATACAGAAACAACCTACCGCAATCAATTTATTCGCTGATTCAAAGATCTCTTCAGTCAATTGAGTACGCGAACGAATACCAATAAAGTGCGCATCTTTGACAGCTGCTTTTAATGCGTCGCCTTCAAGTGCAGTTTTGTGGTAATCGATATTGGTATAACCCGCAGCGTTTAAAGTATCGATAGCGTTTTGATGAACGCCCTCTAACAATAGAAAACGGATTTTATCTTTAGGGAGTGATAGATGTTGGCTCATAACGGCTCTACGCTATATCAGGTCGGTTTTAAATCGCCGTATCATAACATGTTTGATCAAAATGAGGGCGATTTGATTGCAAATTGGGGCATCGAAATACTGATCATTTTTCATGGAAATGTTGACTCATTTTCAGGTTCAACCTTGTACGATACAGTATCTTGATGCAATGCTTTATCCAATGCGCGCTTCGATGTAAAATGGATAGACCTAATGCGCTCACCTGAATATAAACGGGTTTGAGCTGTTCTGTAGTGTTGCTATATTTGAGTTATCACATCATCTTCATTTTTCTCAAGATTAGAAAAATAATGTCGTGATTCAAATGCCCTATATTTACTTCTTGCTAGGCCTATAAACGATGAATGCTTCAGTCGCTTTAACCCCTGAGTTATTGACCCAATTAACGGCAATTGTGGGTGAAAACCGTATAAAAACCGATGCCGATAGCTTGGAAAATTGGGGACGAGATCATACTAAACATTTTGATCCGAACCCATCAGTCATCGTTTTTCCTTCAAGCACTGAACAAGTTCAGTCTGTTGTCAAACTTGCCAACCAATTTAATGTCGCAATTACCCCATCAGGCGGTCGTACAGGACTTTCGGCTGGTGCGGTGGCAAGCAATGGCGAGATCGTGATTAGCTTTGACAAGATGAATCAGATCTTGGAGTTCTTCCCAGCAGATCGTATGGTACGCGTCCAAGCGGGTGTGGTGACTGAGCAACTACAGAATTATGCCGAAGAACAAGGCATGTACTATCCAGTGGATTTCGCATCAGCGGGTTCAAGCCAGATCGGTGGGAACATTGGTACTAATGCAGGCGGGATCAAAGTCATCAAATACGGTATGACTCGTAACTGGGTACTTGGCTTAACAGTTGTTACGGGTAAAGGTGACATTTTACGCTTAAACAAAGGCATGATTAAAAATGCGACAGGTTATGCCTTACAGCATTTATTTATCGGTGGTGAGGGCACATTAGGTCTGATCACTGAAGCTGAAATTAAGCTAGAGCGTCAACCACAAAACTTGCAAGTGATGGTTTTGGGTACACCTGATTTTGAGGCAGTGATGCCAGTATTGCATGCGTTCCAAAAAGAAATCGACTTAACCGCATTCGAGTTTTTTGGTGAAGTGGCAATGCAGAAAGTTTTGGATCGCGGTCATGTACAGCGTCCATTTGAAACACAAGCGCCATTTTATGTGTTACTGGAATTTGAAGCGCCGTATGAGCCGATCATGGACAATGCCATGCAGATTTTTGAGCATTGCATGGAGCAGGGCTGGGTGATTGATGGTGTGATGAGCCAAAGCCTTGATCAAGCACAAAGCTTATGGCGTTTACGTGAAGATATTTCTGAGTCTATTGCACCGTTTATTCCATATAAGAATGATATTTCAGTGCTGATTACGCATGTACCAGCATTTATCAAAGAAATTGATGCAATTGTTGCTGATAACTATCCAGATTTTGAGATTTGCTGGTTCGGTCATATTGGTGACGGTAACTTACACTTAAATATTTTGAAACCTGAAAACTTAACTAAAGATGAGTTCTTTGCGAAGTGTCAGGTGGTGAATAAATACGTATTTGATACCGTGAAAAAATATGATGGTTCGATTTCTGCCGAGCATGGTGTGGGTATGACCAAGAAGCCATATTTGGAGTATTCTCGTTCGCCTGAAGAAATTGAATATATGAAAGCATTGAAGCTGGCATTTGACCCGAATGGGATTATGAACCCAGGAAAATTATTTGATCTTTAATGCTTGATTAGATAAAAGAAGTTCTGCTAAAAGCGTATCGTAAGATGCGCTTTTTTTATAAAACCAATATGAAAACTCAAGCTTATATTTATCTAGAGAGTGATCAAGTATATGGAGACTATATTGATCATTTTTATAATGAACATAATGTAAAGTGTATGCGTATTATGTTGAGAGTAAAAATTGGGAATCTATTTTACTCTTGTTCATTTATATTCAAAGACTTCTCTTCATGGATATTAGAAGAGCTTATTCATTGTGAAATAGATTTTCTTTGTTATAACGGAGAATTAAATTTCTTTAAGAATTACGAGCTCCATAACTTAAACAATGAACGGATAGGACTTATCTATTTTACTGATGTGTTATAGGTTAACTTAGCTATTAAATTAAAAATACTATTTTTTATTGGACAAATTAAGGGTAGAGAATCAAATTGATAGGTTACAAATAATAAAATTCTCGTTTAATCGAATCTTAGAGAGAAATATGAACATCCATCACGAAATCGAAAAACTGTTTCAACAACGCCAAGACATACCATTATTTTATATCGAAAGTGGTAGCCGTTTATGGGGGATGGCTAGCCCTGACAGCGACTATGATGTACGTGGTTTTCATTTGCCGAGTAAAGACCAATATTTTGATTATAAAAAGTACCGTGACCTAATTGAGATCATGGATGGGAATTTTGATTTCGTTTCTTATGATCTCGATAAAATGTTTGGATTACTGGCAAAAAGTAACCCCACGGTTTTGGAGTGGGTCAGAGCGCATATTGTGTATTTTAATGCCTTTCCAGAATGGCAAACGTTTCGAGATGGATTGCTTGAGCGAATTGACTATAGTGCGCTATATCATCACTACTTATCACTGGCGAAAGGTGGAATGAAAGTGATGCAAACCGCAGAAAACTTTACTTATAAAAAAGTATTTTATTCGATTCGTGGTTTGATGTCGGCAGAGTTGGCATCCCAAGAAGTGATGCCCGAATTATTGATCACTGATTTATTTGCACAAGTTGATTCAAATGATCCATTACGTCATTGGGCAGAGGATTATTTAGAAATTAAAAAACAGCAGAAAGAAAAAGCCCAACTTCCTGAAGCGGAACAAGCCGCTATTCTGAATTTATTGGAAACCAAAATTGAGCAATTAGCCGCTAAAGAGATGCAAAAAGCTGATCGTCGAGAGGACTTAGAACGTTATTTAACGGAATATAGTCGCCATTTAAAGCAGTATCATTATCAGTAAAATCATTTGCTTATATTTTTCTTTGTCTTGACGGAGTCGTATTGTGTTCTCATTCATATTTAAGATTAGCCTTCGGCTGGAGTTACTTTGGTTTTGCCCAAAGTAACCAAAGGCATTGTCATCTGCAAAACCTGTTCACTTCTTGCATTAATTAAAATCTATCGCAGAAACAGTATCTTCTTGAAATCACGCAGGTTGCAGATGACATTACCGAGTATCATATATTTTATGAGGATTTGATAAATAACCAATCTTTGTTCTAAATCCCACTTTCCAAAATACGCACTTTCACATCAGCTACATGTGCTTTGGTCGCTTCAAAATGCTTTAGCATATGTGCCGTTTGCATATGTGCCTCAAGATGAGCGGTACTTTCCCATTGCTCTAACATCACAATGCTATTTTCATCTTGTGACTGCATTTCAATCGCTGGCAGATGATCAATCAATGGGGCATAACCGTGACAACCTTCTTCTGCTAAGACTGTTGGAATGATTTTTTGGAAAGCATCTAAAACGGCTTGGCGGTGTTCTGTGCCTGTATGTGTCTGAATTTCAGCAATAATCGTCAACATCGTATTTCTCTCTTAATTCGTGTTCGTAAAAAACTGATTTAAATGGGCTTTATAATCTTCGATATAGCTTGGGACATTTGGCATTTTGATTACATCATTTACGATAAATGTCGGGAGTGATTCCATACCCAAGAATTGATTGGCTTTATGGAAAGGTAAATACACACCATCTACACCCACGCCGTGAAAGAATTGATTAGGATCAGTGAATGCTTCCATTGGTGCATTCCATGTGAGCGATAACATGTACTTTTTACCTTGTATCAAACCACCTGAACCATATTTTTTAGAAGCATCAGAACGGCTACGTCCATCGCTGGCATAAAGTGAGCCATGACCAATCGTAAACACATCGTCAATGTATTTTTTCATGGTCCATGGCGCTCCCATCCACCAACCCGGCATTTGATAGATCACTACATCTGCCCATAGATATTTTGCTATTTCGGCTTGGATATCATAGTCACAGTCAGTACGTGTTACTTGTACCGTATGACCTAAGCTTTTTAAATGTGATTCTGAAAAGTCGGTCAAGGTGTCATTCAATTCACCATTTGAGTGAGCGAATTGTTTAGCACCATTAATAATTAAAATATTGCTCATGGAGTAACTCAAAAATAGATTTCTAAAACTTGAGTGCATTCTAGAGCGTCTATTCATGAGTAAAAATGTATAAATAAGCAAAATACTATTGACCAAAAATCAACGATTGCTTGATGAACGCTGCTTCCAAGTTCGCTCTCAGTCGCTTATATCGTAAATACAACATGGATCTGCAGCATATATACATATCACGACTAGTCGATTTATTTCTAAGGGGTAACATAAATAGATACTTTTACGAGGAAAATGAAAAATGCATAAACTTTGTATGATCTTAGGGGTAGGGTTGTTTTTGACTGCATGTAATCAACCTACGCAATCGTCTCAACAGCAAATGGATACAAAACCGAGCACAGCGATGCATGCGGTATTATCAGATCAGCCGAATTTATTTGATGAAGACAGTAATCTAAAAATAGATCAGCAATTTAATCGTGCAGAAAATCCTAGTGAAGCACAAGTGACAGTTGAACAGTCTCAACTCGATGATTCTGTGATTGCCATTCGTACAGAATATCAATTAAAACGTGATCAAACGGTGTGGAAAATCGTGAATAAGAAACAAAGTTATCAATGTGCTAGAGGGGAGAACACAGCTAACTTCCAATTTGAGTTATGCCCTT
>NZ_GG665950.1:193029-203737 GCF_000156555.1 Acinetobacter sp. ATCC 27244
CCCCTTGATCCATTGATATGATTTTGAGTTGACTGAAAGATAGACAATATTGTGGATAACTTTTGGGTTATTCACATATTAAAACATTTGCCTAAATTGCGGTCATTTTTAAAAAGTGCTACAGTTGCGCGTGGAAATTTTTCCTAACGATAAAATATTTTATCAATCTCACGAAAATATATTTTTTCTTATATACACCTTGTGAATACGGTGTTTTCACATTTATTACATGCGCTCTCACAGCATGAAAATCAAAATTTAATTTAAATCTAAACCATAAAATCGTGTGGTGATGTTCCTATTTTCTTTGTATGGAAATGGGGCGCATCCGAATTGGTTGTTTTTGTGAATAGAACATGATGACGAATAATCAAAATATGACGTTAAACCGTATAACGCTCATGTTTCCTTTAGCTTTGGTGCTATTTGAGTTTGCGGTTTATATTGGTAATGACTTGATACAGCCTGCAATGCTGTCGATTACCCAAGAATTTGGTGTCAGTGCGACGTGGGCTCCTTCATCTATGTCATTTTATTTATTGGGTGGTGCCAGTGTTGCGTGGTTGCTTGGCCCCCTTTCAGATCGACTTGGACGTAAAAAAGTCCTGCTAGCGGGTGTCGCTTTCTTTACGATATGTTGCTTGTTGATTTTATTGACGCATAACATCGAACAATTCTTAGCATTGCGTTTCTTGCAAGGCATTGGTTTGACTGTCATTTCTGCAGTTGGTTACGCGGCTATTCAAGAAACATTTGAAGAGCGAGATGCCATTAAGGTCATGGCGTTGATGGCCAATATTTCTTTGCTTGCGCCATTATTAGGCCCTGTACTGGGTGCTTTTTTAATTGAACATATTTCCTGGCATTGGGGCTTTGTTGCAATTGCATCAGTTTCTTTTTTGAGTTGGTTTGGTTTAAAGAAATTTATGCCATCTGTACAAGAAAGCAGAGCCAAGCAACCATTTAGTTATATCTTTGATGATTTCAAAAAGGTATTTAGTAATCGTCGTTTCTTAGGTACAAGTTTAGCTTTGCCTTTGGTTGCGATGCCGTTGATGTTATGGATTGCATTGTCTCCTGTGATTTTGGTCGATGAATTTAAACTGAGTAGTTTGCAATATGGCTTGGCGCAATTTCCAATTTTCTTCGGTTTGATTGCGGGTAACATCGTCTTGATCAAAGTCATGGATCGTTTTGCATTAGGTAAAACCATCTTGGTGGGTTTGCCGATTATGTTTCTCGGTACATTATTTCTGATTTTGGGTGTAATTTGGCCGCTGTATTTAGTGCCATGTTTATTGATCGGTATGACTTTGATCAGCTTTGGCGAAGGGATTAGTTTCTCTGTGATGTATCGTTTTGCCTTGATGTCCTCAGAAGTATCGAAGGGAACAGTAGCTGCAGCGGTATCCATGGTGATGATGATGAGTTTCTTCATTATCATTGAGTTGGTTCGTCTAATGTATACTTATTTCCATATTTGGGCTTTTGCGCTCGCAAGCGTGACCTTGATTGCTTTATGGTTTGCTCAGCCTAGACGTGTTTTGAAACAAGTAATGCAAGATCGTCAGCAACAAGGCATAAATTAAAACCGCTGAAGTGTGAGTTGATTAGCGAATTTCCAGTTCTAGAAGTTTATTTTTCAACATCACCAGTTCAGTGAGGGTCTCAAGCAACAGACTAATTTGTTTTAGCAACAATTGGTTTTGCTCTGAGACCTGACCCTGCGAACTTAAATGCTGGATTTTGATTAACATGTCTTCAATTTGCTGATGTGGAATCGGTTGTTGTTGAATCAAAGCATGTTTGAGCAATTCAACACTTTGATCAAGCAGCGCCAAGATGTGTTGATCTTGAATTTGAGTACGTTGATGACCCAGTGCCGAAACGTAGCTCAACTGACTATGACTATAGACCAAGTAGCGAAATGCATAATGGATCAGTTCTTGATTGGGTTGTGGTTCGGTACTGAGACTCGAAATCATATTAGACAGCTCGATTTGCGCATTATGTGCCGCACGACGCGCTTTTCGATATTCAAGATCATTGGAACGACCTTGATGATATTGCTGGATGACAGCATCGAAGTAATCCAGCGTTGCTTGACTACTTTTACGGATGTTTTCAGGAATATTGCGGAAGTTCCAATCTGGCCAAATCAAATTCACTGCTAACCAAGCAATGGCACAGCCAATCAGCGTATCGATCATTCTTGGTAAAACGATACTAAAACCAGCACCTTTAAGATTAAAAATCAATAAAACCATCAGTGTTGCCATCACCGTAGCCAGCGCGTATTTCTTTTGGCGTAAATAGAAAAAGTACACTCCGCTAATCACGGTAATGATAAGTTGTCCCTCAATACTGGGTACAAAATAAAGTATAGGTATGCCTAACAACACACCCAATAACGTGCCGATGGTTCTCAGTTTTAGCCGACTTTTGGTTGCAAAATAGGTGATCTGGCAAACAAATAAACTGGTCAGTAAAATCCAATAACCATTTTTGGCGAACGGCAGCAAAGAAATTGCATAACCTACAGCAAAGACGATTGCTAAACGAATAGCATGACGAAATAAAGCAGACTGTGGACTAAGATGTTGCTTAATTTTTAAGAAGAAGTCCTGAAATCCCTGAATATCTTCATCTAGTAGATTGAGGTGTGCTTGCTGATGTTGTGGTGATCCCGTTTCAATGTTTTGTTTTAATTGCAGTTGCGCGAATTGTTCGTGAATACTTTTTAAGTTATTCAAAATGAGTTCTAAGTTTTTAACTTCTAAATTATATGGGTGTTGTGCGATCCAATCTTGCATTGATGCTTCGAGTTGGGCAAGGGCAGCATCGGCAAGTGGGCTGTTTTGATAAGTGGTTTTATGTAGCAATGCCTGACTCAGTTTTTTGCAGGCTGTTGCTTGTAAGAACATATTTTTTTGTATACGGAAAATTAAATCACTCCGGTTAAAGTTCTGATGGATTTTTTCATAATGTAAATAATTTGAGGTCACTTGTTCATGGATATCTTGGGCAAAATAATACAAATTTAACCAATAGATACTGCTGTTGTTCATGCGTGAAGATTTAAGGCGAGAGAGCAAAGATTGTTTGGCTTGATTCAGGCTATTCACCACCTGTGCATTTTTCTGTGAGAGTTCAAATAGCAGCGTTTCAACATTATCGACATTGTCAGGATCGAACAGCTTAGCTTTGCTCTGTAACAGCTCCCCCATTTCTTTAAACGTAGTCGAAATCTTTTCTTGTAGCGGTAATGTAGGGTGAATGATAAAAAACAGGATAGAGGTAAAACCATACCACAGCGCACCACAGACGAAATAACTAGGTTGCTGATACCAATGTGGGTAATCACCTAATCCAAACATGGTGTAGATGGAAAGTAAGATTGTGCCAAAAGAAATAGTAGCGTAGCGTTGACCTAATGCACCCATGAGTACAAAAGCAGCACTAGATAAACTCAAATAGACGATAAACCAGAATTTATAAGGTGCTAGAAAGGTTAAAATTGTACTGACCGTAAAAAACAGTACACAGACGTAAAATAAGTTTCGAAGTCGGATGCTGAGTCGGTCATCAAAATCAGTCAGGGCTGCTGCAATTGCACCTAGTGTGACAGGCACAATAAATTCACTTAGACCCAATGCGTGTAGCAGTAGTGTTGTACCGATTAAAACAATAAAAATTTGTAGGCAATACCGCAAAATTGAATTTGATCCAAAACGATTAAAGAGCAGATACAGACTATTCATAATTATTTTTCTTCAATTGATCTGGTTTTTGTCATACAAACAAATCTTCCTGATCGAAGTATTGTTTGATCAATATGATATGTCATTTTTTGCATCAAGATTAGGTTGATTGTTCAACTAATTATTAAGCAAGATCCATGCACAGTTATGATTTTGAATATTAGTAATGGACAATTACTAGACTTCTTTCTTAAATGCCTTTGATGCTGTCTATCGGGATACTATAAAGAATGCACCAATACTTAAGGAAGAAGTTTAGTCAATAAGTGAGAAAACTGTGGATATCTTTTAAGATACCCACAGCGATTTATTTAGGATCAGGAGGAGCATCAAGTTGAGCAACAGGTTGCTGTTCGACATTTTCATGTAGCCATTCGCGCCAAATTGCCAGTAATACCGCCAAGATGACAGGTCCAATAAACAAGCCAACAAGACCGAAACTCGCAATGCCGCCTAAGACACCAAACATAATCAATAAGAACGGAATCTGTGTTGCGCCAGAGATCACAAGTGGACGGATAACATTGTCAGCACTGCTTACAATCAATACTCCCCATGTCACGACACCAATTGCTTCAACCGTTTGTCCTTGGGCAAATAGCCATAACCCAACGCCAAGATATGAAACAGGGGTTCCAAATGGAATCAATGCCAATATGAAAGTAACAATCGTCAGCAACATCGGGTTCGGCACGCCAGCGACAAAATAACTTAAACCCGCTAAAAGTGCTTGGGCGACTGCTGTTAAACCGATGCCGTATACCACAGCACGTGTGGTTTCTGAGATGGTTTGCAAGTAATGGTGTACACGAGGGCCGATCACCATTTCGAGTGCACGACTGACTTGCGCCAAGATGGTTTGTCCATCTCGATAGAAAAAGAATAAAGTCATCAAGGCAAAGGTCAATTTGACCAAGTTACGGCTAATTTCACTTAGGACAAAGCGACCATAACTTAAATGGCTTTGAATCCATTCTGCAATACTGCGGGTGATGCTATTGGGGTCACCGCTGAGTTCATTGATTGTATGGCTAATATCTTCACCGATAACAGGAAGGTTTCGAATGAAGTCAGGAACTTGAATATGCCCTGAAAATAATTGTTTTTGTAAGTTCATGTAGAGGTTTCGACCTTCTAATTGAAGTAAGAAGATCGCAAAAATAAAAGGGACTCCAATCACTAGAATGACCAAACTAATCATAATTGTTGCATTCAAGGTTGGACGATTTTCCCCAAAAAAGCGACGTTGCACCCATAGGTAAACTGGCCACGTCATATAAGCAATAATCGCGGCCCAAAGAACTGGAACAATAAAATATTTGAGAATATTAAATCCCAAAAACATCAGGACAAAGAACAGTCCAAACAGCAAAACGCGTTGTAAGACAGGAGCGTATTGTTGCACCATAATTTTCTCTAGTGCTTGAAGTTGAATGAATCCATATTAACTGAAAAATCAGAGCAGCGATATTTTCCTTTTCATCTTTTAAGATTTGATATCAAAAGATTACCTTTCTTTGCAAAAGCTAAAACCATTCACTCGGATCATCAACCAACTGATTGAGCACAGGCTGCCATTGGCTTTGTATCATCACAAAATTCTTTTGTGATTTATCAAAAATACTCAAACCTTGCATAGCGAGTGTTCCATAGGCGCTTCGTTCAGAAATCCATGCCACAGGGGGATGCTCAATTTTGGTAAAAAAGTTTTGAATATCTTTGGAACTCGCGCTATTTGGCTTAACGCGATTGGCAATCAGTAAAATTTGTACTTTACCTTTACGAATGCGTTTAATCTCTTGTAAATGTTTGAGGAAGCGACGAGTACTATCAATATCAAAAAATGAAGGCTGTATCGGTGTGACAATCGCATGTGCTTCACTGACCAGTTGTTCAGCATGTTCACCTGAAAGTGCCCCAGGCGCATCAATAATCAAATAATCCAAGTTTTTAGGTGCATCACCAATTGATTTCTCATGGCGCCAATCTAGACTTTGGATCTCTGTGACGGTTTCAGGACGTTGTTTTAACCATTGTAATGCGGATTTTTGATTGTCAGCGTCTGCTAAAGCAACCTTATATCCTTTTTGTGATAATGCTGTAGCGAGGGTGATTGCCGTCATGGTTTTACCACAGCCACCTTTTTGATTTGCGATTAATATTGTCTTCATGAACTTAGATTTATTTAACAGGTCTTTATATATTCAACTATACCTTAGCATCTTTTTTACCAGAGTGTGTGACACATGACAAAAGTTTAATGTTGCAGTTAAATAGCAACCTTGAAGGATAAGGACGTTTTTATGTCGGTTTGGCTTGCAATGCTGATAGGTGCTTGTATCGGTGTGGTTTTGACCACAATTATTTTGTCCAATAGTCGTAACGGACGAATTCAAGCAGAGTATGAAAAATATATTGCAGAATTAGAGTTGGAACATAAACAAGCATTATTAGATGCACAGAAACGCAGTGTGAATACCAGTCGTGCTGTACTCAAAGGAAAAATGGCTGAGCAGTTTGCGCCCATCCTTCCAGAGTTTCGTTATTTACCCAGTGATGCTAAGTTTTTGGGCGACCCAGTGGATTATGTCATTTTTGATGGTTATACCGACTTTCGTGATGGGGATGGCGAGGCCGAAGATATTGAGGTGATTTTACTGGATATTAAAAGTGGTGGTGCACGCTTGAGTAAAGGGCAGCAAGCCATTGCTCAAGCAGTGCAAGAAGGGCGGGTACGCTTTGAAACGCTGAGAATTGATTTTGAGGGCTAGGCATTTTTAGACTTTTGTACTCTTGCCAATAACATTTTTTGAGCAATGACGGGGATACCTTCAGCGTCAAAATATTCTTTTTCTGCAAATTGAAACTTTGTTTGCAATAGATGACGTTCTATATCTCGGTTGAGATGGCAGCCATCGCCAATGCGCTTTTGAATTGGTGTTAATATCGTTTGTAGTGATTGGATTTTAGCAGAATCTGGATGTTTGACATGTTCTAACAAGTGGAATGTTCCCGTTGGTTTTAGCACACGGAAAACTTCTGCAAGTGCTTGGTCGAGTTGAGGAATACTACACAATGTCCATGTTGATACAACATGATCCAAAGACGCATCAGCAAAAGGCAGCTTTTCTGCGCTGGCTTGAATATGTTTGACATAGAATGGCGCATGTTGAACACGTTCTACCGCAAGTTGGTAGATATCAGGATTTGGTTCTAATGCATATAGCGTGTCGATATTGCCATAAAATGGAATATTCAGGCCCGTACCAAAGCCGATTTCTAGTACATCGCCTTCAATCGGCAGTAATAGTTCACGACGTCGATCCATCAAACTGGCTGTTTGCATGACTTGATTGAGTAAATGAGGAAAGATACGGCGTTGATAAAATTGATAAATCATACAGATCCATCCCTTGATTAAATAAAGCAACACATAAATAACAGCACAAAAATATGACCAAAGTGAGTTTGATTGTTACTAAAAAACGCACTTTTTTTCACCATCCAAGCATACTATGAAGAGAGTTGGTTTTTTAAGTTTTTAGTGATATTTTGAGGATGATTGAGCCATGAAAAAGCGTCTATGGATGAGTTTATGCATGGTTGCGGCACTTGGACAAACACACGCATCAAGTAATGGCGTTGAATATAATATTGCCAACGGCTTAGCGCCAGTCGTGAAGTACCAATCAATTTCTGTGCTTCAACCCTTTGATGGGAACTTTCGAATTCTTGGTTCTAAAGTCTATCATGATGATGAACAAGCAAAATTTTCACCGATTGATTACGCCGTGAGTCTGGATTTATTTACCGATCCAGAAATTGCTCGAACCATCTCGGTTCGTCAGTATGATCGTTATCTCAATTGGAATATGAAAACTTTGCCTGTGCCACCTGATCAAGCCATTAAAATGGTATCAAATATGCACATCATTCCAGCAAATCCTGAGATTGCAAAACAAATCAAACAGGTCAAGCGTGGGGATTTGGTCAATCTAAAAGGTGAGTTGGTTGAAGTGCGTGATAAGGATCTCGTTTGGACATCTTCTCTAACTCCTGGTGGTGTAGGTGATGGGGCGTGTGAGTTATTTCGCGTGAGTTCGATTGAATGGATCGAAAGACAGAAAATTTAAAAAGATAGCTTTAAATGGAAAAAAGCCCCTGAGTTTAAGACCAGGGGCTTTTTTATGAGATAAATGTATAAACTTTCAATTAGTCTTCAGGTGTTTGCTTGTTTTTCCAGTGGTGTAATTGGCTTTGAGCATGCAAATACTGATTAAGTTGGTCTACTTGCTGAGCAGAATCTGCTTGAGTATTCGGTTGATCCAAAACTTTGGCTTGATGTTCCCAATAACTATAGAGTAGACCTTGGATATAACGTCCTTGTTCGGTTTTAAGATCTAGTTCCTTGAGCATGGTCAGCGCAGATTTTACATTATCCTTTTGGCGTTGCTGTTCAAACTCAGGTGTGAGTGTCCCTTTCTCACGCATTTCCGCTACTTCAATTTCCATACTGTCCGTCATGTCCGTGAAGCGTTGATCGTAATCTTCTAGAATGGCAATATCCGCAGCGTCATTTGCAGTATCAGGAAATTGCTTGATTGGCACTGGATTGAGTTGACCAATTGCATCTTTGACAGAATCACTCGTTCGATCATTTGATCGTGAGGGTTCTTGTTCTTTGTTACATGCACTGAGCATGAGCGCTGCAGTTAATGTAAATGTGATCGCCAGCGTTTTTTTAATTTTAGACATAGTTCCACTCAAGTTGATATTTTCTGAAAATGATAAGCAAAAGTACGATAAGGAAAGTCAATCTGATCTTGCGGATTTAATCCCGTAAAATCAAATACAATTTGTTCAAATTTTGCCTTTAATCGTTGTTGCTCGTGTTGGGGCATGGCAGCAATAAAACTGGTCGAAAGTAAGCGCTTACTCACCACTTGCTCTACAGTACCATGATGATAGAGCTGGAAGTTTTGTAGTCCATTGAATTTGAACAGTCCTTGATGTTCAAATACCTGTTTCCATTGTCCAGTATGGTAACGAGGCGTATCACCTTCGAATGGCGCAATCTCATTTGCTAGGGCTTTCACCCAATCGACGTCAATATCGCGTTGATTCCAAACTAGGCCTAAATGTCCTGAAGGTGCTAACACACGATGCATCTCTTTCAATGTTTTTAGATTAGCAAACCAATGAAATGATTGTGCGCAAACAATAGCATCAATGGATTCATCATCCAAAGGGAGTTGATCACTAAACGCTTGTAGTGAAATCACCATAGGATGTATTTGTTGTAGTTGCTCTAACATTGCTGTTACAGGCTCGATTGCAACAATTTTTGCTTGGGTTTGTAAGAGGTAAGGTAAGAATTTGCCAGTCCCAGAACCTAGGTCTATAACAGTGGAATTTTCATCTATCTGGAGTCGATCTTGCAGCCAAACCCCTATTTCTTGTGGATAATTGGGACGAACTTGTTGGTAGAGTTCAGCCCCTAAACTAAAGCCCTGTTGTGCAGCTGGATGCAAGGATTGTGTCATTTTTTGCGCTTTTTAATCTGCCCGATCTCTATAAAATAAGATACTCCGCAATTTTGGATTGGCAAAGTAAGTATTTGTTGATTCCCATCAAGGATCTTTTTTTAGTGTGAGCATGGATAAACAAATAATATTTGAAGATGATCATATTCGCGTTATTTTTTTAAAAGGTTCAAGTGATACTTTAGTGGTTTCGTTTGGCGATTTGATTAGTCGCGCTAAAGGCATGTCCATCAATGCTGAAAAATCATTAATAAAATACCAATACAATGTGATCGGCATTATGCCGAAGCAAAAGACATGGTTTCCCAAAAGCAGCATGCTCAACATGCAGCAACAGATTCAACCATTTTTAGCACAGTTTAAAGAGCGAGTCGGCTATGGTGGCTCGATGGGTGGCTATGCTGCCATTAAGTATTCAAATTTATTGAATATGCAAAAAATTGTGGCTTTTGTACCGCAATACACCATTGATCCTGAAGTGGTGCAAGACCGCCGTTATGCAGAGTTTTTTGATGTATCAATTCATCAACATATGGAAATTCAACCGGATGAAGTTGATTCATCTCGTGAATATATCATTGTCTATGATCCATATTTTGCTGAAGACAAAGAGCATTTCTTAAAAATTAAACCATTATTACCGCAAATGCATGTGATTCATTTACCCTTTACAGGACATGAAGCACTTTCTGTTTTGGCGAGTTCTGAATTACTGAATGACTTTGTTGAAAAGCCATTTGATATTACCTACTTCTATCAGCGGGTTCGTCAAGTGAAGAAGCAGAGTAAATTCTATTATCGTCATGTACTTGATGCTTTACTGCCTCGACATCATCAGGCGTTATTAAAAATTTTAGAAAATAACGATCTACAGTTAGATGAACGTTATTTCGATGCGGTGATGAAACAAAAACTCGTGCAGCAATTGTTCAGATTGAAACAAGGCACTGAGCAGAACTTAGTGAAATTAGGAGCATTACCCCATTTTGTGCAACAAAATGGGGCGGTAAGCCCAAAAGTTAGCACGAGTCAGCATGAGTTCTTGGTTTTTAATTTGGTGAGTTTAAAACTCGAAAGTTATAGTGCAGATGTGATTGCTGCACAGTCGCAATATTTGCTTCCTTTAAGTGGTAAAGGTACTGCTTTGATTGAGTTAGCATTGAATGGCGACCATTACTTATTGACGATGAATGATCGGGGGATACATAAGCTGATCGCGTTAGATGAACCGTTACCTTTGGATCAATCGCCGTTAATTTTTAAGCAATACGCTGAATTTTGCAGTGTGAGCTATAAGCAATTGACTCTGGCTTGTGATGCAAACGGTTTAAGCCATTTTATTGAAAATAACGTAGATGAACAGACCAAATTATTCTTGATTTGAGTGCGAAATCAGAAGCAAAA
>NZ_GG665950.1:204016-210015 GCF_000156555.1 Acinetobacter sp. ATCC 27244
CTTTTACACCAACATTTGCACCTGCTTGTGCTTGTTTTCGATCAGCATTCAAGCCTGTTTGTGCTTGCACAGATGAGTTGCCAACATGAACGCCAGTTTGTGTATTTAGACTAATTGATTTTGATTCAGCTTTACGATCCTGATAACGTTTTTTAGCCTCTGCACGTGTTTCAGTAGCGACAGTTTTACCATCTACTGCTTTGTTTACCGTGTAGTTGCTTCCATTTTTAACAGCAGCACCAGTCGTGTGAACGACAGATGAGCCAACATTTGCAGCAGTGCCCACCGTTTTTTGGGTGACATTTACCCCAGTGTTTACAGCCGCATGACCAACATGTTGAGCTGTTTGACCTACGCCTTGTGCTGTATTTTTGACTGCACCCGTAACGCCTTTAATTAAGCCGTTTGACTGTACAGAAACTTGTGCTGAGCCACTCGCATTTGCACCAACGTTTTGTGCAAAAACTGATGCAGAAGCAAGAATACTTGTTGTCACGATAGCTGTTTTGATCATTTTTTTCATTGCGGTTTCCTTAAGTGATGTGCCATATCAGGGCACTTCATAATCGCCATTGCATCATAGCGAGCAAAAAGGAGAAAGCTATGGATTTCAGCAAAACTTTACAAGCACGTTACAGCAGAAACACACTCTAGCGGTAAATTGTGGAGAATGCCTAAAACTATAAATATGTGAAATATATAGTTTTAATTAAAGTTTGAAATCTATGTATCTCTTGGTGATTAGCTTATTTTATGATGCAGCTAATCTCGATGAAAATGAAGAAGAGCCGTTCTTTTATCTAATTTTTACTCAAACATGATTTAAATTAAAAAGTGGCATTTTTATTGCTTGGTATAAAAGTGTGGAAAATTTATTTTGAGTTTTCATTAAATTTATTGATCTCAATAGAAAACTTATCATCTCTCAAACCATTCTACTATGAGGTAATTGCCGTCTAAAAACCAAGTATTATCGCAATTTGCATTTAATTCATTTCAATGTTTGTAAAATATGAAAATTAATGTGAATATTAATGTTAATAATTATTGGTTAATAGATGATTAAAACAAAACCTTGCAATAAGCAGTAAAAGAAATATTGGAGAATATGAATGAAAATGATTGCGGCATTTTTACTCTTATTGGTTGGATTAGGCGTGATCGTACTGTATTTCCAACCATCTGACCCACTGACTTCATCAAATGATCTGTATATCCACCAGATGAAAGATGATTATCTTGAAGTTCCATCCAAACCACTCAATCAGCAGGAGATTAACCAAAAAGAGATTAAAACAACAACTTTATTAAACCAATCTGGCACATCGGAAGAGGAGGCTCAATTTTATAACACCAAAAGTGACCCAGCGATTCAACCGATAGATCCAGAAACTGATCCAGCAAATCAAATTAAAACGCTTTAATCATCGCATGGTCTTTATCCAAGCCCATGAGAGATACATGTTCTTTATCCAAGAACAATGGAGATAGAAATTGAAAAATAAAACGTTGTTATTACTAAGTTTATGTATTTTATACAGTACCAATACTACAGCAGCAGCGCTGAGTGCAACACAGTTAAAGCAACAGTTGAATTCAACTGCTTTAGCTAAAGTTGCTAAAGGCAAGATCGATCTTAATGCTTTGGTAAATAATGAGTCGAATGATTTACTCATCGAGTATGAGACGAATTTTTCTCATATTTCACCAAGTGCAGAAAAGCGGAGTTATATTGCTGAGGGAAAAACGCAGTTTAAAGCAAAATTTGCTCAAGCTTCAGGTTTCCAAACTTTACGCGAATTTAATGGAATACCGATGGGACTCTATCGAATTCAAGACCGAAAAACATTGGCTCAGGTTCTAAATGATCCTTCAGTCAAAGGAGTATATCCAAATCGTAAGAATACACCGACCACAATGCAAAGTTTGCCATTAATCAATCAACCTCAAGCTGTAGCGAATGGCTATACAGGCGAAGGTTCGAGTGTCGTGGTGATCGATACTGGGGTGAATTATAAGCACTCGGATTTTGGTTGTACGGCAGTCAATACGCCAGCTTCAACCTGTCGCGTGGTGCATTCCTTTGATACTGCACCTGACGATGGCAGCTTAGATGATGATGGGCACGGTAGTAATGTTTCGGCCATCGTTGCTAAAGTTGCGACGAAAACTAAAATTATTGGTATCGATGCATTTAGAAAGGTCAGATCCCAAGGGCAATGGGTCAGCACGGCCTATGATAGTGATATTCTCGCAGGTGTAAATTGGGCAGTAAATAATGCTCAAGCCTATAATATTAAAGCGATTAATATGAGTTTGGGCGTGCCTGGAGTGAAATACACCTCGGAATGCCAAAACAGTAGTTACGCAACTGCCTTTGCCAATGCACGTGCAGCCGGGGTTGTTCCTGTCGTCGCATCTGGTAATGATGGATTTGCTGATGGGATATCTTCACCAGCATGTGTTGCGGGTGCCGTGCGTGTAGGTGCTGTATACGATAGTAATCTGGGAAGTTTAGCGTGGAGTAATTGTACTGATAGAACTACAAATGCGGATAAGGTTACTTGTTTTAGCAATGGTGGTTCACTGGTCACTTTACTCGCACCAGGTGCATTGATTACCGCAGGTGGTGAGACACAAGGTGGAACATCACAAGCTGCACCGCATGTGGCAGGGGCGATAGCATTGTTGCGTGCCAATAGTGTGAGTCCAACGGAAAGCATTGATCAAACTATTCATCGCTTGAGAGTCACAGGCAAGTCAGTTACCGATACGAGAACTGGTTTGGTCTTCCCGCGTATTGATGTATTGGCTGCAAGTAACGGCTTATCATCCAATTAAGGTTAATTTTTTATAGTTTAAATTGATCTAGAGTACGTTTAAAAGTGCCATAACTCGTTGCATGATCTTAATCTGCAACGAGTTTTTTAAAATTATTAATGACATTTAGCTAAATTGTCAGCACTAAAATTACTTTGCAGCTTCTTAAAATTTGCTTGAATGGCTGGTTCTTGAATATTAAATATGGCGGATGTTTGAGTGGGTGAGTTGGTATTATTTGAATATTGTGTTGTGTTGGTGCTGGCTGAGATCAAGCCTTGACGATTAAAAATCCAATGCTCCACAGCTTGACCACCCTCAAAATTACCCGTGAATTCAATAAAGCAATTTTTCGGTTGTTGAATAAGTCGAGCGGTATTGTTTTCGGTCGTAGGGGTTGCTTCGATATTTTGAACTTGTTCTAAAATTTGAGTCGCTGTAGTTGTCTGGATCGGAGAAGAAGAACAGCCTGTAAAGATAAGGCTTGTGGTGATTGAAAATAAAAGTGCTTTTAACGGCGTTACATTCATATGCGAAATTCCAGTTCTATAAATATCAATCATTTCAGTGTGTCGGCAAAGCGAGTTAAGTTCAATTTAGTTTTTGAAATGGCCATGTAAATTTATAATGAATTCTTTGGAAAAGATAAAAATATAATTAGTAATTTGTATCAAAAATGACCATCGGAAAGGTCAGTCAGGTTAATGAACTTATTTTTAGTTTATGCCATGTTGTATGCGGAATGAAAATAAGGAAAAACGAGTCATGAATACCAAGTCGAAGACTGTGCCATTTTATAGAGTGATTGTGATCGGTGGTGGTTTTGCGGGTTTAGGTGCTGCGATTAAACTCAAACAAGCGGGTATTCATGATTTCATCTTGCTCGAAAAAGCCAATGAACTCGGTGGTGTATGGCGTGAAAATACCTATCCGGGATGTGCCTGTGATGTGCCATCGGCATTGTATTCATATTCTTTTGAGCCGAATCCTACATGGAGTCGAGTGTTCGCGGGACAAGCGGAAATCAAACAATATTTACAGAACACCGCGCAGAAATATCAAGTTTTACCGCATGTTCATTTCAATCATGAAGCCTTAGCTGCAACGTGGTCGGATGTTAAACAGTGTTGGATTATCAAAACCAATCAAGGTGAATTCCATTCACAATTTGCGATCATGGCATGTGGGCCAATGCATGAACCTGTGATCCCAAATGTAAAAGGTCTCAAAGATTTTGAAGGTGAGATTTTCCATTCATCTCGTTGGCGACATGACTTAGATTTAGCAGGGAAACGTGTTGCGGTGATTGGTACAGGCGCATCTGCAATTCAGTTTGTGCCACAAATTCAGCCGTTGGTAAAACAACTCACTGTATTTCAACGTACACCGCATTGGGTATTACCAAAATCTGATATGCCACTGCCAAGTGCCATTCAAACTTTATTTAAATATGTTCCCGTGACTCAGTCGGTGATGCGTGGTTCAGTCTATGGCATCTTTGAAACCTTAAATGGTGGATTGCAAAGCAATGCTGCAATGCGGCAAGTACAGCGTATTGCTGAATTTCATATTAAACAGGGCATCAAAGACCCTGAGTTACGCGCCAAAGTCACACCAAATTATGTAATCGGCTGTAAACGTATTCTGCAATCTAATGAATGGTATCCAGCCTTAGCTCAAAATAATGTCAATGTTGTCGCAGGGGCGTTGAGCGAAGTGAGTGGTAAACAGTTGATTGGCAGTGATGGTTCAAGCTTTGAAGCCGATGTGATTATTCTCGGAACGGGTTTTGAGGTGGCTGAACCGCCAATAGCTCAGCGTGTCTATAACCGTTATGGACAAAGCATGTCTGATGTATGGCAGGGCAGTCCAGAAGGTTATATGGGAACGATGGTGGCAGATTGCCCGAATGGTTTCTTGATGTTTGGACCGAATATTGCGGTGAGTTCTTCGGCTTTTATCATTATTGAAGCGCAGCTCACTTATATTATAGATGCGTTGAAACAAGCGATTAAAAATAATATCAAAACCATAGAACCTGATCCTGTGCGTATCGCTGAGTTTAATCAACGCGTACAAGAGGCTTTACAAACCACGGTTTGGAACAAGGGTGGTTGTCAGAGTTATTTCATTGATCGGAACGGGCGCAATAGTACGGTCTGGCAGTGGACGACCTTTAAGATGCGTCAACAACTCAGCCGTTTTAACTTAAATGAATATCTGATTGATCATCAGGTTAAGCTCGAAACTGAAACAGCTTAAATATCTGCCATTAATAAATACCTCTAACTTTTGATTAGAGGTATTTTATTTTTAATTCGATGACGGTTGGCTGAGTTGAGCACGCTCAATAGGAACATTTCCATCATTTGTACCAACCACCGCATCTTTGGTGTCTTGCCATTTTTTAGCGGTAAATTGTTTGGCTTTTTGCGTTTGTTCCTGAACGATTTCAGATTGTTCAGCGGTATATTCTTTGGTGTTTTTCCATCTCTCACTCATTTTTTGTGAGGTGTTTTCAGATGCACCTTGGATAGATTCACCTAGGTTTTGCATGCTTTTGCCTGTTTTATATAGCAATACTCGACCGAGACTAGGGTTGTCACCATATGGGAGTGTTTTTTCTGCCGTTGCAGTGTTTGTATTCGTCGTAGTTGTATTTGTTTCGGCTGCCCAGAGAGAAGACGATGCCAAAAGTAAGATTGCTATATATAGAGTTTGCTGTTTTTTCATGATATTTTACAAGTGCGATTAAAGTTAGCTTAGATCAATTTTCATTATTAATAAATATAGTGAAATTATGTTTTTTTATATAGTAACTTGCCGTATATGAAATGTAGGTATTGTGGCAAGATGTTACTTTAAATTTTATTATGGGTGATCTATGGATATTCCTTCAAAATTATACATTCAAGATATCGTGAAAGATGAATTAGATGATGATTTTGTAGGAAAAGTTATTTCTTTAATTGATGAAACATGCTCACAAGCTTATCTTCTAAGATCTCCTTTGAATGAAAAAAAATATAACTATTATTATGAACAAGATAGTGAAAATCCTGATATTTATAATAATGGTTTTGTTTTTTTGCAGCCAGGTTATCCGATTGTTTTTATATCAAACGATGATGATGAAGATGCATTGCATTACTACGGAGAACAGTTCATTCTCGATGTGG